>NZ_JBSFGB010000033.1:0-111667 GCF_053596375.1 Streptomyces sp. NPDC001709 | reverse complement strand
TCCGCCACGATCAACTCGCGTGCCCCAACCCCCATCATGCCCAGTTCAACGAGTAACCCGGGCGCCGAGCCACGGCCAACCGTGCACGAGGTCGTTACAGCCCCGGAATCCGGCCGTTGCGGAACAGGTCGACGAAGATCTGGTGGTCGGCACGCGCGCGTGCGCCGTAGCTGTGCGCGAAGTCCACCAGGAGGGGCGCGAAGCCCTCCTCGTCGGCCGCGATGGCCGCGTCGATGGCCCGCTCGGTGGAGAACGGCACCAGGGACTCGCCCGAGGTGTCGTCCGCCGCCGAGTGCATCGAGGCCGTGGCCCGGCCCAGGTCGGCGACGACCTGCGCGATCTCCTCCGGGTCGTCGATGTCGCCCCAGTCCAGGTCGACGGCGTACGGCGAGACCTCGGCCACCAGCTGGCCCGCGCCGTCCAGCTCGGTCCAGCCCAGCCACGGGTCGGCGTGCGCCTGCAGGGCGCGCTGGGAGATCACCGTGCGGTGACCCTCGTGCTGGAAGTAGCCGGCGATGGCCGGATCCGTGATGTGCCGGGAGACGGCCGGGGTCTGGGCCTGCTTGATGTAGATCACGACGTCGTTCTCCAGGGCGTCGCTGTGCCCCTCCAGGAGGATGTTGTACGACGGCAGGCCGGCCGAGCCGATGCCGATGCCGCGGCGGCCGACGACGTCCTTCACGCGGTAGGAGTCCGGGCGGGCCAGCGAGGAGTCCGGCAGCGTCTCCAGATAGCCGTCGAAGGCCGCCAGCACCTTGTAGCGGGTGGCCGCGTCCAGCTCGATGGAGCCGCCGCCCGGCGCGAAGCGGCGCTCGAAGTCGCGGATCTCGGTCATCGAGTCCAGCAGCTCGAAGCGGGTCAGCGAACGGGCGGCCCGCAGGGCGCCCAGCAGGGGGCCCTCGGCGGTGTCCAGGGTGAACGGCGGCACCTCGTCGCTCTTCGCGCCCGTGGCCAGGGCGTGGATGCGCTCGCGGTACGCGCCCGCGTAGACGCGCACCAGCTCGGTGATCTGCTCGTCACTGAACGCCTTCGCGTACCCGATGAGGGCGATCGACGCCGAGAAGCGCTTCAGGTCCCAGGTGAAGGGGCCGACGTAGGCCTCGTCGAAGTCGTTGACGTTGAAGACCAGGCGGCCGTTGGAGTCCATGTACGTGCCGAAGTTCTCCGCGTGCAGATCGCCGTGGATCCACACGCGCGAGGTGCGGTCGTCCAGGAATGGACCACCGCGCCTCTCCGCGTCGAGGTCGTGGTAGAAGAGGCACGCCGTGCCCCGGTAGAACGCGAAGGCCGAGGCCGCCATCTTCCGGAACTTCACCCGGAACGCGGCCGGGTCGGCGGCCAGGAGCCGGCCGAAGGCGGTGTCGAAGACGGCGAGGATGTCCTCGCCGCGCTGCTCGTCGCTGAGCTGGGGTGCCGACATCGCTGGGTGCCTCCTGGTGCATTACCTGTACGACAGCGTTTCTGCCGTCTCCAACGGGCGACGCCACGCGGGAGTGCCCGGTTCCCGCATGAAGGTACGCGGGGATCCCCCGCGAGTGTCAGTGCCGGGGCATAGACTTCGACGCTGACCCCCAGAACCGTCCCCCGCCCGCCGCCCAGTGTTTCCGTTGGAGGCCATACCGTGTCAAAGCCGCCCTTCACGCACCTGCACGTCCACACCCAGTACTCGCTGCTGGACGGTGCCGCGCGGCTCAAGGACATGTTCAACGCCTGCAACGAGATGGGCATGACGCACATCGCCATGTCCGACCACGGCAACCTGCACGGGGCGTACGACTTCTTCCACTCCGCGAAGAAAGCCGGAGTCACCCCGATCATCGGGATCGAGGCATATGTCGCCCCGGAGTCCCGGCGCAACAAGCGCAAGATCCTCTGGGGCCAGCCGCACCAGAAGCGGGACGACATCTCCGGTTCGGGTGGTTACACCCACAAAACGATGTGGGCGGTGAACAAGACCGGCCTGCACAACCTCTTCCGCCTCTCCTCCGACGCCTACGCCGAGGGCTGGCTGCAGAAGTGGCCCCGGATGGACAAGGAGACCATCGCCCAGTGGTCCGAGGGCATCGTCGCCTCCACCGGCTGCCCCTCGGGCGAGGTGCAGACCCGGCTGCGCCTCGGCCACTTCGACGAGGCCCTGAAGGCCGCCGCCGACTACCAGGACATCTTCGGCAAGGACCGGTACTTCCTGGAGCTGATGGACCACGGCATCGAGATCGAGCGCCGGGTCCGTGACGGCCTGCTGGAGATCGGCAAGAAGCTCGGCATCCCCCCGCTGGTCACCAACGACTCGCACTACACGTACGCGCACGAGGCCGGCGCCCACGACGCCCTGCTGTGCATCCAGACCGGCAAGAACCTCTCCGACCCGGACCGCTTCAAGTTCGACGGCACCGGCTACTACCTGAAGTCCACGGACGAGATGTACGCCATCGACTCCTCGGACGCCTGGCAGGAGGGCTGCGCCAACACGCTCCTCGTCGCCGAGATGGTCGACACCGACGGCATGTTCGAGAAGCGCGACCTCATGCCGAAGTTCGACATCCCCGAGGGCTACACCGAGGTCACCTGGTTCAAGGAGGAGGTCCGCCGCGGCATGGAGCGCCGCTTCCCCGGCGGCATCCCCGAGGACCGCCAGAAGCAGGCCGACTATGAGATGGACGTCATCATCTCGATGGGCTTCCCCGGCTACTTCCTCGTCGTCGCCGACTTCATCATGTGGGCCAAGAACAACGGCATCGCGGTCGGCCCCGGCCGAGGCTCCGCGGCCGGCTCGATCGTCGCCTACGCCATGGGCATCACCGACCTCGACCCGATCCCGCACGGTCTGATCTTCGAGCGGTTCCTCAACCCCGAGCGCATCTCGATGCCCGATGTCGACATCGACTTCGACGAGCGCCGGCGCGTCGAGGTGATCCGGTACGTGACCGAGAAGTACGGCGCCGACAAGGTCGCCATGATCGGCACCTACGGCACCATCAAGGCCAAGAACGCGATCAAGGACTCCGCGCGCGTGCTGGGCTACCCGTACGCGATGGGCGACCGCATCACCAAGGCCATGCCCGCCGACGTCCTCGGCAAGGGCATCCCGCTGTCCGGCATCACCGACCCCAGCCACCCGCGCTACAGCGAGGCCGGCGAGGTCCGCGGGATGTACGAGAACGAGCCGGACGTGAAGAAGGTCATCGACACCGCGCGCGGTGTGGAGGGCCTGGTGCGGCAGATGGGCGTGCACGCGGCCGGCGTGATCATGTCCAGCGAGACCATCACCGAGCACGTCCCGGTCTGGGTCAGGCACACCGACGGCGTGACCATCACCCAGTGGGACTACCCCAGCTGTGAGTCGCTCGGTCTGCTGAAGATGGACTTCCTGGGCCTGCGCAACCTCACGATCATGGACGACGCGGTCAAGATGGTGAAGGCCAACAAGGGGGTCGAAATCGACCTCCTGGGCCTCCCGCTCGACGACCCGACGACCTTCGAACTCCTCCAGCGCGGCGACACCCTCGGCGTCTTCCAGTTCGACGGCGGCCCCATGCGGTCCCTGCTCCGGCTGATGAAGCCCGACAACTTCGAAGACATCTCCGCCGTGTCGGCCCTGTACCGCCCGGGCCCGATGGGCATGAACTCCCACACGAACTACGCGCTGCGCAAGAACAAGCAGCAGGAGATCACGCCGATCCACAAGGAGCTGGAGGAGCCCCTCGAAGAGGTCCTCGCGGTCACCTACGGCCTGATCGTCTACCAGGAGCAGGTGCAGAAGGCCGCCCAGATCATCGCCGGCTACTCGCTCGGCGAGGCCGACATCCTCCGCCGCGTGATGGGCAAGAAGAAGCCCGACGAACTGGCGAAGAACTTCACCATCTTCCAGGCCGGCGCCCGCAAGAACGGCTACAGCGACGAGGCCATCCAGGCCCTGTGGGACGTGCTGGTCCCCTTCGCCGGCTACGCCTTCAACAAGGCCCACTCGGCCGCGTACGGCCTGGTGTCGTACTGGACCGCGTACCTCAAGGCGAACTACCCCGCCGAGTACATGGCCGCGCTCCTGACCTCCGTCAAGGACGACAAGGACAAGTCGGCGATCTACCTCAACGAGTGCCGCCGCATGGGCATCCGGGTGCTCCCGCCGAACGTGAACGAGTCCGAGGCCAACTTCGCCGCCCAGGGCGACGACGTGATCCTCTTCGGCCTCTCCGCCGTCCGCAACGTCGGCACCAACGTGGTCGAGTCGATCATCAAGTGCCGCAAGGCCAAGGGGAAGTACGCCTCCTTCCCCGACTACCTCGACAAGGTCGACGCGGTGGTCTGCAACAAGCGCACCACCGAATCGCTGATCAAGGCCGGCGCCTTCGACGAGATGGGCCACACCCGCAAGGGGCTCACGGCGCAGTACGAGCCGATGATCGACAACGTGGTCGCGGTCAAGCGCAAGGAGGCCGAGGGCCAGTTCGACCTCTTCGGCGGCATGGGCGAGGAGACCAGCAGCGAGCCCGGCTTCGGACTCGACGTGCAGTTCACCGACGAGGAGTGGGACAAGACCTATCTGCTCGCCCAGGAGCGGGAGATGCTCGGTCTGTACGTCTCCGACCACCCGCTCTTCGGCCTGGAGCACGTGCTGTCCGACAAGGCGGACGCGGGCATCGCCCAGCTCACCGGAGGTGAGCACGCGGACGGCGCGGTCGTCACCATCGGCGGCATCATCTCGGGCCTGCAGCGCAAGATGACCAAGCAGGGCAACGCCTGGGCGATCGCCACCGTCGAGGACCTCGCCGGCTCCATCGAGTGCATGTTCTTCCCGGCGACCTACCAGCTGGTGTCGACCCAACTCGTCGAGGACGCCGTGGTGTTCGTCAAGGGACGCCTCGACAAGCGCGAGGACGTGCCCCGGCTCGTCGCCATGGAGCTGATGGTCCCGGACCTGTCCAACGCGGGCACCAACGCGCCGGTGATCCTCACCATCCCGGCCACCAGGGTCACTCCGCCCATGGTCAGCCGCCTCGGCGAGATCCTCAGCCACCACAAGGGCGACAGCGAGGTCCGCATCAAGCTCCAGGGCCCGCGCAAGACCACCGTGCTGCGCCTGGACCGGCACCGGGTCAAGCCCGACCCGGCGCTCTTCGGCGACCTGAAGGTGCTGCTCGGCCCGTCCTGTCTGGCGGGCTGAGACCGAGAAGCGCGAAGGGGCGCACCCGATACGGGTGCGCCCCTCCTGTGTGCCTGGGCTTCAACTGCCCTTTAGTTGTGGCCGAAGCTCTTCTGCTTCTTGCGAGCAACATCCGCGGGGCTGCCCTGGATGTGCGACACCGGCGAGTCGTGCGCGTCCGACTGCCGCTGCGCCTGCTCGTGGGCCGGCTCGGCCTGCGAGGAGCGGTTCTGTGGGCCGCCCTGCTTGCGGTTCTTGTTCTTGGCCATGGTGATCTGCCTCCTGTGGGGGATCTAGGGGCCAGGGCCGGGACCAGATTCACATACGCCGACATCGAGTGCATGTCGGATAATTACCCTGTGTGACAGGGCGGGTTGGCGAGCGGGATCCGCAAACGCCACGCCGAAGATCGAGTTCCGGCCGTTAACCTCTGCGCCGTCGGGCAGACTCGAAGGAAGCCCGAAGCAAAACCTCCCGGGAAGAGGGTGAGTCGCGTGGACCGCTGCATCGTCCTGGTGGACGCCGGGTACCTGCTGGGAGCCGCCGCCAGCCTCCTCGCCGGTGAGCCCTCGCGGTCCCGGATCACCGTCGACCACACCGCGCTGATCCAGGCCCTGCGCGAACGTGCCGAGTCGGAGACCGAGCGCCCGCTGCTGCGCATCTACTGGTTCGACGGCGCCCCCGACCGCGTCCCCCAACCGGAGCACCGGCGACTACGCGTGATGCCCCGGGTCACCGTCCGGCTCGGCGCCCTCACCCGCAGCGACGGACGCTGGGCGCAGAAGGGCGTCGACGCCGCCATGCACGCCGAGCTGACCGAGCTGGCCCGCAACCGCGCCTGCTCCGACATCGTCCTCGTCACCGGCGACGGCGATCTGCTGCCCGGCATGATGGCCGCCAAGGAACACGGCGTCGCCGTCCACCTGTGGGCCGTACAGGCCGCCGACGGCGACTACAACCAGTCCGAGGACCTGGTCGCCGAGGCCGACGAGCGGCGCGTGCTGGACCGCGCCTGGATCACCCAGGCCGTCCGCGCCAAGGAACTGACCGGGGTCTGCGCCCCGCCGCCCGTGCCCCGGCCCGAGATCGCCGCGATCCTCTCCGCGCCGCTGCCCGAGTCCGCGCTCGCCGCGGCGGCCGAACGGCCGGCCGAGCAGGGCGCTCCCCAGCCGGCCGCGGCGGCGGAGAACGGCACCCAGGAGCGGGTCACCGCCCACAAGGGCGTACCCACCCCCAAGGACCTCGCCGCCCTGCGCGCCCCCGGCACCCAGCCCGTTCAGCACCCCGCGACCGCCACCCTGCGCTGGTCCTCCGACAAGGGCTGGGTGGACCGGCCGGGCGCCGTCACCGAGCCGCCCGAGGTCGCCTCCATGCCGACGCTCGCCCAGCTCACCACGGCCGAGCAGCGGTGGGCCGACCGCGAGGAGGACATCACCACCGTCGGCGGCGACCCGTACGAGGTGGGGCAGGTCTTCGCCCGCCGCTGGATCTCCCGGCTCGGCGAACAGGGCCATCTGCAGAAGCTGTCGCAGCTGTACCCGCGCATCCCGCACCGCATCGACGGGGAGCTGCTGCGGTACGCCGCGCGGTTCGGGCTGCTCGCGCACAAGGACGACCAGATCGACGAGCACGACCGTTACGCCATTCGGGCGGGGTTCTGGCGGGAGATCGACGTGCCTGCCGCGGCGGAGAGCGTAACGGGGGAGTGAGCCGTCGCGGCGGCGTTTCCTTACCGGTTGCGTACGGAAGTGGCCCCAAAGACGAGTAAAGCGTCACTACCCCGTACTCTCGTCCCTTGTGAGTACGCGCGCGGCACAGGCACTTCGGCATGACGAGGTCGTCCGCGTGCGCGGGCTCGCCAAGACCTATCCGGCCGTGAAGGGACGTCGGGGCGCGCCCGGCACCCCCGAGGTACGGGCCACCGACGGGGTCGAGCTGGACGTGCGGCGCGGCGAGGTGTTCGGGCTGCTCGGGCCGAACGGCGCCGGCAAGTCCACGCTCGTACGACAGCTCACCGGGCTGCTCCGGCCGGACACCGGCAGCATCGAGATCCTCGGGCACGACATCGTCCGGCACCCCGAGCGGGCCGCGCGCATCCTCGCCTACCTCGGCCAGGAGTCCTCCGCACTGGACGAGCTGACCGTCTCCCTCGCCGCCGAGACCACCGCACGCCTGCGCGGCCTGGACGCGGGGCGGGCCCGGGCCGAGCGGGACGCCGTCCTGGAGGAGCTGGGGCTCACGCCGATCGCCGGGCGGGCGCTGAAGAAGCTGTCCGGCGGACAGCGGCGGCTCGCCTGCTTCGCCTCCGCCCTCGTCGGCGAACGTCCGCTGCTCGTGCTGGACGAGCCGACCACCGGCATGGACCCGGTGGCCCGGCGCGCCGTCTGGGCGGCCGTCGACCGGCGGCGCGCCGAGCGCGGTACGACCGTGCTGCTGGTCACCCACAACGTCATCGAGGCCGAGACCGTCCTCGACCGGGTCGCCGTCATCGACCAGGGCCGGCTCATCGCCTGCGACACCCCGGCCGGGCTGAAGGAACGGGTCGCCGGCGAGGTGCGGGTCGAGCTGGTGTGGCGGGAGCGGCCGCCGCTGGAGGTGCCCGAGGTCGCCGTGCTGAGCGAGCGCGCGGTGGAGTCCGGACGGCGCTGGACGCTGCGGCTCGCGCCCGAGGAGGCCCGCGCCGCCGTCGCCACCGTGACCGGCGGGGCCGCCTTCGCCGCCCTGGACGACTTCACGCTCGCCACGCCCAGCCTGGAGGATGTCTACCTGGCGCTGGGCGGCGCGGCCCGGCAGGGGCTGGTGAAGGCGTGAGCGCGCGGGCCGCGGCATACGTATGCGTGTGCGCGACTGCCGTACGGAAGAGGAGCAGCTCGTCGTGAGTGTCGTACCCGCGGAGGTTCTCCCGGGCGGGACCCGGGCCGTGCCGGAGACGGCGCGCGGCGCGGCCGAACTCGGCCCGGCCGCTCGGCTGTGGCCGTCGCTCGTGGCCGTCTACCGGGCCCAGCTGTCCCGGGCCCGGGTGGCGCGGATCCCGCTGCTGTTCGTGGCCACCTTCCAGTCCATCGGCATCACCGTGATGATGCGGGGCGTCGTCGACAGCGGCAGTGAGGCCGAGTCCGTGGTGGCGGGCTCGTCCGTGCTGGTCGTCGCCTACGTGGCCCTGAATCTGCTCTCGCAGTACTTCGGGCAGCTGCGGGCGAGTGGCGGGCTCGATCACTACGCCACCCTGCCGGTGCCGCCCGCCGCGGTGGTGCTGGGCGCGGCGGCGGCGTACGCCTCCTTCACGGTGCCGGGGACTTTGGTGACCGCCGTCTTCGGGTGCGTCCTGTTCGGGCTGCCGCTGGGCAATCTGTGGATTCTCCTGGCCGTGATCCCGCTCGCCGGGGCCGCGCTGTCCGGGCTCGGCGCCGCCTGCGGGCTGCTCGCGCCGCGGCCCGAGCTGGCCACGCTGCTCGGGCAGCTGGGCATGTCGGCGGCGCTGCTGCTGGGTGTGCTGCCGGCCGACCGGATGCCGGAGCTCGTACGGCTGGCGCGGGATCTGCTGCCGTCGACCTACGGCGTGGAGGCGTACGCCCGGACCTTCGGGGCCCGCCCGGACTGGGCCCTGGTCCTCGTCGACCTGGGGGTGTGCGCGGGTGTCGGGGTGGTCTCGCTGGCCGTGGCGACCTGGGCGTATCGCAAGGCCGCCGTCCGGTGACGCGGGGCCCAGCGCGACCTGGCACGATGTCAGGGTGACCGCACCGTTGACTCCGCCTACGCCGCCGCACAACCAGTCCTCGAACGATGTCTGGCAGGCGCCGCCGCCCGCCGGGGTGTCCGGGGGCGTGTACGAACAGGACGGCCCCGGGATGAAGACCGAACTGCGGGATGCCGCCGTGATCACGGTGGCCATGGCGCTGGGCGGGGTGCTGCTGGGGCTGCTGTGGTGGTGGCTGGCGCCGCATGTGCCGCTGGTGGGCGACGTGGTCGACAAGAGCTGGGTCGTCTATCTCAAGGACAGCGAGGGCGAGCAGGCGGCCGGGGTGGACGGTACGTTCACCCTGCTGGGGCTGGGCTTCGGGCTCGTCAGCGCGGTGGTGGTGTTCCTGCTGCGGCGGCGTGGGGGTGTGCCGCTCGTGGTGGCACTGGGCCTCGGGGCGCTGCTCGGGTCTTTGCTGGCGTGGCGGCTGGGGGTGTGGCTGGGACCCCCGTCCGACGTGCTGGCGCATGCCAAGGCCGCGGGGAAGGGGGTCACCTTCTCGGCGCCGTTGAAGCTGGGGGCGAAGGGGGCGCTGCTGGCTTGGCCGTTGGGGGCGTTGCTGGTCCACCTCGGGCTTACCGCGTTGTTCGGGCCGCGTGATCCCGAGCTGCCGTATCCGCACCAGCCGTAGCCAGGAGGCTCCGCCCCCTGGACCCCGGGTCTCGTTTCCCCTGCGCCGTTCGTCAGCCCCGCCCGATCGGCGCCAGTACCGCTCCTGTCAGCTTTGCCAGGTCTCCCGGGGACAGTTCCACCTCCAGGCCCCGGCGGCCCGCCGAGACGCAGATCGTCTCGTGGGCGTCCGCCGAGTCGTCCAGGACCGTCGGGAGCCGTTTGCGCTGGCCGAGTGGTGAGATGCCGCCCCGTACGTAGCCGGTCGTCCGCTCGGCGAGGGTGGGGTCGGCCATCGTCGCTCGTTTGCCGCCCACCGCGGCCGCCAGGGCCTTGAGGTCCAGGGAGCCGGAGACCGGGACCACCGCCACGGTCAGGGCGCCGTCGACGTCCGCCACCAGGGTCTTGAAGACGCGGTCGGGGGAGACGCCCATCGCCTCCGCGGCCTCCTCGCCGTACGACGGGTGGGAGGGGTCGTGGTCGTAGGAGTGGACCGTGAAGTCCACGCCGGCCGACGACAGGGCGACCGTCGCGGGCGTGCCCGCGGACTGCTGCTGCTTCTTCGACTTCTTCGCCATCCGTCTTCCTCAGCCGTCTTCCTCAGCTGTCTTCCCCAGCCGGCCTGCTCAGCCGTCCCGCTCAGCCGTCCCGCTCAGTTCATGCTCGTCGGCGCCCGCGTCAGCTCGAACGCGGGCAGCGACGGAAGACTACGGATGATCGCCGTCTCGGAGCGAAGGAGTTTCAGCTCGTCGCGGAGCCGGGAGGCCGTGTCGGGCGCCTGGAGCAGCCGCTGCTTGGTCGGCGTGTCGTGCACCATCGCGGCGGCCACCAGGTACGACACCACGCCGGGGTCGTCCGGCAGCTCGGCACCGGTGGACAGCGAGCGCTCGCGGGCGCCCGCCAGCCGCTTCTGGTACTGGCGGAAGGAGCGCAGCACCCCCTCGGCCAGCGCGCCCGCCTCGTCGCCGGGCTCCTCCGGCAGCTCCTCCAGCTCCGCCGTCAGGAACGGCCCCGACGCGTCGACGGAGAGCAGCCGCACCCGGGTCGTCCCCGTCGCCAGCACCTCGAACGTGCCGTCGGTCCGCTCCCGGATGGTCGCCGCGTCCGCCACACAGCCCACCCCGTGGAAGGACTTGAGGGGTTCCGGGCCGAAGCCCGCGGCCGGTCCCCGGTCGGGCTGTGCCGTGGGGTCCGGCATGCCGGGGGCGCTCGGCGCCACCTCGTGGCCGTCGCGGATGGCCACGACGGCGAACCGGCGCGGCTCGTCCTCCGGTGTCTTGAGCAACTCGCGCATCATCGCGCGGTAGCGCTCCTCGAAGACGTTCAGCGGCAGCACGAGCCCCGGGAACAGCACCGTGTTCAGCGGGAAGAGCGGGAGTCGGACGGTGGTCACGACGCCTCAGCCTAGTGGTCACCGGCGTCGGCGTGTCCGCCGTGCTCGCCGAGCGGGGCCGGGGGCCAGGTCAGCAGCCCCGCGGGGACGGGCCGGGGCCCCGGTGTCAGCAGGTGCTCGCGCAGCCGCAGGAAGTGGCCGAGCGGGTCGCCGGAGAACCGGTCCCAGGGGAAGGACGTGGCGTACGGGCCGATCAGGCGCAGCTGGGCGCGGGCGTCCTCCCAGCGCTCGAGGCACATCAGGACGTACAGGAGCTTGTTGCGGACCTGGGCGGGCCATGGGTCGGCCGCCGGGAAGCGGCCGGAGAGCGTGAGCGCCCGGTCGGCCGCGGCGTCCAGCCGGGCGCGCGGGATCTCGGGTCCGCAGGCGTCGGTGAGGTAGCCGAAGGCGGCCCGGGCCGGGAGGGCCTGGACGAGCGAGTCGGCCGGGGCGTCCTGCGCGGCCCGGTCGGCGAAGTCGAAGCACTCGCGGTGCGAGGCGCGGGGGGTGTGCGGGGTGTCGCCCCACAGGACGCAGCAGGAGGCGGCCAGGTAGCGCAGTGCGGCCACATGGCAGCCGTAGTGGTGCGGGGCGCGCCGCACGGCCGCCTCCCACAGCTCCTCGAAGTACCGGTGGCCCGCCCGTGAGCCGCGCGCGTGGTCCAGCGCGATCCGCCAGGGCACCGGATCGCGGTCGTCGGCGCGGGCGGCGGCGGTGATCCGCGGGCTCACCTCGCGCAGCAGCTCGGCGCGGGCCGGCGAGGGCCAGACGCGGTCCACCGCGAGCTGGGCTCCGACCAGGAGGGCGCCGGGGTCCTCGGGGTTGGCCGCGTGCCAGGCCTCGAACCACTCGGGGCGCGATCGGGCGAAGCCGGCCAGGCGCCGTACGTAGCGGTCGTGGTTCTCCCAGGCCGCCGTGGCGCGGGTGGCTGCCAGCAGGCCGGCCGCGGCGGCGTACTCGCCCCGGCCGGCCGCGACCAGCGCGGGCGAGAGCCGGTCGTCGGGCGCGTCGAGCATGGCCTCGTCCCCGGCCGGAGGCCGGTCGGCCGGGCGCGCGAAGCGTTTGGTCATCCGGGTCTGACGGATGAACGAGGGCAGCAGAGCCATGGTGTCGACCATTGAAAGTCCGCAGGTGGGCAGCGCGCCAGAGGCTTGGGGCAAGTCCCGGAAAGTTGTATGGCGGACGGTCAAGGACCGGTAAAGGTGATTCTTCGGTCTTTGCGCCGTCTGTGGCTTCTGCCCCACTGGACGCACACGGACCAGCCCCGGCCGGCCCTCTCACCCCCGCCGCAGCAGCCGGGTAGCCCCCGCCGCCACCGTCGTCGCCAGGACCCAGCCGATCAGGATCATCGCGGCCGACAACCACTGCCAGCCGCCGCGCAGCTGCCACTCGCCGACCTGGCCGAGGTCGATCACCGGGAGGAGGAGGTCCAGGGTGAACAGGGCCGGGCTCCAGTAGGGATGCTCGTCGTGGTTCACCGGCGGGTGGTCGGCGTGTGCGAACACCAGCGTGCCCGCCGCCCACAGGACCGCCATCCACACCGCGGCCCGGCCCGGCCGGTAGCCGTAGGCGACCGTCCAGTCCTGGACGTAGCCCCAGGACTTGGCGGCCAGCGGCAGCGTCTCGCGGCGGCGGCGCTGCTTGGCGAGCAGCACCTCGCGTGCGTCCTCGTCCTCCCCGGCCGCCCGCAGCACCGCCGCCAGGCGCTCGTACGGCTCCGGGCCGTACTCGGCGGTGGCCGCCGCCACCCAGTCCAGCCGGCCGGCCAGCGGGAACGGGCCGCGCGGCACGAGGTTCTCGTACACGAAGCCGCCCATCTGCAGATTGCCCGGGCCCGGCCAGCTCGCCGCCCGGTCCACCAGGCTGACGGTCCGCGCGCCGGACAGCACCACCTTGCCGCGCTGCGGCCGGTCCCCGAGGAAGCGCAGCTCCGAGGCGTGCACCCGGCGCAGCGACAGCTCCTGGTCGTCCGTGAGGGTGAACCTCGCCCGCTCGAAGTCGACCGCGTCCCCGAACCGCCCGTCGTCCAGGCGGATCCCGCCCCGGCACTCGAAGCGCTGGATCCGCGTCCCGCGCGCCGGTGTCGTGCCGCTCAGCAGCGGGCTGCCGACGCCCGCCGGGGTCAGATACAGGGTCCGCTCGACGGTGAGCTGGGGGGCGTTCAGGGCGTAGCGGGAGTACGGGTTGTCCAGCACCGCGCCGCGCAGGCTGAGCGACACGCCGACCTTGGCGCCGCGCAGCCGCAGCTCGCCGTGCGACTCCAGCATCTCCGCCTGAAGGTCCTGGCCGACGCTCACCCCGTCCCCGGAGATCGACCGGCCGCTGCGGTCGCGGTACACCACCGCCTGGTTGAGCAGCAGGTCCGTGCCGATGTGCGCGTCCGTCAGCCGCACCCCGTTCTGGAAGCGGCAGCGCGGCAGATGCAGATCGCCCTCGGTGTGCAGCCGGGCCGCCTCCAGCCGGGGCACCGCGCAGTTCACCATGCGCAGGGTCGTGAACCGGGCCTCCGGCAGCAGTACCTCGTCGTCGAAGCGGCAGCCGCGCAGCTCGACGTACGGCCGTACGGTGCCGCCGGAGAGGTCCAGCGTGCCGGTGATCCGCACGCCGGTCAGCTTCAGCGAGGACACCCGGCCCGCGAGCGCGGGCGGGCCGTCCAGCAGCAGCCAGGCGACCATCCGCGCCCGTACCGTGCGCTCCGGGCCCCACGGATGCCCGCCGTGCGGATCGTCCACGGCGGCGTCCCCGCTGCCCAGGTCGTACACACTGCCGTTGCGGAAGGCCTGCCACATCCCGGCCTCGGCCGCGGTCAGCTCGTCCGGCAGGTCCCCGGCGACGAAGCCGGCCCCCTCGGTCACCTCGCTCCTCTCCTGGTCCAGTGATGTTCAGTGCTTTCGTACAGCCGTTCATGCCCGCTCAGTGACTGCCGGAACACTAGAGGTGAAGGCGATCTTCCGAGTTCGGCCACGTTCTGTATCAGCCATTGATACGCGCCCACGTCCGGCGACGGCGGTCTGAGAGAATTGGGACTGTGATTTCCCGAATCGATCTGCGCGGCGACGCCCTTCCCGAGGGCCCCGCCCTGCGCGACCTGCTGCCCCGAGCCGACTTCGACGTTCAGGCCGCACTGGAGAAGGTGCGTCCGATCTGCGAGGCCGTGCATCATCGTGGCGACGCGGCGCTGATCGACTTCGCCGAGAAGTTCGACGGAGTACGGCTGGAATCCGTCCGTGTCCCGGCCCAGGCGCTCACCGACGCGCTGGCGGCCCTCGACCCGGCCGTGCGCGCCGCGCTGGAGGAGTCCATCCGCCGCGCCCGCCTGGTCCACCGCGAGCAGCGCCGCAGCACGCACACCACCCAGGTCGTGCCCGGCGGCTCCGTCACCGAGAAGTGGGTGCCGGTCGAGCGCGTCGGTCTGTACGCGCCGGGCGGCCGCTCCGTCTACCCCTCGTCCGTGATCATGAACGCCGTACCGGCCCAGGAGGCCGGCGTCGCGTCGATCGCGCTCGCCTCCCCGCCGCAGGCCGACTTCGGAGGCCTCCCGCACCCGACGATCCTCGCCGCCTGCGCCCTGCTCGGCGTGGACGAGGTCTACGCGGCCGGCGGCGCCACCGCCGTCGCGATGTTCGCCTACGGCACCGAGTCCTGCCCGCCCGCCAACATGGTCACCGGCCCCGGCAACATCTGGGTCGCCGCGGCCAAGCGCTTCTTCACCGGCAAGATCGGCATCGACGCCGAGGCCGGCCCGACCGAGATCGCGATCCTCGCCGACGACACCGCCGACCCGGTGCACGTCGCCTCGGACCTGATCAGCCAGGCCGAGCACGACCCGCTGGCGGCGGCCGTGCTGGTCACCGACTCCGTGGAGCTGGCGGAGGCGGTGGAGAAGGAGCTGGAGCCGCAGGTCGCGGCCACCAAGCACATCGAGGACCGGATCGTGCCCGCGCTCAAGGGCCGGCAGTCCGCGATCGTCCTCGTGGACGGTCTGGAGGAGGGCCTCAGGGTCGTCGACGCGTACGGCGCCGAGCACCTGGAGATCCAGACCGCTCAGGCCTCCGAGGTCGCCGATCGCGTCAAGAACGCGGGCGCGATCTTCATCGGCCCCTGGGCCCCGGTCTCGCTCGGCGACTACGCGGCCGGCTCCAACCACGTCCTGCCCACCGGCGGCTGCGCCTGCCACTCCTCGGGCCTGTCCGTCCAGTCCTTCCTGCGCGGCATCCACATCGTCGACTACACGAAGGACGCGCTCGCCGACGTCGCCCACCACGTGGTGACGCTGGCGGAGGCGGAGGACCTGCCGGCGCACGGCGCGGCGATCAAGGCCCGGTTCGGCTGGAAGGTACCCGAGAGCAAGTGAGCGACGTGAGGATCGACGATCTTCCCGTACGGGACGAGCTGCGCGGCAAGTCCCCCTACGGCGCGCCCCAGTTGGACGTCCCCGTACGGCTGAACACCAACGAGAACCCCTACCCGCTGCCCGAGCCGCTGGTCGAGCGGATCGCGGAGCGGGTCCGGGAGGCCGCCCGCGACCTGAACCGCTACCCCGACCGGGACGCGGTCCAGCTGCGCACCGAGCTGGCCAAGTACCTGACGAAGACCGGCAAGTACCCCCTCGGCATCGAGAACGTGTGGGCCGCCAACGGCTCCAACGAGGTCATCCAGCAGCTGCTGCAGACCTTCGGCGGACCGGGCCGTACGGCCATCGGCTTCGAGCCGTCGTACTCGATGCACGCGCTCATCGCGCGCGGCACGGGCACGGGCTGGATCTCGGGTCCGCGCAACGAGGACTTCACGATCGACGTCGCGGCGGCCGTCGAGGCGATCGCCGAGCACAAGCCGGACGTCGTCTTCATTACCACCCCCAACAACCCCACGGGCAACGCGGTCCCGACCGAGACCGTCCTCGCGCTGTTCGAGGCGGCGCAGGCGGCCAAGCCGTCGATGGTGATCGTGGACGAGGCGTACATCGAGTTCAGCCACGGCAACTCGCTGCTGCCGCTGCTCGAGGGCCGCCCGAACCTGGTCGTCTCGCGCACGATGTCGAAGGCGTTCGGCGCGGCGGGCCTGCGCCTCGGCTATCTCGCCGCCGACCCGGCGGTCGTGGACGCCGTCCAGCTCGTACGGCTGCCGTATCACCTCTCGGCGATCACCCAGGCGACCGCCCTGGCCGCCCTGGAGCACACCGACACCCTGCTGGGGTACGTCGAGCAGCTGAAGGCGGAGCGGGACCGGCTGGTCGCCGAGCTGCGCGCGATCGGCTACGAGGTCACCGAGTCCGACGCGAACTTCGTGCAGTTCGGCCGGTTCGCCGACGCCCACGAGGTCTGGCAGAAGATCCTCGACCGGGGCGTGCTGGTCCGGGACAACGGCGTACCGGGGTGGCTGCGGGTGTCCGCCGGCACCCCGGAGGAGAACGACGCGTTCCTCGACGCGGTCCGTGAGTTGAAGAAGGAGCTTGAGGCATGAACCGCGTAGGACGCGTGGAGCGCACGACCAAGGAGACCTCCGTCCTGGTCGAGATCGACCTCGACGGCACCGGCAGAACCGACATCGCCACCGGCGTCGGCTTCTACGACCACATGCTCGACCAGCTCGGCCGGCACGGTCTGTTCGACCTGACCGTGAAGACCGACGGCGATCTGCACATCGACTCCCACCACACCATCGAGGACACCGCCCTCGCGCTGGGCGCCGCCTTCAAGCAGGCGCTCGGCGACAAGGTGGGGATTTATCGATTCGGCAACTGCACGGTCCCGCTGGACGAGTCCCTCGCCCAGGTCACCGTCGATCTGTCCGGCCGCCCGTACCTCGTGCACACCGAGCCCGAGAACATGGCGCCGATGATCGGCGAGTACGACACCACGATGACCCGGCACATCCTGGAGTCCTTCGTCGCCCAGGCGCAGATCGCGCTGCACGTGCACGTGCCCTATGGGCGCAACGCGCACCACATCGTGGAGTGCCAGTTCAAGGCGCTGGCCCGGGCGCTGCGTTACGCCTCCGAGCGTGACCCGCGCGCGGCCGGCATCCTCCCCTCGACGAAGGGCGCGCTGTAAGCCATGACCGGTCTGTCGACCCTGCTGATCGTCGTCGGCCTCTTCCTGGTCGGCGGCATCATCTCCTTCGTCAAGCAGAAGATGCCCACGAGCCTCATCGTGCTGCTCTCCATCGGCGCGGCGCTGTGCCTCGTCGCGGGCGTCATGCGGCTGGAGGTGTGGAATTGAGCGCTGCCCAGACGAAGCAGAAGAAGGTCGTCGTCTTCGACTACGGCTTCGGCAACGTCCGTTCCGCCGAGCGTGCCCTCGCGCGCGTGGGCGCCGACGTCGAGATCACCCGCGACTTCGACAAGGCCATGAACGCCGACGGCCTGCTCGTGCCGGGCGTCGGCGCCTTCGCCGCCTGCATGCAGGGCCTGCGCGCCGCCCGCGGTGACTGGGTGGTGGACCGCCGGCTGTCCGGCGGACGGCCCGTGATGGGCATCTGCGTCGGCATGCAGATCCTGTTCGCCCGCGGCATCGAGCACGGTGTGGAGGCCGAGGGGCTGGACGAGTGGCCGGGCACGGTCGCGCCGCTCCAGGCCGACGTCGTGCCCCACATGGGCTGGAACACCGTCCAGGCCCCGGCCGACTCGGAGCTGTTCGCCGGCCTGGACGCCGACGCCCGCTTCTATTTCGTGCACTCCTACGCCGTCCACGACTGGCAGCTGGAGTCGCACAACCCGGTGATCGCGGCCCCCAAGGTCACCTGGTCGACGCACGGCAAGCCGTTCGTGGCCGCCGTGGAGAACGGCGCCCTGTGGGCCACCCAGTTCCACCCCGAGAAGTCCGGCGACGCCGGCGCCCAGCTCCTCACCAACTGGATCGGAACCCTGTAGACCATGGCCAAGCTCGAACTCCTCCCCGCCGTCGACGTCCGCGACGGCCAGGCCGTCCGCCTCGTGCACGGCGAGTCCGGGACCGAGACCTCCTACGGCTCCCCGCTGGAGGCCGCCCTCGCCTGGCAGCGCTCCGGCGCCGAGTGGCTGCACCTGGTCGACCTGGACGCGGCCTTCGGCACCGGCGACAACCGCGAGCTGATCGCCGAGGTCGCGAAGGCGATGGACATCAAGGTGGAGCTGTCCGGCGGTATCCGCGACGACGCCTCGCTGGCCGCCGCCCTGGCCACCGGCTGCACCCGGGTGAACCTCGGCACCGCCGCCCTGGAGACCCCCGAGTGGGTCGCCAAGGTCATCGCCGAGCACGGCGACAAGATCGCGGTGGGCCTGGACGTACGGGGCACCACGCTCCGCGGCCGCGGCTGGACCCGGGACGGCGGCGACCTCTACGAGACGCTGGCGCGCCTCGACAAGGAGGGCTGCGCCCGCTACGTCGTCACCGACATCGCCAAGGACGGCACGCTCCAGGGCCCGAACCTGGAGCTGCTGAGGAACGTCTGCGCGGCGACGGACCGCCCGGTCGTGGCCTCCGGCGGCGTGTCGTCCCTGGACGACCTCCGCGCCATCGCCGAGCTGGTACCCCTCGGTGTCGAGGGCGCCATCGTCGGGAAGGCCCTGTACGCGAAGGCGTTCACACTGGAAGAGGCCTTGGAGGCTGTGTCGTCATGACCGATGCCGTACGGCGCGTGCAGAGCGGAAGCCCCTGGGAAGAGAGTTTCGGTTTCGCGCGCGCCGTCGCGGCGGGCGACCGGGTGTCCGTCGGGGGCACCACGTCCTTCAAGGGCACGGTGCTGTACGGCGAGGGCGACCCGTACGAGCAGACCAAGGTCGCCTTCGGCAACGCCCTCGAAGCGCTGAAGGAGTTCGGGCTCGGTGTCGAGTCCGTGATCCGTACCCGTATGTATCTGAGCCATGTGCGCGACGTCGACGAGGCGGGGCGGGCCCACAAGGAGCTGTTCGACTCCGTGCGCCCGTGTACGACCCTTCTCGTGGTCGAGGGCTTCGTCGATCCGCGCATCCTGGTCGAAGTAGAGCTCGAAGCATTCAGAGGAGTCTGAGCGGTCATGACCCTGGCGGTCCGAGTCATCCCCTGCCTGGACGTGGACAACGGCCGGGTCGTCAAGGGCGTCAACTTCCAGAACCTGCGCGACGCGGGCGACCCCGTCGAGATGGCCAAGGTGTACGACGCCGAGGGCGCCGACGAGCTGACGTTCCTGGACATCACCGCGTCCTCGGGCAACCGGGAGACGACGTACGACGTGGTGCGCCGCACCGCGGAGCAGGTGTTCATCCCGCTGACCGTCGGCGGCGGCGTCCGTACGGCCGAGGACGTGGACAAGCTGCTGCGGGCGGGCGCCGACAAGGTGGGCGTGAACACCGCCGCGATCGCCCGCCCCGACCTGATCCGCGAGATCGCCGAGCGCTTCGGCCGCCAGGTCCTGGTCCTGTCGGTCGACGCGCGCCGCACCGAGTCGGGCTCCTTCGAGGTGACGACCCACGGCGGCCGTAAGGGCACCGGCATCGACGCCGTCGAGTGGGCGCACCGGGCGGCCGAACTGGGCGCCGGCGAGATCCTCCTGAACTCCATGGACGCGGACGGCACCAAGGACGGCTACGACCTGGAGATGATCGCGGCCGTCCGCAAGCACGTGACCGTCCCCGTGATCGCCTCCGGCGGCGCCGGCAAGCTGGCCGACTTCCCGCCGGCGATCGCGGCGGGCGCGGACGCCGTGCTGGCCGCGTCCGTCTTCCACTTCGGCGACCTGCGGATCGGCGAGGTGAAGGAGACCCTGCGGGCGGCGGGACACCCCGTGCGCTGATGCGCTGACACCGCGCCGGGCTTCGGAAGGTGTGAAAGGGAAGTTGCGCAAAAACTATTGTGCAACTTTTCTTTCGTATCTAGCGTGGAGGTATGCCAGACAGGGAGAGAGACCGCCGGATCAAGGACCTGGGCACGCTGAAGGCGCTCGCGCACCCGCTGCGGTCGCAGCTGTACCGCCTGCTCATCATCAGCCGGGCCGCGACGGCCTCACAGCTCGCCGAACAGGTGGACGAGGCCGTCTCCCTGGTCAGCTACCACCTGCGCAAGCTGGCCGAGCACGGGCTGATCGAAGAGGCCGAGCCGCGGAGCGGGGACGGCCGGGAGCGCTGGTGGCAGCCGGCCTCCGACGGTGTGAGCATCCGCGACGAGGACTTCCGGGACGCTCCGGAGAAGGCGGCCGCGCACACCGCGGCCAGCCGGCTGTTCTTCGAGCAGCGAGCCGACATGTACCGGCGCTATCTGGACGAGCGCGCCCACTGGGGCGACGCGTGGACGACGGCGTCCGGCTCCGACGAGTGGCTGCTGAAACTCACGCCGGACGAACTGGCCGAACTGTCCCGCAAGATGTACGACCTCGTCCGCTCGTACGAGGAGTCGGGCCGGGCCGCCGAGGCCGCCGGCGACACCGAGGGCCGCGAGAACGTCGCCGTGCACACGTACGGCTTCCCGTTCCGGACCTGAGGGGACCCGCCGCACGTGACCGTCACACTGACCCCGGCGGCCACCACGCCCGCCCACCGCGACGCCAACGTCCGGCGCTGGCTCGCCGCCTACACGTCCTCGATGCTGGGCGACAACGTCTACTACATAGCCCTGTCCTGGGCCGTCGTCCGGTCCGGGACCCCGGCGCAGGTCGGGCTCGTGATGTCGGCGAGCGCGCTGCCGAGGGCGGTACTGATGCTGGGCGGGGGAGTCGTCGCCGACCGGTTCGGGCCGCGCCGGGTCGTCATCGGCAGCGACATCGTGCGCTGCGCGGCCGTCCTCGCCGTGGCCGCCCTGCTGTTCCTCACCAGCCCCGGGCTGTGGCCGCTCGCCCTGCTGGCGCTGGTCTTCGGCGCGGTCGACGCCGTCTTCGTGCCCGCTGTGGGTGCTCTTCCGCCCCGGCTCACCGGGAAGGCCCAGCTCGGCCGGGTCCAGGGCATGCGGGGCCTCGCCATCCGCGTCGCCGCCGTCGTCGGCGCCCCGCTCGGCGGCCTCGGGGTGGCGGTGGGAGGTGCCCCGGCCGCGTTCGCCGTCGCCGGACTGCTCATCGCCGTATCCGTGCCGTTGCTGGTCTCCGTACGGGTACGGGACCTGCCGCGGGACGACACGCCCAGGGCGCCCGGGACCGCGTGGAGCGATCTGAAGGCCGGACTGCGCCACATCCGCGGTCACCGCGTCCTGGGCCCGCTCATGCTGGCCATCGCCCTCGGCGACCTCGGCTTCGTCGGCCCGCTGAACGTCGGCCTGACCCTGCTGGCCGACCGGCGCGGCTGGGGCGCCTCCGGCATGGGCTGGGTGCTCGCCGGGTTCGGCGTCGGCGCGGGCGCCGCCTCCCTGCTGCTCGCCGTGCGGGGGCGGCTGCCCCGCGCGGGACTTGTCGCCGGGGGCACGATCACTGTCGGCTCGGTGGCCGTCGCCGCCCTGGCCTACGCCCCCACTCTCGCCGTGGCCGTCGGCACCGCCCTGCTCGTGGGTCTGCTCACCGGGCTCAGCGGCGCCCTGTGCGGGGCCCTGCTGCAGACCCAGGCAGACCCCGCCTTCCTGGGCCGGGTCACCGCGGTCTCCAGCCTGGTCAGCCTCGGTCTCACCCCGCTGAGCATGCCCTTGGCGGCCGCCGCGATCGGCACCTGGGGGCCGGGACCGGTCTACGTCGTCAGCGCCACCGTGTGCGGTCTCGGCGGGGTCGTCGCCCTCGTCGTACCGGCGCTGCGCCGCGCCGAACTCCCCCGCTGAATTCACCCCTTCGGCTGAACCAGCTGCACCAGATTCCCGCAGGTGTCGTCGAACACCGCCGCCAGCACCGGCCCCTGCTCCTGCGGCTCGTGCGTGAACCGGACACCCCGGCCGGTCAGCCGCGCGTACTCCGCCCCGAGGTCCTCCACGGAGAAGACGATGCACGGGATGCCCGCCTCGTACAGCGCCCGCCGGTACGGCTCGGCGACGGGGCCCTGGCCGGGCTCCAGCAGCAGCTGGAGATCGGGCTGGGCGCCCTGAGGGGCCCCGACCGTGACGAACAGCGTGCCGCCGCCCAGATCCCTGTGCGTGCGGGTCTCGAAGCCGAGCACGTCCGTGTAGAAGGCGTGCGCCGCCGCCACGTCGTCCACGTACACACCGGTCATCGCGACCTTGATCATGGCGGCGGCCCCTCTCAGATGCCCAGCTGCCTGGACTCGTGCAGCCTGGTGATCGCGTCCGCCTCGCCGTCCACCTCCACCTTGGCCGCGTCCTGCCGGCCGAACGCGAACATCAGCAGCTCCGACGGCTCGCCGGTCACCGTCACCACCGGCGCACCCCGGTGCGCCACCGCCGTCTGCCCGTCCGGGCGGCGCAGCACCAGACCCGTCGGCACCCCCCGGGCCACCAGCCGCGCCGAGCGCTCCAGCCGGGACCACAAGGCGTCCTGGAAGACCGGGTCCAGCTCGCGCGGGCTCCAGTCCGGCTGGGCGCGGCGGACGTCCTCGGTGTGGACGTAGAACTCGACGATGTTGGCCGCCTCGTCGACCTGCTTGAGCTGGAACGGCGAAAAGCGTGGCGGGCCGGTACGGATCAGCTGGATCAGCTCCTCGTACGGCTTCGCGGTGTACTCGGCCATCACCTTCTCCAGGCGCGGCACGAGCTGCTTGATCAGCGTGCCCCCGGCCGCGTCCGGGCGGCGCTCCCGCACGATCACATGCGCGGCCAGGTCCCGGGTCCGCCAGCCCTCGCAGAGGGTCTCCGCGTCCGGACCGACGGTTTCCAAGAGGTCGGCGAGCAACAGCCGTTCACGCTTGGCGAAGGTCGACATGGAGTCAGCCTACGACCAGCCGCCGAGTCCGCGCAGTGGACACGGCACCGGCACTGTCGCACCCGCGCGGCACAATGGCATCCATGACCAGTCCGACCGGCATGCCCCGGCCCAGCAGCCTCGACCCGGAGATCGCCGCCCGCCTCAAGCGCAGCGCCGACGGTCTCCTGCCCGCCATCGCCCAGCAGTACGACACCGGCGAGGTGCTCATGCTCGGCTGGATGGACGACGAGGCGCTTAACCGCACGCTGACCACCGGCCGCTGTACCTACTGGTCGCGCAGCCGCAAGGAGTACTGGGTCAAGGGCGACACCTCGGGTCACCTCCAGTGGGTGAAGTCGGTCGCGCTGGACTGCGACGCCGACACCGTCCTGGTCAAGGTCGACCAGGTGGGCGCGGCCTGTCACACCGGCGCGCGCACCTGTTTCGACGAGGATGTGCTTCTCAAGGACGCCGATGCCGTCGCCCAGGCATCCGATCAGTAAGGCCGACATGGACCTCGAGACCTTCCGCAAGCTCGCCACCGACCGGCGCGTCATACCCGTCACGCGCAAGCTCCTCGCCGACGGCGACACCCCGGTCGCGCTCTACCGCAAGCTGGCCGCCGAGCGCCCCGGCACCTTCCTGCTGGAGTCCGCGGAGAACGGCCGCTCCTGGTCCCGGTACTCGTTCGTGGGCGTGCGCTCGGCCGCCACGCTGACCACGCGGGACGGCCAGGCCCACTGGCTCGGCGCCCCGCCCGTCGGCGTCCCGGTCGACGGCGACCCGCTCGCCGCCCTGCGCGCGACGATCGAGACCCTGCACACCCCGCACCAGGAGGACCTGCCGCCCTTCACCGGCGGCATGGTCGGCTACCTGGGCTACGACATCGTCCGCCGCCTGGAGAAGATCGGCCCCGGCGAGCGCGACGACCTGCGCCTCCCCGAGCTGACCATGCTCCTGACCAGCGACCTCGCCGTCATGGACCACTGGGAGGGCTCGGTCCTGCTGATCGCCAACGCGATCAACCACAACGACCTCGACACCGGCGTGGACGAGGCCTACGCGGACGCCGTGGCCCGTCTCGACGCCATGGAGGCCGACCTCACGCGCGCGGTCGCCCAGCCCCCGGCCGTGCTGCCGCCCTCCGAACTGCCCGAGTACACCGCGCTGTGGGGCGGCCCGGACTTCCAGGTGGCCGTCGAGGACATCAAGGAGCGCATCCGCGCGGGCGAGGCCTTCCAGGTCGTGCCCTCCCAGCGCTTCGAGACCCCCTGCACGGCGAGCGCCCTGGACGTCTACCGGGTCCTCAGGGCCACGAACCCGTCGCCGTACATGTACCTGTTCCGCTTCGACGGATTCGACGTCGTCGGATCCTCCCCCGAGGCCCTGGTGAAGGTCGAGGACGGGCGGGCCATGGTCCACCCCATCGCCGGCACCCGCCCCCGCGGCGCCACCCCGCAGGAGGACCAGGCCCTCGCCGAGGAACTGTTCGCCGACCCCAAGGAACGCGCCGAGCACCTCATGCTCGTCGACCTCGGCCGCAACGACCTCGGCCGGGTCTGCGAGCCCGGCTCGGTCGAGGTGGTCGACTTCATGTCCATCGAGCGCTACTCGCACGTGATGCACATCGTCTCGACCGTCACCGGCAAGGTGGCCGAGGGCCGTACGGCCTTCGACGTGCTCACCGCCTGCTTCCCGGCGGGCACCCTCTCCGGCGCCCCCAAGCCCCGCGCGATGCAGATCATCGACGAACTGGAGCCGTCCCGGCGCGGTCTGTACGGCGGCTGCGTCGGCTACCTGGACTTCGCCGGCGACTCCGACACCGCGATCGCCATCCGCACGGCCCTGCTCCGGGGCGGCACGGCGTACGTCCAGGCGGGCGCGGGCATCGTCGCCGACTCGAACCCGGTCGCCGAGGACCAGGAGTGCCGCAACAAGGCGGCGGCGGTGCTCCGGGCGGTGCACACGGCCAACCGGCTGGGCAAGTAGGGCGCTTCTCGCCAAGTGGGGTGCTTCTCATACGAACCCCGGGTGACGGTTCGCCCGGGGTTCAGGCGATAGTGGAGTACATGACTGCAGTACCTCACCCTCGCTCGGAAGCGGCCGGACCCGCCCGGTCCGGCCGCCGCAGCCTCGCCGTGGCCCTCCTGTGCGGTGCGCTCGGCGCGGCCGTGGCGCTGCTCGCGACCCGCCAGCGCTGGGCGGAGGGCACCGCGACGGTGGCCGGCGGCGCGTTCCCGCTCACCGTCAAGGGCAGCGACGTCACGGGCGTACCCGCGGCACTCGCCATAGTGGGCCTCGCCGCGCTCGTCGCCGTCTTCGCCGTCCGCAGGGCCGGCCGGATCGTCGTCGCCGGGCTGCTCGCGCTGTCCGGCGCCGGGATCGTGGCCGCCGCGCTCGTGGCCGCCACCGACGACTCCGCGCTGGACGGCAAGGCCGCCCAGGCGAGCGGCGACACCTCCGCCACCGTCGCCGCGCTCAGCCACACCGGCTGGCCCTACGTCGCGGCCGCAGGCGGCGCGCTGATCCTGCTGGCCGGCCTGCTGGCGCTGCGCTTCGGCAGCCGGTGGCCCGCCATGTCCGGCCGCTACGAGCGCGGCGGCGACCGCCCGCGCCGCAAGGCCCGGCCCGTCGATCCCGAGCGGCCCGAGGAGATCTGGAAGGCCCTGGACCGCGGCGAGGACCCGACCGGGGCGTGAGCCCGCCGCGCCCGGCGGGGATGTGGTGAATCAGACGTCACCCCCGCGTCCGGCACGCGCGCGCGTACGGGACAATGGACGACGAGCGTCCGGCTCGGACAGTGACGGGCGGGCTCGGAGCCGTACGACACGTACGCCGCTCTCCTGGGACACGTACACAGCAACGAGGAGCACAGACATGGCGGGCAGCAGCCACGGCCACGGTCACACCCCGGCCGCCTGGACCGGTGTCATCATTTCCTTCATCGGTTTCTGCGTCGCGGGCGCCTTCATGGTGATGGCCCAGCCCGTCGGCTTCTGGGCCGGCATGGTGCTCATCCTCGGCGGCGCGGTGGTCGGCGGCATCATGAAGGCCATGGGCTTCGGCGCGGACCCGAAGCCCCTCGCGATGAGCGGCGCGCCCGTCGCGACCCGCGAGCCGGTCGCGGCGGAGAGCTGACCACACAGGCTTCCCACGAGGGGCGGCCCGGCACCTGCTGAAGGGTGCGGGCCGCCCCTCGTGGTGTCCCGGGAATCTCCCCGGCAGCCGCGGACCGGCGCGCGTGGCGCCGAGTCGGAGGGGACAATGATCGGGTGAACGTCGACAGCGGTGCGGTCCCGCACCGGGCCGTGCCTCCCACGCCCGTGTGGCGCCGGCTTACGGTCCCGGCCGGACTCCTCGCGGCCGTCGCCGGATCCTCGGCCTACGTCGGCGCCGTCGACCCGAACGAACCGGGTCACTACCCCGTCTGCCCGCTGTACCGGCTCACCGGCCTGTACTGCCCCGGCTGCGGCGGACTGCGCAGCGCGCATGCCTTCGTCCACGGCGATCTCCTCACCGCCCTGCACGACAACGCGCTGGGTGTGGCCGCCTACCTGGGCTTCGCGGGGCTGTGGACCGTATGGACGGCCCGTACGGTGCGCGGCCGGCCGATGCGGATGAGGCCGGGGCCGGTGCACCTGTGGGCGGCCGGAGCGCTGCTGCTGGTGTTCACCGCCGTCCGGAACCTGCCGTCGGGGGGCTGGCTGCGTCCTTGATCGAGCGGTGGGCGTCCAGGTAGTGGGACCGGCATCCACCGGATGCGAAGGCTCCGCGCTCCTGCGGATACCATCGCAATGACCACGGGTTTTCAAAACCTGAAGGAACCACCGTCTGAAAGGGGGCCGCTCGCGTGAGTGTGCTCGACGAGATCATCGACGGAGTCCGTGCCGACCTCGCAGAGCGGCAGGCACGCGTCACCCTCGACGAGCTCAAGGAGCGCGCGGCCAAGGCTCCCGCCGCAAAGGACGGGGTGGCCGCGCTCAAGGGCGACGGCGTCAAGGTGATCTGCGAGGTCAAGCGCTCCAGCCCCTCCAAGGGCGCGTTGGCGGCGATCGCCGACCCGGCCGGGCTCGCCGCGGACTACGAGGCGGGTGGCGCGGCCGTCATCTCCGTCCTCACCGAACAGCGCCGCTTCGGCGGCTCGCTGGCCGACCTGGAGGCCGTCCGCGCGCGCGTGGACATCCCGGTGCTCCGCAAGGACTTCATCGTCACGTCGTACCAGCTGTGGGAGGCCCGGGCGTACGGCGCCGACCTCGCGCTGCTGATCGTGGCCGCCCTGGACCAGCCGGCCCTGGAGTCGCTGATCGAGCGCGCGGTGTCGATCGGTCTGACCCCGCTCGTCGAGGTGCACGACGAGGACGAGGTCGAGCGGGCCGTGGACGCGGGTGCCAAGGTCATCGGCGTCAACGCGCGCAACCTGAAGACGCTCGAGGTCGACCGCGGCACGTTCGAGCGGGTCGCCCCGGAGATCCCGGACCACATCGTCAAGGTCGCCGAGTCCGGTGTCCGCGGCCCGCACGACCTGATCGCGTACGCCAACGCCGGCGCCGACGCGGTCCTGGTCGGCGAGTCCCTGGTCACCGGCCGAGACCCGAAGACCGCCGTCGCCGACCTGGTCGCCGCGGGCGAACATCCCGCACTGCGGCACGGCCGGAGCTGATCCCCCGATAGGCTGACACCGATGACTCCCACCGTGACGACCGTCGACCGGTACGCGCGCCTGGCCCGCGGCTGCCGCCCGCGGGGCTGCCGTGCGCCGGCGAGGCGCGTCCACGGTCGCAGGGTCCGGTACGTCATCGGTGACGAACCTGGGCAGGTAAACGGACGTCGATGGCAGCGCGCCCCAAAGGGGCGCGGGGAACTGCGCGACCAGCCACACACGGCCTGAGGTCGTACGACAAACTCCGCCCCCACGGCGATTAGTGTTTTTTCACGCACTCACCGTGAGGTTTCGGCATGCCCAGCAACTTCTTCTTCCCTGACCCGGAGGGTCAAGTCCCCACCGCCGAAGGCTACTTCGGCGTGTTCGGCGGCAAGTTCATCCCGGAGGCCCTCGTCGCCGCCGTGGACGAGGTCGCCGTCGAGTACGACAAGGCCAAGGCCGACCCCGAGTTCGCCCGCGAGCTCGACGACCTGCTGGTGAACTACACCGGCCGCCCCAGCTCCCTCACCGAGGTCCCCCGTTTCGCCGAACACGCCGGTGGCGCCCGGGTGTTCCTCAAGCGGGAGGACCTCAACCACACCGGCTCGCACAAGATCAACAACGTGCTCGGCCAGGCCCTGCTCACCAAGCGCATGGGCAAGACCCGCGTGATCGCGGAGACCGGCGCCGGTCAGCACGGCGTCGCCACCGCCACCGCCTGCGCCCTCTTCGGCCTCGACTGCACCATCTACATGGGCGAGGTCGACACCAAGCGCCAGGCCCTGAACGTGGCCCGGATGCGCATGCTCGGTGCCGAGGTCGTCGCCGTGAAGTCCGGCAGCCGCACCCTGAAGGACGCCATCAACGAGGCGTTCCGCGACTGGGTGGCCAACGTCGACCACACCCACTACCTCTTCGGTACGGTGGCCGGTCCGCACCCCTTCCCGGCGATGGTCCGCGACTTCCACCGGGTCATCGGTGTCGAGGCCCGCCGCCAGCTCCTGGAGCGCGCCGGGCGCCTCCCCGACGCCGCCGTCGCCTGCGTCGGCGGCGGCTCCAACGCCATCGGCCTCTTCCACGCCTTCATCCCCGACGCGGGCGTCCGGCTGATCGGCTGCGAACCGGCCGGCCACGGCATCGAGACCGGCGAGCACGCGGCCACGCTGACCGCGGGCGAGCCGGGCATCCTGCACGGCTCCCGGTCGTACGTCCTGCAGGACGACGAGGGCCAGATCACCGAGCCGTACTCGATCTCGGCGGGTCTGGACTACCCGGGCATCGGGCCCGAGCACTCCTACCTGAAGGACTCCGGCCGCGGTGAGTACCGCGCGATCACCGACGACGCGGCCATGCAGGCCCTGCGCCTGCTGTCCCGTACCGAGGGCATCATCCCGGCCATCGAGAGCGCCCACGCCCTCGCCGGCGCCCTGGAGGTCGGCAGGGAGCTGGGCAAGGACGGCCTGATCGTCGTCAACCTCTCCGGCCGCGGTGACAAGGACATGGACACCGCCGCCCGCTACTTCGGCCTCTACGACACCGACGCCGAGGTGGCCGCCGACGAAGCCGCCACCGCCGAGATCGAAGGGGACGCCAAGTGAGCGGGAACATCCAGCTGTTGAGCGACACCCTCGCCGGCGCGAAGGCCGAGGGGCGCTCCGCCCTCATCGCCTACCTCCCGGCCGGATTCCCCACCGTGGACGGCGGCATCGAGGCGATCAAGGCCGTCTTCGACGGGGGGGCCGATGTCGTGGAGGTCGGCCTGCCGCACAGCGACCCCGTCCTCGACGGCCCGGTCATCCAGACCGCCGACGACATCGCCCTGCGCGGCGGGGTCAGGATCGCCGACGTCATGCGTACGGTCCGGGAGGCGCACGCGGCGACCGGGAAGCCCGTGCTCGTGATGACGTACTGGAACCCCATCGACCGCTACGGCGTCGAGCGCTTCACCGCCGAGCTGGCCGAGGCGGGCGGCGCGGGCTGCATCCTGCCCGACCTGCCGGTCCAGGAGTCGGCGCTGTGGCGGGAGCACGCCGAGAAGCACGGTCTCGCGACCGTCTTCGTGGTGGCGCCGAGCAGCAAGGACGAGCGGCTCGCCAAGATCACCGCGGCGGGCAGCGGCTTCGTCTACGCGGCCTCGCTCATGGGCGTCACCGGCACCCGCGAATCCGTCGGCGCGCAGGCCCAGAACCTGGTCGAGCGCACCCGCGCCACCGGCACCGGACTGCCCGTCTGCGTCGGACTCGGTGTCTCCAACGGTGCTCAGGCCGCCGAGGTCGCCGGCTTCGCCGACGGCGTCATCGTCGGCTCGGCCTTCGTGAAGCGGATGCTGGACGCCCCCGACCACGCCTCGGGTCTCGCGGCGGCCCGCGAGCTGGCCGAGGAACTGGCGAAGGGCGTGCGCGGACAGGCGTAACCGTCAGTAATGCGGAAGATTCGGTCACTCGAACGAGTGGACCTGGGACCGGGGAGGCGCGCTGCGCCTCCCCGGTTCGTTCTGGGGGTGTGAGCGAGAAGAACCGTGACGGAAAGCGCACCGCCCGGGAGCGGCTGGCGGTCGAGCGTGAGAAGCAGAAGGCCACGGAGAAGCGACGGCGCAATCTGATCGTGGGCGCGAGCGTCGTCTGCGTCCTGGGCCTTGCGACGGTGATCGGCGTGGTCGCCGCCAACTCGGGCAAGAAGGGCAGCGAGAAGGCGGGCCCGGTCGTCGCGCCCTCGGGTGCGCAGGGCAAGGACAGCCTCGCGATCCCGGTCGGCAAGGACGGCGCCAAGTCGACGCTCACCATCTGGGAGGACGTCCGCTGCCCCGCCTGCCAGGCCTTCGAGGTCGCCTACCGCCCGACGCTCCACGAACTGGTCGACTCCGGCAAGCTCAGAATCGAGTACCACCTGGTCCGGCTGATCGACGGCAACCTCGGCGGCACCGGCTCCCTGCGCGGCGCCAACGCCCTGGCCTGCGCCCAGGACACCGGAAAGTTCCGCGACTACCACGACGTGCTGTACGCGAACCAGCCCAAGGAGACCGACGACGCGTACGCCGACGACGCCAAGCTGATCAAGCTGTCCGGCAAGGTCGGCGGCCTGGACTCGGCCGCATTCCAGAAGTGCGTCAAGGACGGCACCCACGACAGCTGGGTGAACAAGTCCCACAAGGCCTTCCAGTCCGGCGGCTTCTCCGGCACGCCGACGGTCCTGCTCGGCGGGAAGAACATCTACCAGGACCAGACCATGACCCCGGCCAAGCTCAAGCAGATGGTGGAGGCGGCCAACCGCGGGTAAGGATCTTCGTCCCGCCCGTCCTTTTTCTCACGCCCCCGTTATGGACCCGTAGCCGGGCTGCTTGCCGTCCCCACGGCCCGGCACGGTAGCGTCGGACTTGCCATGGAACTTTCCTACATTCCCAGCCCGTCGCGCGGGGTGCTGTACCTCGGCCCCATCCCGCTGCGCGGCTACGCCTTCTGCATCATCATCGGCGTCTTCGTCGCCGTCTGGCTCGGCAACAAGCGCTGGATCGCCCGTGGCGGGCGGGCCGGCACGGTCGCCGACATCGCGGTCTGGGCGGTGCCGTTCGGTCTGGTCGGTGGCCGGCTGTACCACGTGATCACGGACTACGAGCTGTACTTCAGCCCGGGCCGTGACTGGGTGGACGCCTTCAAGGTGTGGCAGGGCGGCCTGGGCATCTGGGGCGCGATCGCGCTCGGCGCGCTCGGTGCGTGGATCGGTGCGCGGCGCCGGGGCATCCCGATGCCCGCGTACGCCGACGCCGTCGCCCCCGGCATCGCCTTCGCGCAGGCCATCGGCCGCTGGGGCAACTGGTTCAACCAGGAGCTGTACGGCCGTGAGACGCACGTTCCATGGGCCCTGCACATCACCTCCTCCGAGGGCGGCCGGGTGCCGGGCTACTACCACCCGACCTTCCTCTACGAGTCCCTGTGGTGCGTCGGCGTGGGCCTCCTGGTCATCTGGGCCGACCGCCGCTTCAAGCTCGGCCATGGCCGCGCGTTCGCCCTGTACGTCGCGTCCTACTGCGTGGGCCGCGGCTGGATCGAGTACATGCGCGTGGACGACGCGCACCACATCCTGGGGCTCCGCCTGAACGACTGGACCGCGATCATCGTGTTCCTGCTGGCGGTGGCGTACATCGTGGTGTCGTCGAAGGTGCGGCCGGGCAGGGAGGCCGTGGTCGAGCCGGGTGTCTCCGACGGTTCGGCCGACGGTACGGAAGGTGCTGACGAAGCCGAGGCCGAGGTCGAGGACAAGACCGAGGCCAAGGTCGAGGACAAGGCTGAGCCGGAGGCCGTGGAGGCCGTGGAGGCGAAGGACGAGGCCGAGTCGGCGACCAAGAAGAGCTGACGGATGGTTTCACCGCACCGAGGGCGCCCGGAGTCCGTGTTCCGGGCGCCCTCGGCGCGCATCTAGTTCCTGTACGCCAGCGACAGCGTTCGCTGCGCCAGTGTCACCGCCGCCGCGTCGATGAAGCGGCCGTCGGGGAGAGCCTGGGCGCCTGCTTGGGTGGCTGCTGCCTTCAGGACCGTTTCGGCGTGTTCGATCTCCGCCGGGGTGGGCAGGTAGGCCCGTTCGATCACCGGCAGCTGCCGGGGGTGGATCGCGGCGCGGCCCAGGAAACCGAGGGTGCGGCCGTGGGCGCAGGAGGCGGCGAGGCCGTCCAGGTCGCGGATGTCGGGGTGGACCGACTGCGGCGGTGGGGCGAGGCCGGCCGCACGGGCGGCGGTGATCACCCGGGAGCGCGGCCAGTCGAGGCCCGCGTCGGCCCGTACGCCCAGGTCGGCCCGCAGGTCCGCCTCGCCGAGGGCGATGCCCCGCAGGGCGGGGTGGGCGGTGGCGATGGCGTAGGCGTGCTCGATACCGAGAGCCGTCTCCAGCAGGGCGTACAGCGGGACGGGAGTGGCCGTGGCGACCCGAATGATCTCGGCTGGGGCCGTCACCTTCGGGAGCCGTAGCCCCGAGAGGCCGGGCAGCGTCCCCAGAGCGTCCAGGTCCGCCGCGGCCCACGGGCTGTCCGGGACGTTGACGCGGACGTGGACCGGGACCGGCTGGGGGTCGGCGAGGAGGGCGGCCGTGGCCGTGCGGGCGTACTCCTTGCGGTCCGGGGCGACCGCGTCCTCCAGGTCGATCACCACCACGTCCGCGCCCGCGGCGAGCGCCTTGGTCACCACGCGCGGGCGGTCGCCGGGGACGTAGAGCCAGGTGAGCGGGGGCCGGGTCACAGGGCTCCCCCCGTGCGCAGGGCGGCGATGTCGGCCGGGGTGAGGCCCAGCTCGGTGAGCACGGCCTCGGTGTCGGCGCCGTGCGGGCGGCCGGCCCAGCGGATCGCGCCGGGGGTCGAGGAGAGCCGGAAGAGGACGTTCTGCATGCGCAGCGGGCCCAGTTCGGGGTCGTCGACGGTGGTGACCGTGTTCAGGGCCTGGTACTGGGGGTCGGCCAGCACGTCCCGGACGTCCTGGACCGGGGCCGCCGCGGCCTCCGCCTTCTCGAAGGCCGCGAGGACCTCGGCGCGGGTGCGGGCGGCGATCCAGGAGCCGACCGCCTCGTCCAGGACGTCGGTATGGGCGGCGCGGTCCGCGCCGGTGGCGAACCACGGCTCCTCGATCAGCTCCGGGCGGCCCACCAGGCGCATCACCCGCTCCGCGACGGACTGTGCGGAGGTGGAGACGGCGACCCAGAGGCCGTCGGCGGTGCGGTAGGTGTTGCGCGGGGCATTGTTCGCGGAGCGGTTGCCGGTGCGTTCCTGGACGTAGCCGAGCTGGTCGTACCAGGTCAGGTGCGGGCCGAGGACCGACAGGATCGGCTCGATGATCGCCATGTCGACGACCTGCCCGGCGCCGGTGCGCTCCCGTGCGGCCAGCGCGGTGAGCACGGCGTAGGCGGTCGCGAGGCCCGCGACCGAGTCCGCGAGCCCGAAGGGCGGCAGCGTGGGCGGTGAGTCGGGCTCGCCGGTGATCGCGGCGAAGCCGCTCATCGCCTCGGCGAGGGTGCCGAAGCCGGGGCGGTGTGCGTACGGCCCGAACTGGCCGAAGGCCGTCACCCGGGCGAGGACCAGCCGGGGGTTGGCGGCGGCCAGCTCCGCCCAGCCCAGCTCCCACCTCTCCAGGGTCCCCGGGCGGAAGTTCTCGATCACCACGTCGGTGGTGGCGGCGAGCCGGAGCAGGGTGGCACGGCCGCCGGGCGTGGACAGGTCCAGGGTGATGGTCCGCTTGTTGCGGCCGAGCACCTTCCACCACAGGCCGATGCCGTGCTTGGCCGGGCCGTGCCCGCGGGAGGGGTCCGGCCGGTCCGGATGCTCGACCTTGATCACCTCGGCGCCGAAGTCGCCGAGCAGCGTGGCGGCCAGCGGGCCGGCGAACAGGGTCGCGAGGTCCAGCACCCGCAGACCGGTGAGGGGCGGTGGAGTCGTCGTACTCATGCGTCGTACCTCATACAGGGCTCCTCATGCGGTGAACTGGACGTCGATCTCCTGGCGGTACGGCATCGACACCGAGGCCCCGGCCCGCTGGACGGAGATCGCCGCGGCCGCCGCCGCCCAGGACAGGGCCTCCCGCACCGGTTTCTCCTCGGCGAGGGCCACCGCGAGCGCGCCGACGAAGGTGTCGCCGGCGCCCGTGGAGTCGACGGCGGTCACCTTCGGCGCCGGGATCACCAGCGGCTCGGTGCCCCGGGCCAGGTAGAGGCTGCCCGTCGCGCCGAGGGTGACGACGACCTCCGGCACCAGGTCCAGCAGGGCGGCGGCGGCCTCGCGCGGGTCGGTGCGGCCGGTGAGGGTGACCGCCTCGTACTCGTTCGGCACCAACAGGTCGGTCGCGGCGAGGAGTTCGGGCGGCAGCGGCTGGGCGGGCGACGGGGTGAGGACCGTACGGACCCCGTGCCGGCGCGCCGCCTGAGCGCCCGCGACGACCGCGGCCAGCGGGATCTCCAGTTGCAGCAGCAGGGCGTCGGCGGAGGCGAGCAGGCCCTCGTCGCCGGGGGAGAGATGGTCGACGGTGCCGTTGGCGCCGGGGATGACGACGATGGAGTTGGCGCCCTCGTCGTCCACCACGATGTGCGCGGTGCCGGACGGGCCCTCGACCGTACGCAGGAAGTCGGTGTCCACGCCGGAGTGTTCGAGGGTGTCGCGCAGCCGCACGCCGAAGGTGTCGTTGCCGACGGCGCCGATCATCGAGACGGTGGCGCCGGCGCGGGCCGCGGCGATCGCCTGGTTGGATCCCTTGCCGCCGGGGATCGTGCGGAACTCCCGTCCGGTCACGGTCTCGCCGCGCTGCGGAGCCTTGGCGACATAGGTGACGAGGTCCATGTTCGTGCTGCCGAGGACGACGATGTGGGTCATGAGCGGGTCGTCTCCAGGTGGGTGAGGTGGGCGAGGGTGTCGAAGCCGGTGCCGTCGAAGTCGGCGACCGTGGTGGCGAGGCGGTTCTTCAGCGGGGCCCGCCAGCGGTCGGGGAGGGCGGCGGGTTCGCCCGCGAGCAGGCCCGCGATGCTGCCGGCCGTGGCGCCGCCCGAGTCCGTGTCCAGGCCGCCCGACACCGCACGGCAGATGGAGCCGGTGAAGTCGCCGTCCGCGTGGGTGAGGGCGGCGGCGAGCAGGGCGGTGTTGGGGATGGCGTGGACCCAGTGGTGGGTGGGGGAGTAGCGGGCGTGGAGTTCGTCCACGACGTCGTCGAAGTCCTCGTGGGACCCGGCCAGCCGGACGGCGTGGTCGATCGCCCGCGCCAGCCGGGAGCGGGGCGGGACCACCCGTCGGCCGGTACGCAGGCAGGCGTGGATGTCATGGGCGCCGGTGGCGGCGGTGGCGATGACGGCGGCCGTGAACATCGCCGCGTAGACGCCGTTGGCGGTGTGGGTGAGGACCGCGTCGCGGTGGGCCTGCTCGGCCGCGGCGGCCGGATCGCCGGGGTTGGTCCAGCCGTGCACGTCGGCGCGGATCAGGGCGCCGATCCACTCGCGGAAGGGGTTGCGGTGGCGGGCCGTGTGCGGGGGGTCGATGCCGCTGAGGAGGTTGCGGTAGGCGATGCGCTCGGCGGTGAAGGTGCGGCCGGGCGGGAGTTCGTCCAGCCAGAGCCGTGCGACGTCCGCCGTGGTGAAGGTCTTTCCGTGCCGCTGGAGGAGAAGGAGGTTCAGCAGGGGGTAGTTGAGGTCGTCGTCCTCGGGCATGCCGTCGATGTTCTCGGCGAGGGAGGTGGCGGCCGAGCGGCGGTTCCAGGGGTGCGCGGCGAGGAGGTCCTCCGGGACGCCGTGGGCCGTGAAGTAGGTGGTGAGGGGCCAGTTTCCGGCGGCTTGGGCGAGGGCGCGGATGGCGGCGAGGGGGAGCTTTTCGACGGGTTTGCCGAGGAGGCACCCGATGGCTCGGCCGAGCCAGGCGGCTTCCAAGGCGGCCGGGGTTGGGGCCGGCGCGGGGGGTGGGTCGCTGGCCCGCGCTTGCGGGGTGCCGCTGTCTGCGGGACGGGCGCCGCCCCCGGCGGCACGACTGCCCGCAGCGGCGGCGGTGCCCCGAAGCCGGCGGTACCGCAGCTCCCCAGGGGCGCGGGGCTCTGTTCGATATGCGGCTGCCGCCGCGCGGGCGCGATCAGCCCCCACCGGCCCGCAGTCGAACGACGGTGGTCGCAGGCAGTTCGGCGGCGTCGGCCAGTCCGGGCACAGGGACTTGATGCGGGCCAGGTCCGTCGGCTCGTCGTCGGACAGACGGCTGGGCAGGTCGGCCAGTTCGTCCAGTAGGTCCTCCGCCAGGAGGCGCAGGTAGCGGGAGGCCCGGTGGGTGGACGCGCCTGCGCGCAGCGGTGCGTCCATGCCGCCCGCCGCTCGCCAGCGCGCCTCGACCGCCGCCGGTTCCCGTCCGTCCAGGCGCGCCTGGCGGAGTTCGTGGCCCAGCAGATCCTCCGGCTGGACCCAGGTCAGTCGGAGCATCCGGTGCCTCCGAGTGCCGTGAACGCCCGCTCGTGCGCGCGGCGCCGGAGTACGTCCCGGTCGAAGATCTCCCGCGTGACCTCGGTCAGCGTGCGGGCCGGCTCCCACAGGTCCAGTCGGCTGGCCTCCGCGACCGTCTTCGCCCAGTCCTCCGGGACGGGCGAGCCGAGGGCGCCCGCCAGGGCACCGGCCATCGTGGCGATCGAGTCGCAGTCGCGGCCGTAGTTGACCGCGCCGAGGACCGCGTGCCGGTAGTCGCCGCCGGAGACCAGCAACATGCCCAGGGCGATGGGCAGTTCCTCGATGGCGTGCAGCCGGGAGGGGCGGCGGGCGGCCAGGGAGGGGGAGCGGTAGTCCGGGCCGACGGTGTCGTACGGGGCCACCGCCGCGCGCAGGGGTCGTAGCGCCGACTCGAAGTCACGGTGATCACGGGCCACTTCGCAGACCTTCTCGATCGCCTCGCGCGTGCCGTCCTTCGCCAGGGACAGACAGGCGGTGACGACCGAGTCCGGGGTCGCGCCGGGCGTCGTGGCGGCGGCGACGGCCGCGGCGAGGACACCGGCCGCCTCACGGCCGTACGACGACTGGTGCGCGCCGGTGATGTCCAGCGCCTCGGCGTAGGCGGCGGCCGGGTTGGCCGCGTTGACCAGGCCGACGGGGGCCATGTACATCGCCGCGCCGCAGTTGACGATATTGCCGACGCCCGCCTCCCGGGGGTCTGCGTGGCCGTAGGCCAGCCGGGCCACGAGCCACTTCTCGGCGAGGAAGAGGCGCTGCAGGGGCAGGGCCTCGGTCTCCAGCTCCGGGATCCAGCGCGGGTTCGTCATCAGGTCCGGGACCAGGTGGTCGGCGATCGCGTACGCGTCGAGGTGGTCGCGGACGCGCGCGTACACCCGGATCAGCGCGTGGGTCATCAGGGTGTCGTCGGTGACGTGGCCGTCGCCCTTGTGGTATGGGGCGATGGGGCGGGCGGTGCGCCAGGCGTCGCCGTGCCAGGGGCCGACGATGCCGTGGACGCGGCCGCCGTGGCGCTCGGCGATGCGGTCGGGGTCGTAGCCCTCGACGGGACCGCCGAGGGCGTCGCCGACGGCGGCTCCGACGAGGGCGCCGGTGATCCGCTCGTGGAGCGTGTGCGGGGGGCTGTGTGGGGGGCTGTGTGGAGGTGATCCGCTGTTTTCTTCGTCTTCGAGTCCTTTGGACTCCTTGGGCGTCATGCCCCGAATCATCCTCCTGGGCGGGCCGGTTGTGCGGCTTCCAGGAGTCCGGCGAGTTCCACCAGGTCGGTGCCGGTGAGGCGGGGCAGGGCGCAGCCGGACAGGGTGCGGCAGGCGTCCCGCCAGGTCTGCGGGACGGCCGCGCCGCCGCCGAGGGCTCCGGTGAGGGCGCCGACGAGGGCGGGGGCGGAGTCGGCGACCCGGGAGAGGCAGGCCGCGGCGGGTACGGCCTCGGCGATACGGCCGTGGGCGGCGAGGGTGAGGGCGAGGGCGACCGGAACGGTCTCGGCGGCGGCGATGCCGTAGCTGTAGACGTGGTCGACGATCTGGTGCTCCAGGAGCGGGACGACGGCGAAGGCGGACTCGCCGTCCTCGACGAGGGCGAGCGCGTGGCGGGCGTTGCGGCCGATCTCCGTGCCGGCCGGGAGTTCGGCGAGCGCGGCGGTCACACAGGTGGCGGCGTCGGCGTCGGCGAGGGCGAGCGCGAGCGCCGCGGCCATGGCGCGGGCGCCGTGCACGCCGTCGCCGTCCTGGGTGTAGCGGGCGTCGAACTCGGCGAGGTCGGCGGCGCGTTCGGGGTCGCCGGGGTGGGCGACGGCGAGGACGCAGGCGCGGACGCAGGCGGCGTCGTCGAAGTAGTGCGGGTTGTCGTGGCCGGTGGCGGGCGGGCGCAGGCCGGTGGCGAGGTTGCCGAGGCCGGCGCGGACGGAGATGCGGGCGCGCAGGGGGAGTACGGCGGACTCGATCTCGGGCGCGCGGTCCGCCGCGGCGGCGACTTCCGCGGCGACGGCGGTCCAGGTGAGGTCGATGGCGGCGCGGGTACGGCGCTCTCGGCTGAGGTCGCCGAGGACGTCGTCGTCGCCGGCCCGCAGCACCGCCTCCGCGGCGAAGGCCGCCCACTCGGCGTCGTCGGAGGGGCCGAGGCGCAGGGGTTCGGGGGGTTGGTTGAGGGCGATCGGCACGGGGAGTGTGGTGGTCGCGTTCTGCTCGGCGAACGTGTCCAGTTCCCGGGTCAGTCGGCGGGTCCACTCCGGCATGCGGGCGGCGCGGTGCCTCGCGGCGGGCCAGCCGGCGGCGTCGCCTGCGGCGAGGCCGAGCAGGAGGCCCTCGATGCGGCGCGCCGTCATGACCGACCCTCGCGTTGCCGGGAGGGCCTCGCCTCCGGCACGGGTGATCCCCAGCTCACCTCCGGTACGTCCACCGGCACCTCTACCGGCACCTCCACCCGCACCCCCTCCGGCAGCACACCCGGAAGCACGACCCCCGCCCCCCACTTCCCGCCCTCCTCGGGGACCAGCAGCTCCGCCACGTCCAGGACGTGGTGGCCCGCCATGGCGGGCAGGCACCGTCCGCGCGCCGGTCCGATGGGCGAGGCCCAGGCGGCCGGGATCGCGCAGATGCCGTGGGTCGCGCCGGAGAGGGCGCCGGCCACCGCCGCCGTCGTGTCCGCGTCGCGGCCCATGTTGACGGCGGTCAGGACCGCCTCCTTGAAGTCACCGTCGGCCGCCGCGTACGCGCCGAAGGCGAGGGCGACCGCCTCGGGGGCCAGGTCGGTCCAGGGATAGCCGCCGATGACGACCGCGGAGCGGACCGCGCGTTCGCCCCGGTGGGCCACGGCCACCGCGCGGCGCAGGGACCGTGCCGTCCAGGAGTCCTCGGGGATCACCGCGAGGGCGGCGGCGATCACCACCGGAACGGGGGCGCCGGTCATCGCCGCCGCCACCCCGGCCGCGACCGCCTGTCCGCCGTAGATGCCCTCGCCCTCGTGGCTCACCGAGCCGTCGATCGCCACCAGGCGGGCCGCTTCGGCGGGGCGGCCGGCCGCGAAGACGCCGAAGGGCGCCGCCCGCATGGCGAGGCCGTCGCTCCAGGCGTGCCGGTGCTGGGCGGAGATGGGGGCGGCCAGGCCCCGGCGCAGGTTCTCCAGGGTGCCGCGTTCGCTGAAGCCCGCGCCGCGGAAGGGGCCCTCGGCGCGGTCGGCGATCCAGTCGTGCCAGGCCGCCTCCACATGCGCCGGAGTCAGTGCCGAGCCGTGCCGGGCGAGGAGCAGACCCGAGAAGATCGCGTACTCCGTGTCGTCCGTGCCGCTCGGCCTGTCGGTCACGTACCCGGTGATACGGCCCCAGCGGGCGCGGATCTCGGACGGTCTGAGGTTCTCCGCGGGCGCTCCCAGCGCGTCCCCCACGGCCAGGCCGAGCAGCGCGCCGCGGGCCCTGTCGCGGGCTCCGGCGTCGTCGGGCGCCGGGACCGGGGGAGTACAGGCGATCGATGCCATGGGGCGGCCTCCTTCAGCGGGACCACGAAGACGCTTTGCGGATGTGTGCCACTGCGCGCCGATGTGCGAGCAGGCGCAGGGTTCGCATCACCCTCTTGGCATCTGAGCATGATCATGCGCGGATGAGCATGCCTGGGTAAAAGTGCAGGTTAGCCCAGCCTTTCCTTGCTGGCGGGAGCGGCTGAATGAGCGTACGTTCGGGGTAGTCGAAAAGTAGAACTCGTCCAAAGTTAGCTTTGGCTAAGCTATCCGGGGGTCCCCATGGCCGTCATAGAAACCCAGGCCACGCTGCACGAGGCGCACCGCGACAACCACACGCACCGCGATGTGAACGGTGGCTGGCTGCGCCCCGCCGTGTTCGGCGCCATGGACGGCCTCGTCTCCAACCTCGCCCTGATGACCGGTGTGGCCGGTGGGGCCGTGAGCCAGCAGACCATTGTCATCACCGGGCTCGCGGGCCTCGCCGCCGGTGCCTTCTCCATGGCGGCCGGTGAGTACACCTCCGTCGCCTCCCAGCGGGAACTGGTCGAGGCCGAGCTCGATGTCGAGCGCCGCGAGCTGCGCAAGCACCCGCAGGACGAGGAGGAGGAGCTCGCCGCGCTGTATGTGGCGCGGGGTGTCGAGCCCGAGCTGGCCCGGGAGGTCGCGCGTCAGCTGTCCACGGATCCCGAGCAGGCCCTGGAGATCCACGCCCGCGAGGAGCTGGGCATCGACCCCGGTGATCTGCCGTCGCCGCTGGTCGCCGCCGTCTCCTCCTTCGGTTCCTTCGCCCTCGGCGCCCTGCTGCCCGTGCTGCCGTACCTGCTCGGTGCGACGGTGCTGTGGCCTGCCGTGCTGCTCGCCCTCGCCGGGCTCTTCGGGTGCGGTGCGGTCGTGGCCAGGGTGACCGCGCGCAGCTGGTGGTACAGCGGGCTCAGGCAGCTCGCACTGGGTGGTGCCGCCGCCGGTGTGACGTACGCCCTGGGCACCTTGTTCGGAACGGCCGTAGGATAGCGCCGCCGGCACTTATGCGTTGGGCCGCATAAATAGCCGCCAAAATCATTACTCGCTGGTTTCGACCGTGTGACCACCGGGCATGAGCCGTAAGCGCCGCAGGCAATGACGCCTGCCGCACCCCGTGGGGTGAGTGAAGACGCTCTCCCCGCCCCCCTTGGGCCGCCGGACGCCGATCCGATCGATCATGTCCGCAGCGGTCCCCTCCACGCGTTCGCCGCCACACGCGGCACCTGTCGCCATCGCGCGGCACCCCCCGCCGCCCCCGTGCGGCGCCCCCGCCGCCCCGTGCGGCACCCCGCCGTCACCGCGCGGCATCGACGCCACGGACCGCGTGGCGTCCGCATGTTGGAACGGAGTATCCGGTTCCCGAGAACCGCTCCATCATGTAACCTGCACGAAATTTAGCCACTTTCGCAGAGGGCCAACGTCGTCCCTCGGCACCTGCCACATGCCTGATGACGACGACGGGAGAGCCGATGCGTACGCCGCGCCAGCCGTCCCAGCACTCCGCGAATGGCCAGAACTGGTCGTTCATGGATGCTCGCCCTGCTGCGCAGGGTATGTACGACCCCCGCAACGAACACGACGCGTGCGGCGTCGGTTTCGTCGCCACCCTCACCGGCGAGGCGTCCCACACCCTGGTCGAGCAGGCGCTCACCGTCCTGCGCAACCTGGAGCACCGCGGTGCCACCGGCTCCGAGCCCGACTCGGGTGACGGCGCCGGCATCCTCTCCCAGGTGCCCGACGCCTTCTTCCGCGAGGTGGCCGGATTCGACCTTCCCGCGGCGGGCTCCTACGCGGTGGGCATCGCCTTCCTGCCGGAGGAGGGGACCGCTGACGCCGTCTCGAAGATCGAGACGATCGCGACCGAGGAAGGGCTGACCGTCCTCGGCTGGCGCGAGGTTCCCGTCGCCCCCGAGCTGCTCGGCGCCACCGCCCGCTCCACTATGCCGGTCTTCCGGCAGATCTTCGTGGCCGACGGCGCCAGCGAGGACATCGCGCTGGACCGCAAGGCCTTCGTGCTGCGCAAGCGCGCCGAGCGCGAGGTGGGCGTCTACTTCCCGTCCCTCTCCGCGCGCACGATCGTGTACAAGGGCATGCTGACCACCGGCCAGCTGGAGCCCTTCTTCCCGGACCTGTCCGACCGCCGCTTCGCCTCCGCGATCGCGCTCGTGCACTCCCGGTTCTCCACGAACACCTTCCCGTCGTGGCCGCTCGCGCACCCGTACCGGTTCGTCGCGCACAACGGTGAGATCAACACCGTCAAGGGCAACCGCAACTGGATGCGCGCCCGCGAGTCGCAGCTGGTCTCCGACCTGTTCGGCTCTGCCGACAATGGACACAGCGGCGACAAGGGCCTGGAGCGGATCTTCCCCATCTGCACGCCGGACGCCTCCGACTCCGCCTCCTTCGACGAGGTGCTGGAGCTGCTGCACCTGGGCGGCCGTTCGCTGCCGCACTCCGTGCTGATGATGATCCCGGAGGCGTGGGAGAACCACGACTCCATGGACCCGGCCCGGCGCGCCTTCTACGGCTTCCACTCCACGATGATGGAGCCCTGGGACGGTCCCGCCTGCGTCACCTTCACCGACGGCACCCAGGTCGGCGCCGTGCTCGACCGCAACGGTCTGCGCCCCGGCCGCTACTGGGTCACCGACGAGGGCCTGGTCGTCCTCGGCTCCGAGGTCGGCGTCCTCGACATCGACCCGGCCAGGGTCGTCCGCAAGGGCCGCCTGCAGCCCGGCAAGATGTTCCTCGTCGACACCGCCGAGCACCGCATCATCGAGGACGACGAGATCAAGGCGGCCCTCGCCGCCGAGCAGCCGTACGCCGAGTGGCTGGAGACCGGCGAGATCGAGCTGGGCGACCTGCCCGAGCGCGAGCACATCGTCCACACCCACGCCTCGGTCACCCGCCGTCAGCAGACCTTCGGCTACACCGAGGAGGAGCTGCGCGTCATCGTCGCCCCGATGGCCCGCACCGGCGCCGAGCCGATCGGCTCCATGGGCACGGACTCGCCGATCGCGGCCCTGTCCGAGCGCCCGCGGCTGCTCTTCGACTACTTCACCCAGCTGTTCGCGCAGGTCACCAACCCGCCGCTGGACGCGATCCGCGAGGAGCTGGTCACCTCCCTGCGCTCGTCGCTGGGCCCGCAGGGCAACCTGCTCGAGCCGAGCGCCGCCTCCTGCCGGTCCGTCGTCCTGCCCTTCCCGGTCATCGACAACGACGAGCTGGCCAAGCTCATCCACATCAACGCCGACGGCGACATGCCCGGCTTCAAGGCCGCGACCCTGTCGGGCCTGTACCGGGTCTCCGGCGGCGGTGACGCGCTCGCCGGGCGCATCGCGGAGATCTGCGCCGAGGCCGACGCGGCCATCGAGAACGGCGCCCGCCTGATCGTCCTGTCGGACCGGCACTCCGACGCCGAGCACGCGCCGATCCCGTCGCTGCTGCTCACCGCGGCCGTCCACCACCACCTCATCCGCACCAAGCAGCGCACCCACGTGGGCCTGCTGGTCGAGGCCGGCGACGTCCGCGAGGTCCACCACGTCGCCCTGCTGATCGGCTTCGGCGCCGCCGCCGTCAACCCGTACCTGGCGATGGAGTCGGTCGAGGACCTGCTGCGCGCCGGCACCTTCCTCAACGGCATCGAGCCGGAGCAGGCCATCAAGAACCTGATCTACGCCCTCGGCAAGGGCGTGCTGAAGGTCATGTCGAAGATGGGCATCTCCACCGTCGCCTCCTACCGCGGCGCCCAGGTCTTCGAGGCCGTCGGCCTGGACGCGGCCTTCGTGGAGAAGTACTTCGACGGCACCGCCACCAAGATCGGCGGCGTCGGCATCGACGTCATCGCCGAGGAGGTCGCCGCCCGCCACGCCAAGGCCTACCCGGCCTCCGGCATCGCCCCGGCGCACCGCGCGCTGGAGATCGGCGGCGAGTACCAGTGGCGCCGCGAGGGCGAGCCGCACCTGTTCGACCCGGAGACGGTCTTCCGCCTCCAGCACTCGACGCGCACGGGTCGCTACGACATCTTCAAGAAGTACACGTCCCGGGTGAACGAGCAGTCCGAGCGCCTGATGACGCTGCGCGGCCTGTTCGGCTTCAAGTCGGACCGGCAGCCGATCTCCATCGACGAGGTCCAGCCGGCGAGCGAGATCGTCAAGCGCTTCTCCACCGGCGCCATGTCGTACGGCTCCATCTCCAAGGAGGCGCACGAGACCCTCGCCATCGCCATGAACCAGCTGGGCGGCAAGTCCAACACCGGTGAGGGCGGCGAGGACCCGGACCGTCTGTACGACCCGGCGCGGCGCAGCGCCATCAAGCAGGTCGCCTCCGGCCGCTTCGGTGTGACGAGCGAGTACCTCGTCAACGCGGACGACATCCAGATCAAGATGGCCCAGGGCGCCAAGCCCGGCGAGGGCGGCCAGCTGCCCGGCCACAAGGTGTACCCGTGGGTGGCCAAGACCCGTCACTCGACGCCGGGTGTCGGCCTGATCTCCCCGCCGCCGCACCACGACATCTACTCCATCGAGGACCTGGCCCAGCTGATCCACGACCTCAAGAACGCCAACCCGGCCGCGCGTATCCACGTGAAGCTGGTGTCGGAGGTCGGCGTCGGCACGGTCGCGGCCGGTGTGTCCAAGGCGCACGCGGACGTGGTCCTGATCTCGGGTCACGACGGTGGTACGGGTGCCTCCCCGCTGACCTCGCTGAAGCACGCGGGCGGCCCCTGGGAGCTGGGCCTCGCCGAGACCCAGCAGACCCTGCTGCTCAACGGCCTGCGCGACCGGATCGTCGTCCAGACCGACGGCCAGCTGAAGACCGGCCGTGACGTGGTCATCGCCGCGCTGCTCGGCGCCGAGGAGTTCGGTTTCGCGACCGCGCCGCTCGTCGTCTCCGGCTGCGTGATGATGCGCGTCTGCCACCTGGACACCTGCCCGGTCGGCATCGCCACCCAGAACCCGACCCTGCGCGACCGCTTCGCCGGCAAGGCCGAGTACGTCGTGAACTTCTTCCAGTTCATCGCCGAGGAGGTCCGCGAGCTGCTGGCCGAGCTGGGCTTCCGCTCCATCGAGGAGGCCGTCGGCCACGCCGAGGTGCTGGACGTCGAGCGCGCGGTGGACCACTGGAAGGCGCAGGGCCTGGACCTGGAGCCGCTGTTCCACGTGCCCGACCTGCCCGAGGGCGCGGTGCGCCACCAGCTGATCGAGCAGGACCACGGCCTGGAGAAGGCACTGGACAACGAGCTGATCAAGCTCGCCGCCGACGCCCTCGCCGCGAACGACGCGACCGAGGCCCAGCCGGTGCGCGCCCAGGTCGCCATCCGCAACATCAACCGCACGGTCGGCACCATGCTCGGCCACGAGGTGACGAAGAAGTTCGGCGGTGCGGGTCTGCCCGACGACACCATCGACATCACCTTCACCGGCTCGGCCGGCCAGTCCTTCGGCGCGTTCCTGCCGCGCGGTGTCACGCTCCGCCTGGAGGGCGACGCCAACGACTACGTCGGCAAGGGCCTCTCCGGCGGCCGCGTCGTCGTCCGCCCGGACCGGGCCGCCGACCACCTCGCCGAGTACTCGACCATCGCGGGCAACACCATCGCCTACGGCGCCACCGGCGGCGAGCTGTTCCTGCGCGGCCGTACCGGTGAGCGGTTCTGCGTCCGCAACTCCGGCGCGCTGGTCGTCTCCGAGGGCGTGGGCGACCACGGCTGCGAGTACATGACCGGCGGTCACGCGGTCGTCCTCGGCCCGACCGGCCGCAACTTCGCGGCGGGCATGTCCGGCGGTATCGCCTACGTCATCGACCTCGACCGCGACAACGTCAACGTCGGCAACGTCGATGCGGTCGAGGCGCTGGACGAGGCGGACAAGCAGTGGCTGCACGACGTGGTGCGCCGCCACGCCGAGGAGACCGGCTCGACGGTCGCCGAGAAGCTGCTCGCCGACTGGGAAGCGGCCGTGGAGCGGTTCAGCAAGATCATCCCCAGCACGTACAAGGCAGTGCTCGCCGCCAAGGACGCCGCCGAGCGAGCCGGTCTGACCGAGACCGAGATCACCGAGAAGATGATGGAGGCGGCGATCAATGGCTGACCCGAAGGGCTTCCTGAACCACGGCCGTGAGGTCGCCAAGACCCGTCCCGTCGGTGAGCGCGTCAAGGACTGGAACGAGGTCTACGTCCCCGGCTCGCTGCTGCCGATCATCAGCAAGCAGGCCAGCCGGTGCATGGACTGCGGCATCCCGTTCTGCCACAACGGCTGTCCGCTCGGAAACCTGATCCCCGAGTGGAACGACTACGCCTACCGCGAGGACTGGGCCGCCGCCCAGGAGCGGCTGCACGCGACCAACAACTTCCCGGAGTTCACCGGTCGCCTCTGCCCGGCCCCTTGTGAGTCGGCGTGCGTGCTCGGCATCAACCAGCCGCCGGTCACCATCAAGAACGTCGAGGTCTCGATCATCGACAAGGCGTGGGAGACCGGGGACGTCGCCCCGCAGATCCCCGAGCGCCTGTCCGGCAAGACGGTCGCGGTCATCGGCTCGGGCCCGGCGGGCCTCGCCGCCGCCCAGCAGCTGACCCGGGCCGGCCACACGGTCGCCGTCTACGAGCGCGCGGACCGCGTCGGAGGCCTCCTCCGGTACGGCATCCCCGAGTTCAAGATGGAGAAGCGGCACATCAACCGCCGTATCGAGCAGATGCGCGCGGAGGGCACCCGCTTCCGTACCGGCATCGAGATCGGCCGCGACCTCAAGGCGACCGACCTGAAGAAGCGGTACGACGCGATCGTCATCGCCGCCGGTGCGACCACGGCCCGTGATCTCCCCGTCCCCGGCCGGGAACTCAAGGGCATCTACCAGGCGATGGAGTACCTGCCGCTGGCCAACAAGGTCCAGGAGGGCGACTACGTCACCGCCCCCATCTCGGCCGAGGGCAAGCACGTCGTGGTCATCGGCGGTGGCGACACCGGCGCCGACTGCGTGGGCACCGCCCACCGCCAGGGTGCGGCCTCCGTCACCCAGCTGGAGATCATGCCCCGCCCGAACGACGAGCGGCACGCGACCAACCAGCCCTGGCCGACCTTCCCGATGCTCTACAAGGTCACCTCGGCCCACGAGGAGGGCGGCGAGCGGGTCTACTCCGTCTCCACCACCCACTTCGAGGGCGACGAGGACGGCAACGTCCAGTGGCTGCACCTGGCCGAGGTGGAGTTCGTCGACGGCAAGCTGACCTCCAAGCCGGGCACCGAGCGCAAGATTCCGGCCCAGCTGGTCACCCTCGCCATGGGCTTCACCGGCACCGACCGGGAGAACGGCCTGGTGGAGCAGTTTGGTCTAGACCTCGATGAGCGCGGTAACATCGCCCGCGACGCCGACTTCCAGACCAACGTGCCGGGTGTGTTCGTCGCCGGTGACGCCGGCCGCGGCCAGTCCCTCATCGTGTGGGCGATCGCGGAGGGCCGCTCAGCCGCCCGCGGAGTCGACCGGTTCCTGACCGGTGCCAGCGACCTGCCGGCCCCGATCCGCCCGACCGACCGCGCCCTGGCGGTCTGACGGCACCCCTGTAGACGTCCCGTACAACGGCGTACGGGCGGGGTTTGCTGGGGGGACACCCCCCAGACCCCCCGCCGACGACGCCTGCCCAACTGTCCCCGACCGGACGCCCGGGCAGGCGTCGTCGCATGTCCGCGGCCCGTGGCTGCTCGCTACTCGTAGGCTTTACCGGTCGTCGTTCAGCCAGACGTGGAGCACGACGGGCTTGTCCAGCACCGCCCGGAACCACCGCGCCGACCGGTCGGCCGGCTCCCCGACGAGTCCCAGGCGTCCGGCCGCCGCAGCTCCCCGCCGACGCGGGCCTCGGCCCTGGATGACGAGCCAGGGGTGCTCAGGCATGGCCGGACGCGTGAGGTCGGCGCCGCAGGCCGGACACCTGGTGCTCCCGCCTCCGCTCAGCTCGTCAGGGACGTCACCTTCGCCCAGGTCAGGACCAGCAGCAGCGCCAGCAGAGCCACGCACGCCGCCGCCTGGACCAGCGTGCGCCGGCTGTCCCGGGGTGCGTACGCGTACGCCAGTGTGACCACTCCGCCCGCCAGCAGGCCGCCGAGGTGGCCCTGCCAGGAGGTCACCCAGGCGGAGATCACCAGCCACAGCAGCAGCCCGGCCATGTGCTGGTTGACGGCCCGCATGTCGTGGCCGAGGCGGCGGCCCATGACCCAGTAGGCGGCGCCCAGGCCGAAGATCGCGCCGGACGCGCCGACGGTGAAGACCGTGGGGGCGAGCAGCAGCACCAGTACCGAGCCGCCCAGCGCCGACAGCAGATACAGCGCGAGATAGCGCACCCGGCCCAGCTGTGCCTCGACCACCCGGCCGATGTTCCACAGCGCGAGCATGTTGAACAGGATGTGCGTGAGGCCGAACGTGCCCTCGCCGGGCGTCAGATGCAGGAACGCGCCGGTCAGCAGCCGGTACCACTCGCCGTGCGCGACGCCCTCCGGGAGGTACCCCGCGGGCACGGTGCCGAGCATGGCGAAGCGGTCCTCGACCGACGGACGGGCCAACTCGGCGAGATAGGCGAGCACGTTGAGCCCGAGAAGCACATACGTCACCAGTGGCACGGCGCTGATCCGGCCGCCGAACACGGTGCGCGCCTGCCGGATCGACCGCGCTCCCTCCTTCACGCACTCCACGCACTGATGACCGACGGCGGCCTCGCGCATGCAGGACGGGCAGATGTAGCGGTCGCAGCGGGTGCAGCGGACATGGGACTCCACCCGCGGATGACGGAAGCAGGTGGTGATGACGGGATCGGCGGCCACGGCCGGCTCCTCGGTGGGGAGAAGGGGACGGAATCAGCCGGTGGGGTCGGCGGCGAACAAAATAGCGAACGGATGTGACAGGAGCGACACCTGGGGCTGGTGATCACGTAGGCTCGGCCGCGCGGACAGCCGAGGGGGGACCATGGCCGCGATCAGCCTCAGCAAGATGGAACAGACCGCACCCGCGCTCGTCGGCGCCTACCAGTCGGCCGGAGTGTCGCTCACCAAGCACGGCCTGGACGGGCTGCGTGCCGCCGTCTACCTCGTGGTCGACTACTCCGGCTCGATGAAGCCGTACTACCAGGACGGCAGCGTGCAGACACTCGCCGACCGGGTGCTGGGCCTGTCCGCGCACCTCGACGACGACGGCCGGGTGCCGGTGGTGTTCTTCTCCACCGATGTCGACGCGGTCACCGACATCGCCCTCGACCGCCACGAGGGCAGCGTCGAGCGGATCGCGGCCGGGCTCGGGCACATGGGCCGGACCAGCTATCACCTGGCGATGGACGCCGTCATCGACCACTACCTGGACAGCGGCGCCACCGCCCCCGCCCTGGTCGTCTTCCAGACCGACGGCGGACCGATCAACAAGCTCGCCGCCGAACGCTATCTGTGCAAGGCGGCCAAGCTGCCGCTGTTCTGGCAGTTCGTCGGCTTCGGCGACCCGGGCAGCCGGCAGTTCGACTTCCTGCGGAAGCTGGACGAGCTGGCCGTACCGGACAAGCGGATCGTGGACAACGCCGGCTTCTTCCACGCCGGCCAGGATCCGCGACAGGTCTCCGACGCCGAACTGTACGACCGGCTCGTCGGCGAGTTCCCGAGCTGGCTCGCGGCCGCACGCGCCGCCGGCGTCGTCCGGCCGGACTGAGCCACGCCCCGGTGCCGATCCGCTGGAACGCAGCGCATCGCCCGTCCGGAGGGCGCCCGGACCTCGCTCACGCGTCCGCCGGTCTCTTGAGCGCGTCGTCGAGCACCAGCTCCCGGCACTCCTCGGGCGTGCCCCACGCCGTACGCAGGGCGCGGGCCTTGGTCAGCCACAGGGACAGGTCGTACTCCGCGGTGTAGCCGATCGCGCCGTGCAACTGCAGTGCCGCGCGGGCGGCGCCGTACGCCGCCTCGCACGCCTTGAGCTTGGCGGCGGCCACGTCCGCGGGGCGGAGCGACAGCGCCGCGCCGAGGACCAGCGGGCGGGCGAACTCCAGTGCCGTCCTCACGTCGGCGAGGCGGTGCTTGACCGCCTGGAAGGAGCCGATGGGCACGCCGAACTGGGTGCGCTGCTCGACGTACGCAACCGTGCGGTCGAGCAGGGCGAGTCCGACACCGAGGGCCTGGGCGGCCGTGGCCAGGCGAGCCCAGGTGAGGGCGTCGTCGCGTCGGGGATCAGGGGTGAGGAGTTCACCGTCCGGGGCGAGCGGGGTCAGTCGGCGGGCGGGGTCGAGGGAACGGCACACCGGGCCCGCGGCCGTGTGCGACAGATACAGGCCGTCGGCGGCGAGAGCGAGACGGAGGCCGGCCGCGTCTCCGTCGAGGGCGAGGCGGGGGATGGCTGTGGCGGTGCTGACGGTGAGGCGGGGGTGGGCTGTGGCGGCGTCGGGGGTGTGGTGGGGGTGGGCTGGATCGGCGTCGGGAGTGTGGTGGGGGTGGGCTGGATCGGCGTCGTGGGTGGGGCGGGGGGTGACCGGGGCGGTGTCGAGGGGGTGGCCGGTGGGGGCTGCGACGGTCGCCAGGTGCGTGCCCGCCGCGAGTCCCGGCAGGAAGCGCCCGGCCTGCGGTGGCGCACCGAGGAGTACGGCCGCCGCGACCGTCTCCACCAGCGGACCGGGTACCGCGTGCCGCCCCAACTCCACAAAGGCGAGGGCCAGTTCCGCCGGACGCGGCCCCAGCCCGCCGTACTCCTCCGGCACCGCGAGGCCGAACACCCCCGCCTCGGCGATCCGCGACCACAGCGCGCGCCCGCTCGCGTGGTCGCCGCGGCTCCAGTCCCGGATCACCGCCGGGGTGTCCGCGGCCGACAGCATCGCGTGCAGGGAGTCGGTGAAGGCGCGCTGTTCGGCGTCGAGGAGGAAGCGCATCAGCGGCGTCCCTTCGGCAGGCCGAGCAGCCGCTCGGCGACGATGTCCCGCTGGATCTCGTTGGTGCCCGCGTAGAGGGGCCCGGCGAGCGAGAAGACGTACCCCTCGGACCAAGAGGTGTCGGCCAACTCGCCCTCGTCCTCCAGCAGATCGAGCGCCGTCTCGTGCAGCGCGAGGTCCAGCTCGGACCAGAAGACCTTGTTCATGCTGGATTCCGGGCCCAGCTGCTCGCCCGCCAGGAAGCGGGAGGCGGCCGCATACGTGAACAGCTGGTAGGCGCGGGCGCCGATCAGGGCGTCGGCCACGCGGGCGCGGGCGTGCTCCGGGCAGCCGCGCGACCGCCACAGCTCGACCAGCCGGTGTGCCGCGGCGAGGAAACGGCCCGGCGAGCGCAGGGTGAGCCCGCGTTCGTTGCCCGCCGTGGACATCGCGATCCGCCAGCCCTGGCCGGGCTCGCCGATCACGTCCTCGTCCGGCACGAACACGTCGTCCAGGAACAGCTCCGCGAAGGCCGGCTTGCCGTCCAGGCGGCCGATCGGGCGGACCGTGACCCCCGGTGCCCCCAGGTCGAACATCAGGTACGTGAGCCCCTGGTGTGGTGTGGGCGCCCGTGGATCGCTGCGGAACAGACCGAAGGCCCGGTCGGCGAAGGCCGCCCGCGACGACCAGGTCTTCTGCCCCCGTAAGAGCCAGCCGCCGTCCGTCCGGACCGCCCTGGAGGTGAGCGAGGCCAGGTCGGAGCCCGCCTCCGGCTCGGACCAGGCCTGCGCCCAGACCACCGCGCCGGTGGCCATCGGCGGCAGCACACGCGCGCGTTGCTCCTCCGTGCCATGGTCGAAGAGGGTCGGCGCGAGCAGGCTGATGCCGTTCTGTCCGACCCGGCCCGGCGCACCCGCCGCCCAGTACTCCTCCTCGAAGACCAGCCACCGCAGCAGCCCGGCGCCCCGGCCGCCGTACCGCTCCGGCCACGACACCACCGACCAGCGGGCCGCGGCCAGTTCGGCTTCCCAGGCGCGGTGGGCCGCGAAACCCTCCGCCGTCTCCAGGGACGGCAGCGGCGTACGCGGCACATGCGCCGCCAGCCAGGCCCGGGCCTCGGCGCGGAACTCCTCGTCGGCCGGGGAGTGGGACAGATCCACCACTGGCCCCTTTCTTCCAGCGACTCTTCCACCGAGCTTCCCTAACAAGTGTTTGGTAGGTTAGCGTGCCCCTATGACAGGCGTCGAGAGCCCGGCCTACGTACCCGGGCACGGACTGCTCCGGGGCCGCACCGCCGTCATCACCGCGGCGGCCGGCGCCGGCATAGGCGGAGCGACCGCGCGCCGCTTCCTGGAGGAGGGCGCGCGCGTGATCGTCAGCGACGCGCACACACGCCGGCTGGAGGAGTGCGAGGCCGAACTGGGCCGTAAGTTCCCGGGCCGGGTGACGGCCGTGCCCTGCGACGTCACCGACGAGGACCAGGTGCGAGCCCTGTTCGAGGCGGCCGTGGCCGCGTACGGGCGGCTGGACGTCGTCGTCAACAACGCGGGCCTGGGCGGCACTTCGCACCTGGTCGACATGACCGACGAGCAGTGGTCCCGGGTCCTGGACGTCACCCTGAACGGCACCTTCCGGTGCACGCGCGCCGCCCTGCGCGCCATGCGGGAGACCGGGAGCGGCGTGATCGTCAACAACGCCTCCGTCGTCGGCTGGCGCGCCCAGGCCGGCCAGGCCCACTACGCCGCCGCCAAGGCCGGGGTGATGGCCCTGACCCGGTGCGCCGCGATCGAGGCCGCCGCGTACGGCGTCCGGGTCAACGCGGTGGCGCCCAGCCTCGCCATGCATCCGCACCTGGTGAAGGTCACCTCCGCCGAGCTGCTTCAGGAGCTGACCGAACGGGAGGCCTTCGGACGGTACGCGGAGCCCTGGGAAGTGGCCAACGTGATCGTGTTCCTGGCCTCCGGCTACTCCTCGTACCTGACCGGCGAGGTCGTCGCCGTCAGCAGCCAGCATCCCTGACGACGGACAGACCACAATGAGTGTGTGCCGACCAAGAAGAAGCCCCAGGTGACCGCGGCAGCCGCCCGGCGCGGCGAACTCCTCAGCACCGCTGCCGAGGTCTTCGCCGAGCACGGCTACAACGCCACCACCGTCCGCCGGATCGCCGACCACGCCGGGATGCTCGCGGGCAGCCTGTACTACCACTTCGACTCCAAGGAGTCGATGCTCGAGGAGATCCTGCGGACCTTCCTGAACGAGCTGTGGGACGGCTACGACACCGTCCTCGCCGCCGGACTCGGGCCCCGCGAGACGCTGGAGGCGCTCGTCACCGAGTCCTTCCGGGAGATCGACCGGCACCGCGCGGCCGTCGCGATCTACCAGAAGGAGAGCAAGCAGCTCGTCGCCCAGGACCGGTTCGCGTTCCTCGCCGACTCCCAGCGCCGGTTCGAGAAGGCCTGGCTCAGCACGCTGGAACGCGGCGTCGCCGAGCGCGTCTTCCGCGCCGACCTCGACGTCCGCCTCACCTACCGGTTCGTGCGCGACACCGTGTGGGTCGCCGCCTCCTGGTACCGGCCCGGCGGACAGCACAGCCCCGAGGAGATCGCCCGCCAGTATCTGTCGATGGTGCTGGACGGCATCGCCGTACGCGAGTGACACCTTTCGCATAACGCCCCTTTCCTTGGAGGGAGTTGTCATGGCCGAGGCCTATATCGTCGAAGCGGTCCGCACACCCGTCGGACGGCGCGGGGGAGGACTCAGCGCGGTCCACCCGGCCGACCTGGGCGCGCATGTGCTGAGGGCGTTGGTGGAGCGGGCCGGGGTCGATCCGGCCGCCGTGGAGGACGTGGTCTTCGGCTGTCTGGACGCGGTGGGGCCGCAGGCCGGGGACATCGCCCGCACCTGCTGGCTGGCCGCCGGACTCCCCGAGGAGGTCCCGGGCGTGACCGTCGACCGGCAGTGCGGCTCCTCGCAGCAGGCGGTGCACTTCGCCGCGCAGGCCGTGCTCTCCGGCACCCAGGACCTGGTGATCGCAGGCGGGGTGCAGAACATGTCGCAGATACCGATCGCCTTCGCCTCCCGGCAGGCCGCCGAACCCCTCGGCCTGACCGACGGCCCCTTCCTCGGCAGCACCGGCTGGCGCGACCGCTACGGCGACCGGCCCGTCAACCAGTTCGCCGGCGCCGAGATGATCGCCGCCAAGTGGGGCATCAGCCGCGAGGAGCAGGAGGAGTTCGCCCTGCGTTCGCACCGGCGGGCGATCCGGGCCATCGACGCCGGCCGCTTCGACCGCGAGACCGTCCCCTACGGCCAGGTCACCGTCGACGAGGGCCCGCGCCGGGACACCTCCCTAGAGAAGATGGCCGCCCTGAAACCCGTCCTCGACGACGGCACCATCACCGCGGCCTGCTCCTCCCAGGTCTCCGACGGCGCCGCGGCCATGCTGCTCGCCTCCGAGCGGGCCGTACACGACCACGGACTGCGCCCCCGCGCCCGCGTCCACCACCTCTCCGTACGCGGCGAGGACCCCATCCGTATGCTCTCCGCGCCGATCCCGGCCACCGCCCACGCCCTGAAGAGGACCGGCCTGACCATCGACGCCGTCGACCTCGTGGAGATCAACGAGGCCTTCGCCCCGGTCGTCCTCGCCTGGCTGCGGGAGACCGGCGCCGACCCCGACAAGGTCAATGTCAACGGCGGCGCGATCGCCCTCGGCCACCCCCTCGGCGCGACCGGCGTCCGCCTGATGACGACCCTGCTGCACGAACTGGAGCGCACCGACGGCCGGTTCGGCCTCCAGACCATGTGCGAGGGCGGCGGCCAGGCGAACGTGACCATCATCGAACGCCTCTGAGCCGCGCCAGTGCCGCCAGCACCTCCTCCGCCTCCTTCACGATCCGCTCCACCAGCTCCGCGCACGACGGCAGGTCGTCGATCACCCCGGCGACCTGCCCGGACGCCATCACCCCGAGGTCCGTACGGCCGTCCACCATCGCGGACTTCAGCAGCATCGGCGTGTTCGCGGCCAGCAGGACCTGGCTCCAGGACAGCTCCTTGCCCTGCTTGAGCGCGAGGCCGTCCCGGACCAGCTGCCGCCAGGTGAGCCCCGACAGTTGCCGGAAACCCGCCGCCCGCCGCACCGCGTGGACCAGGGCAGCTGTGCGGCCGGACCGCTCCAGCGTGTCCACCAGATCCGTACGCAGCATCCGGTGCGGCAGACCGTCCACCGCCCGGGTGACCGTGACGTCCCGGACCGCCGCCGCCAGATACCGGGCCTTCACCGCATCCGGCACGGTCGAGTCGGAGGTGAGCAGGAAGCGCGTGCCCATCGCCACTCCGGCCGCCCCGTACGCCAGCGCCGCCACCAGACCCCGCCCGTCGAAGAAGCCGCCCGCCGCCACGACCGGGATGTCCACCGCGTCCACCACCTGCGGCAGCAGCACGCTCGTCGCCACCTCGCCGGTGTGCCCGCCGCCCTCGCCGCCCTGCACGATCACGGCGTCCGCACCCCACGCGGCCACCTTCTCGGCGTGCCGGCGCGCCCCGACCGACGGGATGACGACCACACCCGCCTCCTTCAGCCGGGCGATCAGCTCGCGCGAGGGGGCCAGGGCGAAGGAGGCCACCCGGACACCCTCCGCCAGCATGATCTCCACCCGGTCGGCCGCGTCGCCCGCGTCGGCCCGCAGATTCACCCCGAACGGCGCGTCCGTACGGGACCGCACCTCCCGTATCGCCTCGCGCAGCCGGTCCGGTGTCATCGTCGCGGAGGCCAGGATGCCGAGCGCGCCCGCGTTCGCCGCCGCCGAGACCAGCCGCGGGCCGGCCACCCAGCCCATCCCGGTCTGCACGAGCGGATGACGCACCCCGACCAGCCGGGTGAGCGCGGTCTCCCTCACTTCGTGCTCACCCCCTCGGGCACCTCACGCGCCCGCACCCCGTCCGGGTCCAGAACCTCACGGATCAGCCGCAGTTCCTCAGCCCCGGGCTCCCGGGTGCGGGGCACCTCGTCCGCAACCGCCAGCTCGAAGCCCGTCGCCTCGCGCACCTGCCCCACGCTCACCCCCGGATGCAGCGCGGCGAGCCGCATCGAGTGGTCGGGCGTGGCGAAGTCGAAGACGCCGAGGTCGGAGACGACCCGGACGAGGTGGTGGAACCGGGCCGTGGCACCCAGGCCGGCCGCCCGGTCGTACCCCACCCCGCACACCATGTCCACGCGCTCCACGAACACCCGCCGCGAGTGTCTCGGGATCCAGTAACTCGTGGGGTTGTTCAGCGTGTTGAGCGGCGCCCCGCGCACCCCGAGCAGCTGCCGGCGCGGGTGGGCCCAGTCACCGACGCAGGAGATGTTCTGGTTGCCGTAGCGGTCGATCTGGCTCGCGCCCATCATCACGTGCCGCCGCCCGCCCGCCACCAGCTCCAGATGCTGCCGGTACGGCAACCAGCCCTCGGGCGTGCCGTCCGGGCGGACCAGCAGGGCCTCGCCGTCGGTCAGCAGCAGGTCCGGCGCGAAGGTGAGCCGGGCCAGCCGCGCGCCCAGGGAGGGGATCAGACCCATCGGACTGGCCAGGATCTCCCCGGCCCCGCGCCAGGCTTCGGCACAGGCGATCACGCAGTACTCGGCGCGGGTGGGTGGGCCCAGCGGGGCACGGGGCGCCGTCGTCTCCGGGATGCTCATTCCTCCTTCTCCTTCCGCCAGTCCCGCACCGCCGCCCGGTACGCCTCCTCGTCCCCGCCGAGGAACCGCCCGGCGAACTCCGGCCAGGGCGTGGACGCGTACAGCCGTTGGAACTCCTCGTCCCTGCCGTAGTCCGGTGCGCAGGAAGTGAAGTGGGCGCCGTTCGGGGCCTCCACCACGCCGGTCACCGTGAGCCGTCTGAGGAGCAGTGACTGCGGGGGCGCCTCCTTGGTCAGCTCGGCCGTGTCCACGATCCGTTCGCAGGAGACGTAGGCCGCGTCCGCCGCCTCACAGAACAGGTCGTCGAAGTACGGATCCGGGCCCAGATACCGGCCGTTGCCCAGCCGGTCCGCGCGGTTGACGTGGACCAGGGCCGCGTCCAGCCGCAGGGCGGGCATGGCCACGAACGTCTCCCCGTCCGCGTACGGCGAAGTGACCGTCCGCAGGTCGGGGTTGACCCGCATCACGTCCGAACCGAGGCCTGCCCGCACCGGCAGGAAGGGCAGCCGGTGCGCCGCCGCCCGCAGGCCCCACTGGAACATCCCCTCGTCGATCTCCGTCAGTTCGAACCCGGCCCGCTCGCGCGCCGCCCTGTAGTGCGGTTCCAGCGGGACGGAGTCGAGGGTGACGAAGGCGGTGACCAGTCTGCGGATCCGGCCGGCCGCGGCCAGCATGCCGACGTCCGGGCCGCCGTACGACACGACCGTGAGGTCGCTGATCCCCGTCCGCAGCAGCGCTCTGACCAGCGCCATCGGCTTGCGCCGGGAGCCCCAGCCGCCGATGCCGAGGGTCATGCCGCTCTCCAGGCGGGAGACCACCTCGTCGGCGGGCATCGTCTTGTCGCCCATCTACGCGTCCTCCTTCCCGAACGTGTCGCGGACCCGGCCGGCCAGTCCGCTGAGGTTGGCCTCGAACGTGAAGCCCTGCTCGAAGCGGTAGCTGCGGCGCACGTCGACCGGATCGATGCCGTTGATGGCGGCCTTCGCCATGCGCAGCAACCGCCCGTCCTTGGCGGCGATCTCGCGGGCCAGCTCCAGCGCCGCCGCCCGTAACTCCACGCGCGGCACCACGCGCCACACCGAGCCGTGCCGGTGCAGCTCCTCGGCGCTCGCCGTGCGTCCCGTGTAGTACAGCGCGCGCATCAGGTGCTGGGGGACCAGCCGGGCCAGATGGGTCGCGGCACCCAGCGCGCCACGGTCCAGCTCGGGCAGCCCGAAGACGGCGTCCTCGCTCGCCACGATCGCGTCCGCGTTGCCCACCAGGCCTATCCCGCCGCCCAGGCAGAAGCCCTGCACGGCCGCGACGACCGGGACCGCGCACTCGTAGACCGCCGAAAAGGCCTCGGCGCAGCCGTGGTTGGCGCCGATCAGCGCCTCCTGTCCCCGCGCCTGTATCTCCTTGATGTCCACGCCCGCGTTGAACCCGCGGCCCTCGCCGGCCAGCACCACGCACCGGACATCGGCGTCGCGGCCGGACTCGCGCACGGCGCCGGCCAGGTCGAACCAGCCGGACACGGGCAGCGCGTTCACCGGCGGGAAGTCGACGGTGACCACGGAAATCCCCTTTTCCGGGGACGAACGGGAGACACCCATGGGCGCATCAGCTACCTTTCCACCAAACATTTGTTAGGTGCGTGAGACTTCGAAGCTAGCAGTCGGCGCAGACAAGCGGGAGGCCCTGTGGATAACCCGACGGCGGCACGCCCTGTGGACGACGTGCCGCGCGACAGGACCGTGGTCGTCACCGGCGGCACCCGGGGCGTCGGGGCCGGGATCGCCCGGGCCTTCGCCGAGACCGGCGCCCGGGTCGTGGCCTGCGCCCGCCGGCCACCCGAACAGCCCCTGAACGGCGTCGAGTTCATCCCGCTCGACCTGCGCGACCCGCCCGCCGTCCGGGCCTTCTTCGGCGCGCTGCCCCGGCTCGACGTGCTCGTCAACAACGCGGGCGGCACACCGTACCGGCGGCTGGCGGACGCCGACGCCGAACGCCACGTCAGGGTCATCGAGTTGAACTTGATCACCCCGCTGACCGCGTCCCTCGCCGCGTACGAGCTGTTGCGCCGCAGCCGGGGCTCGGTCGTGATGGTCGGCAGTGTCAGCGGCGGCCGGCCCTCGCCCGGCTCGGCCGCCTACGGAGCGGCCAAGGCGGGCCTCGCGAACCTGGCCGCCTCCATGGCCGTGGAATGGGCGCCGGAGGTCCGCGTCAACACGCTCGTGGTCGGCATGGTCCGCACCGAGCTGTCGCAGCTGCACTACGGCGGTCCGGACGGCATCGCCGCCGTCTCCGGCACCGTCCCGCTCGGCCGGCTTGCCGCCCCCGCCGACGTCGGCGCCGCCGCCGTCTTCCTCGCCTCCGACGCGGCCGCCTACATCAGCGGAGCCAGTCTGCACGTGCACGGCGGCGGGGAGCGGCCCGCCTTCCTGGATGCCGCAACCGTCAACCAGGAGAAGTGAGATGAGCGGAATGGAGAAGTGAGATGAGCGGAATCTGCGCCGGCCGGGTCGTCGCCGTCACCGGAGCCGGCCGGGGGCTCGGCCGGGCCCATGCCCTCGCCTTCGCGGCCGAGGGCGCCCGGGTCGTCGTCAACGACCTGGGTGTCGGACCGGACGGGGCGCGCGGCGCGGAGAACCCGGCCGAGGACGTCGTGGCGGAGATCCGGGCCGCCGGTGGTCAGGCGGTCGCGCACGGCGGTGACATCGCCACGACCGACGGCGCCGCCTCCCTGGTCCGGACCGCCCTGGAGGCGTACGGCCGGCTCGACACGCTCGTCAGCAACGCCGGTTTCCTGCGTGACCGGATGCTGGTCAATCTCGACGAGGACGACTGGGACGCGGTGATCCGCGTCCACCTCAAGGGCCACTTCCTGCCCCTGAAACACGCCGCCGCGCACTGGCGGGCCGAGGCCAGGGCCGGGCGCGTCCCGCAGGCCCGGATCGTCCACACCGGCAGCGGGGCCGGGCTGCTGGGCTCGGTCGGGCAGGGCAACTACAGCGCCGCCAAGGCCGGGATCGTCGGGCTCACCCTGGTCGCGGCGGCCGAACTGGCCCGTTACGGCGTCCAGGTCAACGCCGTGGCGCCCGCCGCCCGTACCCGCATGACGGAACGTACCTTCGCGGCGGCCATGGCGGCGCCGGCCACCGGTTTCGACGCCATGGCGCCCGAGAACGTCTCCCCGCTCGTGGTCTGGCTGGGCTCGGCCGCGAACGCGGGCGTGACCGGCCGGGTCTTCGAGGCGGAGGGCGGCCGGATCACCGTCATGGAGGGCTGGCGGCCCGGCCCCACCGCCGACAGGGGCATGCGGTGGACACCGGCCGGGGCGGGGGAGGCGGCCCTGAAGCTGCTCGCCGAGGCGGAGGCGCCGGGGCGGGTGTACGGGGCGTAGGGCGTCGTACGACGCGAAGGGCGCCCTATGACGTCAGGCGGGCGGCGGCCTTGCGCTGCTGCTCGCTCATCACGGACAGGAACCGGATCACGGTGCGCAGCTCGTCCGTGCTGAACTCCTCGCAGGCCTCGACGATGTCCCGCGCCCAGTCCTCGAAGAACTCGGCGAACTCGGCGATCTTGTCCTCGTTCAGCTCGACCAGCACCCGGCGCTTGTCCGTCGGGTGCTTGATCCTGCGGACGAAACCCTTGGCCTCCAGCCGGTCGAGCAGCCCCGTCACGGAGGCGGGGGCGAGCCCGGTCAGTTCGGCGAGTTCCTTCGCGGTGAGCGGGCCCTGACGCTGGAGGAAGTCGAGGGTCTTCTCCTCCGTCGCGTTCAGCCCCTGCTTCGCGGCGACGGCCGAGTGGAACATGACCGTGACCCCGCTGTGCGCCCGGCCCACCGCCATGAGCTGCTCCAGCACCTCGGACCGTGCCGCCTCGTCCCGCTTCTCGTCTGCCTTGGCCATGTCCCCAGGCTAACAAAAATTTCGTTCGGTCGAACTAACGACTTGCGGAGACAGTCGTGTCGGTGCAACTCTTTCGTTAGGTCGAACGAAATAAATCTGGAGCCGAGAAGCCGAGGAGACCTCCATGTCCGCAACGCTCACCGAACCCGCCGGCACCACGGCGGAACCCCATCCGCGCCGCTGGGCCGCCGCCGTCGTGATGATGATCGCGGCGCTCATGGATCTGCTGGACACCACGATCGTGAACGTCGCCGTGCCGTCCATCAGCCGCGATCTGCACGCCTCGGCGAGCGACCTGCAGTGGGTGGTCTCCGCCTATCTGCTCGGCTTCGCCGCCGCCCTGATCGTCTCCGGCCACCTCGGCGACCGCATCGGCCGCCGGCCGCTCTTCCTCGCCGGTACGGCCGGTTTCGGGCTGGCCAGTCTGGCCTGCGGGATCGCCCAGTCACCGGGACAGCTGATCGCGGCTCGCGCCGTGCAGGGCGTCCTCGCGGCCGTGCTGGTACCCCAGGTGATCGGCTCGTTCCGCACCCTCTTCCAGGGCAAGGAACGCGGGGCCGCCTTCGGGATGTACGGCGCCGTCGCCGGGTTCGCCTCCGCCGTCGGGCTGCTGCTCGGCGGGGTGCTCACGGACGCCGACCTGTTCGGCTGGGGCTGGCGCTCGGTGTTCCTGGTGAACGTGCCGGTGGCCGTGGCGACCTTCACCGGCGGGCTCCTGCTGGTCCCGGCCACGCGGGAGCGGTCGGCGGGGCGGCCCGACGTCCTGGGCAGCCTGCTGCTGGCCGGCGGCCTGGCGGCGATCGTGCTGCCGCTGGTGCAGGGCCGGGAGAACGGCTGGCCGCTGTGGGGCTGGGTCTGTCTCGGGGCGGGTGTCGTGGCCGTGGTGGGGCTCGGGGTGTACGAGGCCCGGCGGCACCGGCCCGGGACCGTACCGCTGCTGCCCGCGCTTGCCTTCCGGCTCCCCGCGTTCTCCGTGGGCGTGCTCGTCCAGCTGCTGTTCTCCGTCGGCATGCAGGGCTTCTTCCTGGTCTTCGCGGTCTGGCTGCAGGCCGGTGAGGGGTACACGCCGATGCAGGCCGGGCTGGTGACGGTCGCCTTCTCGGCCGGTGGTTTCCTGACCGCGCCCGCCGCCGACGGGCTCGCCGTACGGTACGGGCGGCTGGTGCTCGGTGCCGGGGCGCTGATGATGGCGGGGGGCTTCGGCTGGGTCGCGGCGGTGGTCGACGGCGCACCGGCCGCGCACGTCGGGGCGTGGCCACTGGTGCCGGGGCTGCTCATCGCCGGGGCGGGGCTTGGTTTCCTGGTGGTGCCGCTGGTGAACGTGGTGCTGTCGGCGGTGCCGGGGGAGTTGGCCGGCGGGGCGTCCGGGATCTTCTCCACGGCCCAGCAGTTCGGGGGAGCGTTGGGGGCCGCCGTCGTCGGCACCGTGTTCTTCGGGCGGGTGTCCACGGGGATGACGGGCGCGCTTGTCAGTGCGATGCCGTGGGTTGTGGGGGCGTTCGTGGTGTGCGGGGGGTTGTGCGTGGCCCTTCCCCGGCGGGCGGTGTCCGAGGAACTCGGCTGAGGCACAGAGCCCCCGGCGCGGTGCCGTGAACCTACGTGTCGCACTCCAGCACCGTGCGGCACAACCCGCACCGCGCCCGTACCCGCCCCCTCACCGGGACCCGGATCCGCTGGTGACAGGTCGGGCAGGGGAAGGAGACGCGGAGGTGGCCGGCGGGGTCGGGGGTGAAGGTGTAGGGCGCGTCCGGCAGAGCCGAGGGCGCGTGCCGGCGGTCGTGGGCATAGCGGCGTCGGCCCGCCCAGCCCGCCCCGGTCAGCGGCGGCTGCTGCTCGTCCAGGCGGGCCCGGGCCATCCCCTTGACGTACGCGTCGTAGGCCTGCGGGCTGGTGAACCACACCGAGGGGTCCTCATGGAAGAGCAGCGCCCGCTTCGCCAGGACGTAACCGAACTCCTCCGGGGTGAGGTAGCCGAGCTTCTGCGAGGAGACCCTGTCCTCCCGGAAGGCGTCCAGCAGCAGCCAGCCCGCGCCCAGATACGTCGTCACCGTGTCCGTCAGGATCTCGTTCTCCGCCGTCGTGGGGAAGGCGAGGTCGAGGCGGTGCAGATAGACGTGGGCCACCTCGTGGGCGAGCGCCGCGCCGATGTCCCTGCGGTGGGTGCGGAAACGGTCGTTCAGTTCCACGAAGTACTCCGGCCCCGCCGCCAGTTCGACATTCGCCGCGTGGGTCATCTCCCGGAACCCGACGATCAGCCGCGCGTCCGGCAGCCGGAAGTGCCGCACGATCTCGCGGGCCACCCGCTGCGCGCCCAGATGCAGATCGTCGGTGTCGCAGAAGGCCGCGTCGGCGGGGGCCAGGCTGGTCGAGAACGTCTGGACGGTGTCGTAGGACAGGCGCTTGTACAGCGCGGTGATGGCGGCCCGCACCGTCTCCAGGTGCGGGTAGCCGTGCTGGACCGGTCCGCCGTTCGCCACGTCCGCACCCCCAAAGACGCCGGAACTCCTCTCCACTGTAGGCGGGAAGGGCGGCTGGTCACACGGGCAGGAGCCGGGGCGCCGGGTGGTCCGGGTCCGTCTCCTGGAGCTCCAGCACCCACACCTCGTTCTCGCCCTCGCGCAGCACCGGGCCGGGGACGTACAGGGACCGTTGGGGGCCCACCGACCAGTAACGGCCCAGGTTGAAGCCGTTGATCCAGACGAAGCCGCGCGTCCGGCCGGGCAGCTCCAGCCGGGCGTCCCCGGCCCCGTGGACGATCACGGTCCCTCGGTACAGGCCCGCGGCGCCCGCCCCGGGCAGCGCGCCGAACGGCACCCGCGCCACTGCGCCGGAGGAGGAGAAGGCGTCCAGATCCAGCCCACGCGCGCGTACCCCGTGCAGAAACTGCCGCTCGTGCAGGATGCCGCCGGTGATCCCCTTCGCCTCGCCGAAGCGCGGCCCGTAGTTCACGCGCCCCAGCGACTCCACCCACACCTCCACGCGCGCGGGGCCCGCGACGGGCTCCTTCAGCCGCGGTTCCTCCTCGGTGAGCACGCCGGCCCGCTCACCGTCGACGTACACCACCGCGAGATCCCGCAGCCCCCGCAGGGTCAGCGGGTACGGCTGCCGGGGGCCGGGCACGTCCACCTCGTAGCGCACCAGGCCGCGGGTGATGTGCAGTTCCTCGAAGGTGGGCGGCACGGGTGCCACCGACTCCTGGCCGCCCAGTGCGTCCAGGACGTCCCCCAAGGGCGCCCACGCGTCGAGGGTCACCTCCGCCGGGCTGCCCAAGGGGGTGGGTGTCGGCGGCAGTTCGGGCAACGGCTCGTCGTGGTACCCGGCCAGTACCTCGCGGAAGTGCCAGAACTTCTGCGTCGGGCGGCCGTACTCGTCCACGGGGGCGTCGTAGTCGTACGAGGTCACGTCCGGCTCCAGCGGGCCCTCGTGCAGCTCGCCGCCGCCCCGGTTGGCGCCCGCCCAGCCGCCGAAACTCGTGCCGCCGTGCGCCATGTAGAGGTTCACCGAGGCCCCGCACTCCAGGATCTCCCGCAGGGCACCGGCGGCCTTCTCGGGGGCCCGTACGACATGTTCGCCGGCCCAGTGGTCGAACCAGCCGCACCAGAATTCCATGCACATCAGTGGGCCCTCGGGGCGATGGCGGCGCAGCATCTCGAACGCCTCGCGCGCGTGGGAGCCGAAATTCACCGTGGCGAGCACCCCGGGCAGCGAACCGCCGGTCAGCATGTGGTCCTCGGGACCGTCCGAGGTGAACAGCGGAACCGTGACCCCCTTGGCGCGCAGCAGATCCGCCAGCTCCTCCAGATAGCCGGTGTCACTGCCGTAGCTGCCGTACTCGTTCTCGACCTGCACCAGGATCACCGGGCCGCCGCGGTCGATCTGCCGGGGCACGATCTCGTGCATCAGGTGGTGGAACCAGTGCTCCACATGGGACAGATAGCGCTCGTCACGCGTGCGTACGCGCGTGCCCGGCCCGCCCGTGACCCAGGGCGGCAGTCCGCCGTTCTCCCACTCGGCGCAGATGTAGGGGCCCGGCCGCACGATCGCCCACAGACCGGCCTCCCGGACGGCGTCCAGGAACCGGCCGAGCGCCTGCACGTCCTGGTAGCCGCCCGGGCGCGGCTGGTGCAGGTTCCAGGGGACGTACGTCTCCACGCAGTTCAGGCCCATCGCCCGCAGCATCGCCAGCCGGTGCCGCCAGTGCTCCTCGTGCACCCGGAAGTAGTGCAGCGCCCCGGACAGCAGCCGTACCGGCCACCCGTCCAGCAGGAAGTCGGATTCCCCCACCGTGAACTCGCTCATGCGTCCCAGCCTCACCCCTTCCGGCGATCCGTGCCATGGACGAAGATCGTCGGTGCTTGGACAAAAGCGCCGGGCTCAGACGCCGGGCGCAAGCGCGGAGCACAGACGCCGGGCGCAAGCGCCTGGACCGAAGTCCGCCGTTGCCGACGCCGGGAGGAGCGCCGATGTACCAGACCTGGATGCGGTTCTTCAGCCCCGGCCCCGCACACCACGGCCTCGGCCTGGTCTGCCTCGGCGTCGGCCTCCAGTACGGCGCGCTGCCCACGGTCGGCCCGCGCACCCTCGACCACCACGTGGCCGTCGTGATCGGCTCGGGCCGCGGCTGGTACCGGGGCGCCGACGGCCGCCGCACGGCCGTCACCGCGCCCGCGCTGCTCTGGCTCACCCCCGGCGTGCCGCACCACTACGCGCCCGACCCGGACACCGGCTGGGACGAGGGCTTCGTCGACTTCGCCGGGCCCGCCACCGTGACGTACACCGAACTGGGCTACATCGAACCCGAGCGGCCCGTCGTCCCGCTCTCCGACGCCTCCGGGCCCCGCGCGGTGGTCGCCCGTATCGCCCGCGCCGCCCGCCGCGGCAACCCGCTGCTGGAGGTGGAGACCGGCGCCGCCGTGCACGAGCTGCTCGTCGCCCTGCGCCGCGCCCGCGCCGACCTCGCCCCGGACGGCGACCAGGTGCTCGAGGCGCTCGCACGGGACGCCTGCACGCCGATGAGCGTCGCCGACCACGCGCGCGTGCACGGCATGACCCCTGCCGAGCTGCGCAGTGCCGTACGCCGGGCCGCGGGCTGCAGCCCCAAGGACTATCTGCTCGGCATCCGCCTCGGCCGCGCCAAGGAACTCCTCGCCGCCACCGAGCTGCCCGTCGCGGCCGTCGCCCGCCGCGTCGGCTACGACGACCCCGCGTACTTCTCCCGGCTGTTCACCCGCCGTGTGGGCCTCGCCCCGGTCCGCTTCCGTGCCCAGCAGGGCCGCAGCGTGCCCGGGGGATGGAGCGACCGTGTTCCGGACCCCGACGATCCACCGATGATCCACTCTCCGGACACCGGGGAGATCCGCCCCGGTGAACCCATAGGGTGACGTCCATGACCAGCGACATCGGAACCGGCGACGTGGACCCCGAGGTCCGTCGGGAACTGGACCGGCTGCGCGACAGCATCGACAACATCGACGCGGCCGTCGTCCACCTGCTCGCCGAGCGTTTCAAGGCCACCCAGCAGGTCGGCCGGCTCAAGGCGGTGCACCAGCTGCCGCCCGCCGACCCGGCCCGCGAGGCCCGCCAGATCGCGCGGCTGCGCCGCCTGGCGGAGAACGCCAAGCTCGACCCGGCCTTCGCCGAGAAGTTCCTGAATTTCATCATCGCGGAGGTGATCCGGCACCACGAGCGGATCGCCGAGGACACCGCCAATGGTCAGGACAGTGAGCACTAGGGGAGGGTTCAGCACCGGTCGGGGCCGGTCGGAAGCGGGCTGGAGTGGTCGGGAGCGGTCGCGGGCCAGGATGGTGATCCGGACATAAGCCGTGAACCTGACCACCCCCTGTGCGCTGTCAGTGGGATCAGGCAGCATGGCCTGCATGTCCGTACTCACGCGCGATGAAGCGCAGCTCCGAGCACAGCTCCTCGACGTCCACCGCTACACGGTCGAACTGGACCTGACGACCGGGGACGACACCTTCGGCTCCCGTACGGTGATCCGGTTCACCGTGCGGTCCGCCGGGGACACGTTCGTGGAGCTGAAGCCCGCCGAGTTGCGCGCCGTCACGCTCGACGGAGAGCCCCTCGACCCCGAGTCGCTCGACGACGGCCGGCTGGCGCTCAAGGGCCTCACCGCGGGCGAGCACGAACTGCACGTCGACGCGGTCATGCGCTACTCCCGCACCGGCGAGGGCATGCACCGCTTCACCGACCCGAGCGACGGCGAGACCTACGTCTACACGCAGATGTTCATGGACGACGTCCAGCGTGTCTTCGCCGCCTTCGACCAGCCCGATCTGAAGGCCGTCTTCGAGGTCCGCGTCAAGGCGCCCGAGGGCTGGACCGTGCTCGCCAACGGCATCACCGAACAGCGCGCCGACGGCGTCTGGCAGGCCGCGCCCACCCCGCGGATCTCCACCTACCTCGTCGCCGTCGCCGGCGGCCCCTGGCACTCGGTGCGCACCGAGCACCGCGGACTGCCCTTCGGCATCCACTGCCGCCGCTCCCTCGCGCCGCACCTCGACGCCGACGCCGAGGAGATCCTCGACATCACGCGCGCGTGCTTCGACCGCTACCACGAGAAGTTCGAGGAGCCGTACCCCTTCGACTCCTACGACCAGGCGTTCGTCCCCGAGTTCAACGCCGGCGCCATGGAGAACCCCGGCCTGGTCACCTTCCGCGACGACTTCGTCTACCGCTCCGCCGTCACCGACACCGAGCGGCAGACCCGTGCCATGGTCATCGCGCACGAGATGGCCCACATGTGGTTCGGCGACCTCGTCACCCTCAAGTGGTGGGACGACATCTGGCTGAACGAGTCCTTCGCCGAGTACATGGGCTACCAGACCACCGCCGAGGCCACCCGCTTCACCGGCCCCTGGACCGAGTTCGGCGTCACCCGCAAGGCCTGGGGCTACGACGCCGACCAGCGGCCCACCACCCACCCCGTCGCCCCCGAGAAGGTCGACGACACGGCCTCCGCGCTGCTCAACTTCGACGGCATCTCCTACGCCAAGGGCGCCTCCGCGCTGCGCCAGCTGGCCGCCTGGCTCGGCGAGAAGGACTTCCTCACCGGCATCAACACCCACTTCGCCCGGCACAAGTTCGGCAACGCCACGCTCGCCGACTTCATCGACTCCCTCGCCTCCGCGACCGAGCGCGACGTGCCCGCCTGGGCCGACAGCTGGCTGCGCACCACGGGCGTGGACAAGCTCACGCCCGTCGTCGCCCCCGCCGACGGCACCTGCACGCTGACCGTCGACCGCGCGGGCGGCCGCCCGCACCGCCTCACCGTCGGCCTGTACGACCACGACCTCGCCGACGAGGGCCGGCTGGTGCTGCGCGAGCGCCTCGACCTCGACGTCCCGCAGAGCGCCCCGCAGCCCATCGGCAAGCGTCCCGCGCTGCTCCTGCTCAACGACGGCGACCTCACCTACGCCAAGGTCCGCTTCGACGACGGGTCCTTCGACACGGTCCGCGCCGGCCTGTCCGGCCTGCCCGACCCGCTCACCCGCGCGGTCGTCTGGAACGCCCTGCGGGACGCGGTGCGCGACGGCGAACTCCCGCCCGCCGCCTACCTGGAGACGGCCCGTACCCACCTGCCGCGGGAGACCGACCTGGCCCTCGTCCAGGGCGTCCTCGCCTTCGCCTCCGGCCAGATCGCCGACCAGTACCTGAAGCCCGAGGACCGCCCGACCGCCCTGGCGACCCTCACCGCCCTCTGCCGCGACCTGCTGCGGCGCACCGAGGACGGCGACCACCCCGACCTGCGCCTGATCGCCGTACGGCACCTGATCAGCGCGGCCGCCCACCCCGACACCATCGCTGCCTGGCTCGCCGACGGCACGGTGCCCGGCGGGCCGGAACTCGACCCCGAGCTGCGCTGGCGCATCCTCGGCCGGCTCGCCGTGCTCGGCGCCGCCGACGAGGCCGCCATCGCCGCCGAGCTGGAGCGCGACCCGAGCGCCACCGGCCAGGAGGGCGCCGCCCGCTGCCGTGCCGCCCTGCCCGACCCGGAGGCCAAGCGGGCGGCCTGGGAGGCGATGTTCGCCGGCGACGACCTGTCCAACTACCTGTTCACAGCCACCGCGCAGGGCTTCTGGCAGCCCGAACAGGCCGATCTGGTACGGGAGTACGTGCCGCGCTTCTACGCGGACGCGGTCGCCGTCGGCGCCCGGCGCGGCCCTGCCATAGCCGTCGCCGCCGGCCGCTGGGCCTTCCCGGCCCACGCCGTCGACACCGGGAACCTGCGGCTCGGCGAGGCCTGCCTGCGCGAGGCCGACCCCACCCCGGCGCTGCGCCGCACCCTTGCCGACCGCCTCGACGACCTGGCCCGCGCCCTGCGGGTGCGCGCCGCCGAATCGGCAGAGGCGCAGGTGGAAAGGGCGGAGTAGGTCCGTCGGCCTAGGGCGCGGCTGGTCCTTGCCGACGATGCCGCGATCCGGACCGTCTCCCTAGGCTCGAGCTGTCAGGAACGAACAGCCGAGCCTTCGGAGGTAGTTTCCGTGATCGTAGTGACCGGCGCGACCGGCAATGTCGGCCGTGCCCTCGTAGACCGTCTGCTCGCCGCGGGCCGGCCCGTGCGGGCGCTCACCCGCGACCCGCAGCGGGCCGCCCTGCCCGAGGGCGCCGAAGTGGTCCGGTTCCAGCCGGACGACCCGGCCGCCCTGTTCGGCGGGGCGACGGCCCTCTTCCTCTACGCCCAGGCCGGCACGCCCGACCTGCTGGCGGCGGCCCGCGCCCAGGGCGTACGGCACGTCGTGCTGCTCTCCAGTGGCATCATCCAGGAGGGCGCCGACGAGACCCATCCCATCCACATCATGCACGCCACCGCCGAACGGCAGATCCGTGACAGCGGGCTCGACTGGACCTTCCTGCGCCCGAACGCCTTCGCCACCAACGCCCTGCAGTGGGTGCCGCAGATCCGCGCCGGCAACGCCATCCGGGGCGTGTTCGCGGACGGGCTGTCCGCGCCCATCCACGAGGACGACATCGCGGCCGTCGCGGAGCGGGCCTTGCTCGACGGCGGACACGAGGGCGCCGTGCACCGGCTGACCGGACCTGAGGCGATCACCAACGACGGGCAGCTCGCGGCGATCGGCGCCGCTCTTGGCAGGGAGCTGACGTTCGTGGAGACGGACCCCCGCGAGGCGGGCCCCGAGCTCTTCCCGCACGTCCCGCCGCACATGCTGGAGCGGCTGCTGCGGACGTTCGAGGAGACGGTCGGCGTCCCGCCGGAGATCACCGGCACGGTGGAGAAGCTGACCGGCACCCCGGCCCGTCCGTTCGCCCAGTGGGCGCGCGACCACGCCGGGGACTTCGGGGGCCGGGCGTAAGTACCACCCCAACGTGTTTTCTTCGTACGGCGATACCCCCTTTCGGGTTCTGATCGTTGGGCTTTTTGGACGCACGGGCCTCTTTCCGTACAAGCTGGAAGTCCAGCCACAAGCCGGAAGGCAACCGGCGCCGGAAACCCCCTGAGGGTCAGTCCAGGAGCGGAGGACAGCCGATGAGCGGTGAAGGACCTCTGCGCACTCCGCCCCTCGCCTCGGGCCCCCACGGTCCCGCCGCCCTGCGCCCCCTCCTCGGCACCGTCCTCGACGCGCTCGCGGCCGGTGCCCGGGCGCGCGGCGGGCCGGTGCCCGCCGGGGGGCCGGAGGCCGTCGCCGAGCGCGTCGCCGAGGCGCTCGGCGACGTCCTGCCGGACGACGGCGACCCCGACGCCCTGCGCGCCCTCGTGCACGCCCTCGCGGAGGGCGCCGCCGACCCGGCCGACCCGCTGTGCTCGGCCCATCTGCACTGCCCGCCGCTCGCCGTGGCCACCGCCGCCGACCTCGCCGTCAGCGCCCTCAACCCGTCCCTGGACTCCTGGGACCAGGCCCCGGCCGCCTCCGCCCTGGAGGCCGCCGTCACCCGCGCCCTCGCCCACGCCGCCGGTCTCGCCGACGCCCTCGTCACCACCGGCGGCACCGAGTCCAACCAGCTCGCCCTGCTGCTCGCCCGCGAGGCGCACGGCGGCAGTGTGCGGCTCGTGTGCGGGGCCAACGCCCACCACTCGCTGCCCCGCGCCGCCTGGCTGCTCGGCCTGCCCGACCCGGTCGTCGTCCCGGCGGCGGGCGGCACCCTCGACCTCGCCGCCCTCGACGAGGCCCTCACCACGCTCTCCGGCCCCCTGCTGGTCGCCGCCACCGCCGGCACCACCGACGCCGGCCTGATCGACCCGCTGCCCGAGATCGCCGGCCTGTGCACCGCCCACGGCGCCCGTCTGCACATCGACGCGGCCTACGGCGCAGGCCTCCTCTTCAGCGACCGGCACCGGGACAAGCTCGCCGGCCTCGAGACCGCCCACACCGTCACCCTCGACCTGCACAAGCTCGGCTGGCTGCCGGTCGCCGCCGGCCTCCTCGCCCTCGCCCGCCCCGGCGAACTCGCCGTACTCCACCAGCGCGCCGACTACCTGAACGCCGACGACGACACCGAGGCCGGACTCCCCGACCTGCTCGACCGCTCCCTGCACACCACCCGCCGCCCCGACGTCGTCAAGATCGCCGTCACCCTGAGAACCCTCGGCCGCACCGGACTCGGCGCCCTCGTCGACCAGGTCTGCGCCCGGGCCCGCGAGTTCGCCGTCCTCGTCGAGGAACACCCCGGCTTCGAGCTGTACCACCGGCCCGTGATCAGCACGGTCCTGTTCCGGCCCGCCGGGGCGGCCGACGACGCCGTGGCCGACGTACGCCGCAGGCTGCTGCACGAGGGACGGGCCGTCCTCGGGCGCGCCCGGCTCGACGGCCGCCTCTGGCTCAAGGCCACCCTCCTCAACCCCCACACCCGGCCGGACGACCTGGCCCAGCTCCTGAAACTCGTCACAGAAGGCACCCTCGTATGAGCAACCCTCCACGGAACGAGCCCTCATCCCCCCGCGACCTGGTCGGTGTCGGCATCGGCCCGTGCAATCTCTCCCTGGCCGCCCTCGCTCATCCGCTCACCGAACTCGACGCCGTCTTCTACGACCAGCGCCCCGGCTTCGACTGGCACCCCGGCCTGCTCATCGAGGGCGCCACCGTCCAAGTGCCGTTCCTGGCCGACCTGGTGACCCTCGCCGACCCGACCAGCCCCTGGGGCTTCCTCAACTACCTCAAGTCCCGCGAACGGCTCTTCCCCTTCTACTTCACCGAGCGCTTCCACATCCAGCGCGCCGAGTACGACGCCTACTGCCGCTGGGTCGCGCAGAGCCTGCCCCGGCTGCGCTTCGGCCACCAGGTCGACGCGGTCCGCTGGAACCCCGAACGGGACGTGTTCGAGGTCGACTTCACCCAGCTCGACGCCGAGGGCGAGGCCGAGGCCCTGGGCCGTACCTACACCCGCAACGTCGTGCTCGGCGTCGGCAGCGCCCCCCATGTGCCCGACCCGCTCAAGCCGCTGGTGGACGCCCCGGGCGTGCCGGTCATCCACGCCGCCGACTATCTCGACCACCGCGACACCCTCCTCGCCGCCGACCACGTCACCGTCGTCGGCTCCGGACAGTCCGGCGCCGAGGTCTTCCTCGACCTGCTGCGCCGGCGTCCCGCAGGCCGCGAGAAGCTGCACTGGATCGGCCGTACCGAGACGTTCGCGCCGATGGAGTACTCCAAGCTGGGCCTCGAGCACTTCACCCCCGACCACACCCGCTACTTCCACGCCCTCGCCGAACCCGTCCGCGACCGGCTGGTCGCCGCCCAGTGGCAGCTGCACAAGGGCATCGACGCCGGCACCCTCGCCGCCATCCACGACGAGCTGTACCGGCGCTCCCTCAACGGCGGCTGGCCCGACGCCGTCCTCACCCCGGCCGTCCAGGTCCGCACCGCCGGCCGGATCGCCACCACCAAGATCGAACTCCATCTGGAACACCTGCAGCAGGGCACCCGGTCCCGGCTCACCACCGGCGCCGTCGTCCTCGCCACCGGCTACCGCGAGCGCCCGCTCAGCCGCGTCCTCGCCGGGCTCGACCCCTACATGCGCCTCGACAGCAGCGAACGCCCCCGTATCGACCGGGAGTTCCGGCTCGTCCTCGACCCGTGCGTGACCGGCTCGGTGTACGTCCAGAACGCCGAGCTGCACACCCACGGCGTGGGCGCGCCCGACCTCGGCCTCGCCGCCTGGCGTAGCGCCACCATCCTCAACTCGCTCATCGGAAAGGAGCGTTACCGGCTTCCTGCCCGGACCGCCTTCACCACCTTCGGACTCGAGCTGTCCGCCCAGGTGCCGCGGCCCCGGAAGCCGTTGCGGCTGACTCCGCTTGTCGAGGGAAGGTAAAAAGGAGGCAGGCCCGGAAGAGGCCCACCGACGGCGGTGTTGGCGACTGACATGACAAAGACCTGGATCGCCGCCCACCGCACCGCCGTCGTCAGCCCGTACGAGTCCTTCCACGTGTTCGAACCGCGCGGCTTCACCGACCAGACGGTACGACAGCCGCTGCGCCTGGCCGGGGGAGGTGAGGCCCTGCGCATCAGGCTCAGCAATCGTTTCGGCAAGGAACCCCTGGAGATCGGCGGCGCCCACCTGGCCCGGCGCGCCCGTGGCAGCGGCATCGCCCCGGCCACGGGCACTGCGCTGACCTTCTCCGGCTCGCCCGCCGTCACCGTCCCGGTCGGCGAGGAGATCGTCAGCGACCCGGTCGAGCGGGCGGTGACCGCGGGCGAGGAGTTCTCGGTCACCCTTTACCTTCCGCGCCCCACGGGCCCGAGCACCTACTCCACCCAGCCCTACGACATCGGGTACGCCGTGCCGGGTGACCGGCTGGACGCCGAAGTCCTGGAAGGCGCCGAGGAGTTGCCGACCGGTCACTACCTCACCGGTGCCGATGTGCTCGCGCCCGAAGGCACCCGCATCGCCGTGGCCTTCGGCGACTCCTGGATCGCGGGCGCGTTCACCACCCCGGGCGCCGACAACAGCTTCCCCGGGCAGCTCACCCGCCGTCTGACCCGCGGCTGGATCGTCAATCAGGGCATCTCCGGCAACCGGCTGCTCACCGACGAGATCGGCGATCATCTGCTCGCGCGCATCGACGACGACGTCCTCGCCGTCCCCGGCGTCAGTCACGTCCTGGTCCACATCGGCCTCAACGACCTCGGCATGCCCGGCTTCCGCGCCCACCCCGAACCCGCCGAGGGGGCCGGCGCGGCCGATCTCATCGCCGGGTTCACCCTCCTCGCCGAGCGCCTGCACGCCGCCGGTCTCCGAGTCGTCGGCTCCACCATCGGCCCGTACGGGGGCACGGTCTACGAGGGTTACGACACCGAAGCCGGCCAGGCCGCGCGGCGCGAGGCCAACGCCTGGCTCCTCGGGGACACACACCCCTTCGACGGCATCGTGGACGTGGCCACCGCCGTCGCGGACCCGGCCCGACCCGAACGGATCCGCGCCGAATTCGACAGCGGCGACGGCCTGCACGTCAATGACGCCGGCGCGAAGGCGATCGCCGACGCCGTCGACCTGAGCCTCCTCGACCTCTAGAAGGCGCCCCGGAGTACTCGGAGAATGAAATTCGCTCATCGGAGCGAGTGGCCGCACAATTCAACACTTGTCAATGACCCTTCACTCAAAGGTTGTTGAGTGGTCATGTGCGGCCGATTCTCTACCCGCGGGTAAGGCCTAGGCTCGACATATGCGCCGAGCAAAGATCGTCTGTACTCTGGGGCCCGCCACCGACTCGTACGACCAGATCAAGGCACTGGTCGACGCCGGAATGGACGTCGCCCGCTTCAATCTCAGCCACGGCACCCACGCCGAACACGAGGAGCGTTACCGGCGGGTGCGCAAGGCCGCCGACGAGACCGGTCGCAGCGTCGGAATTCTCGCCGACCTTCAAGGTCCGAAGATCCGCCTCGGCCGTTTCGTCGAAGGCCCCGTACTCCTTGAACGCGGCGACATCTTCACCATCACCGTGGAGGAGGGCGTCGAGGGCGACCGCCACCGGTGCGGCACCACCTACGCCGGCCTCGCCGCAGACGTCACCCCCGGTGAGCGTGTCCTCGTCGACGACGGCAAGGTCTGCCTGGAGGTCACCGCCGTCGACGGCCCCCGCATCCGCACCCGCGTGGTCGAGGGCGGCATGATCTCCGACCACAAGGGCCTCAACCTCCCCGGCGTCGCCGTCTCCGTCCCCGCACTGTCCGAGAAGGACGAGGAAGACCTGCGCTGGGCGCTGCGCACCGGCTTCGACGTCATCGCCCTCTCCTTCGTCCGCAGCGGCGACGACGCCGCGGACGTGCACCGCATCATGTCCGAGGAGGGCCGCCGCCTCCCGGTGATCGCCAAGGTCGAGAAGCCGCAGGCCGTGGAGAACCTCGACGGCATCGTGGCCGCCTTCGACGGCCTGATGGTCGCGCGCGGCGACCTGGGCGTGGAGGTGCCCCTGGAGCAGGTGCCGATCGTGCAGAAGCGCGCGGTCAAGCTCGCCAAGCGCAATGCCAAGCCGGTCATCGTGGCCACCCAGATGCTCGACTCGATGATCGACAACTCCCGGCCGACCCGCGCCGAGGCCTCCGACGTGGCCAACGCGGTCCTCGACGGCACGGACGCGGTGATGCTCTCCGGCGAGACCAGCGTCGGCAAGTACCCGGTCGAGACCGTGCGCACCATGGCGAAGATCGTCGCGGCGGCCGAGGAGGACATGCTGGCCAAGGGCCTGCCACCGCTGACCGAGCGGAACAAGCCGCGCACCCAGGGCGGCGCGGTCGCCCGGGCCGCCGCAGAGATGGGCGACTTCCTCGGCGCGAAGTTCCTCGTGGCCTTCACCCAGTCCGGCGACACCGCCCGCCGGCTCTCCCGCTACCGCTCGCCGATCCCGCTGCTCGCCTTCACCCCGGAGCCCGCGACCCGCTCCCAGCTCAGCCTGACCTGGGGCGCCGAGACCTTCCTCGGCCCGCATGTCGACTCCACCGACGCCATGGTCGACCAGGTGGACGAGCTGCTGCTGAAGTACGGCCGCTGCGAGAAGGGCGACGTCGTGGTGATCACGGCGGGCTCCCCGCCGGGGGTCTCCGGCTCGACCAACATGGTCCGCGTCCACCACATCGGCGAGGACGACAGCCCGAGGTAACGAGGCCTACGACGGCGAAGGGCCCCTCACCGAGAGGGGCCCGCCAGAACTGCTGACCTTGGAATCCAAGGAAAAGTGCCCCGGGTCGGACTCGAACCGACACTGTACGGGTTTTGAATCCGTTGCCTGCTGCCAATTGGGCTACCGGGGCTCGCAGAATCCAAGGTTTCCCCCGACCCTCCGCGCGTCCACCATACCGTAGCTAGGTAGGCTCTTGTCAGCAGTACCCCTGCCTGGAACGAGGAGCCCCCGTGACCCCCGAGTCGCCCCAGCCCGTAGACGCGCCCGACGACGACAAGTCGCACGTGCCTCCGCTGACGACCCGAGTCGTCATCGCCGAGGACGAGGCCCTGATCCGGCTCGACCTGAAAGAGATGCTGGAGGAGGAGGGGTACACCGTCGTCGGCGAGGCCGGGGACGGTGAGCAGGCCGTCGAGCTGGCCCGCGAGCACCGGCCGGACCTGGTCATCATGGACGTGAAGATGCCCAAGCTGGACGGCATCTCGGCGGCCGAGAAGATCGCCGAGGAGTCCATCGCCCCGGTCCTGATGCTCACCGCCTTCTCCCAGCGCGACCTCGTCGAGCGCGCCCGGGACGCCGGTGCCATGGCGTACCTGGTCAAGCCGTTCAGCAAGAGCGATGTGGTCCCGGCCATCGAGATGGCCGTCTCCCGCTTCACCGAGCTGAAGCAGCTGGAGAAGGAGGTCGCCGACCTCACCCTGCGGCTGGAGACCCGCAAGCTGGTCGACCGCGCGAAGTCGATCCTCCAGACCGAGTACGGGCTGACCGAGCCGGCCGCGTTCCGGTGGATCCAGAAGACGTCCATGGACCGGCGTATGTCGATGCAGCAGGTCGCGGAGGCGGTCATCGCGGACAACGAGGAGAAGAAGGCCGCGAAGAAGGCCTGATCTCGCAGCCGAACGAAGAGGCCCGCGCCCCGGAGAAGGGGGCGCGGGCCTCTTCGTCTGCCCCGGCGGTCAGTCCTCGCCGAGGTACGCCTTGCGGACCGACTCGTCGTGCAGCAGGTCCTGGCCCGTGCCGGACAGGACGATGTTGCCGACCTCCATGACATGGCCCTGGTCGGCGAGCGAGAGCGCCGCCTGGGCGTTCTGCTCGACCAGCAGGATCGTCGTGCCCTGGGACTTCAGCTCGGCGATCGTCGCCATGATCTTCTGCATCATGATCGGCGACAGACCCATGGACGGCTCGTCCAGCATGAGCAGCTTCGGCTGGGACATCAGGGCGCGGCCCATCGCCAGCATCTGCTGCTCACCGCCGGAGAGGGTGCCGGCGGCCTGCTTCCTGCGCTCCCCGAGGATGGGGAAGAGGTCGTAGGCGCGCTGGATGTCCTTCTCGACGCCCGGCTTGTCGCTGCGCAGAAACGCGCCGAGGCGCAGATTGTCCTCGATGGTCATGCGCGGGAAGATGTGCCGCCCCTCGGGGGAGTGGGCGAGGCCCAGCGCGACCACCTGGTGGGCCGGGACCTTCTTCAGCGACTTGCCGTCGAACCGGATCTGTCCGCCGACCGGCTTCAGCAGACCGGAGAGCGTGCGCAGGGTGGTCGTCTTGCCGGCGCCGTTGGTGCCGATGAGGGTGACCACCTGACCGGCCTCGACCTTGAAGGAGATGCCCTTGACGGCCTCGATCTTGCCGTAGGCGACCCTCAGGTCCTCCACTTCGAGCAGTGCGGTCATCGGTCGTTCTCCTTGCCGGGCGCGGCGTCGGTCGTGGTCTCGGCGTCCGCGTCGGCGGCCTCCGCCGTGGCACCGGCATCCGCCTGAGCAGACCCGGCTGCCTCACCGGCCTCGGCGTTGGCCTCGGCGGCCTCCACCTCGGCCACCTCCTCGTCGCCGGGCGCGTTCTCGAAGGGCTCGCCGAGGTAGGCCGCGATCACGCGTTCGTCGCCCTGGACGGTCGCGCTGTCTCCCTCGACCAGCTTCTCGCCCTGCACCAGGACGGCCACCCGGTCGCAGAGGTTGAAGATGAAGCGCATGTCGTGCTCGATGACGAGGACGGCGATGCCCTTGTCCCGGATGGCGAAGACCAGTTCCTCGGTGGCCCTGGTCTCCTGCGGGTTCATGCCGGCCGTCGGCTCGTCGAGCAGCAGCAGTCCGGGCTCGCTGGCGAGGGCGCGGGCGATCTCCAGCTTGCGCTGCTCGCCGTAGGGGAGGTTGCGGGCGAGGTGCTCGGCCTTCCGGTCCAGGCCCACGAACTGCAGCAGTTCCATGGCCCGTTCGCGGGAGGCCTTCTCGGCACGGTGGAATCCGGGGCCGCGCAGCAGCGCGGACCACAGGCCCTCCTTGGTGCGGGTGTGCCGGCCGACGAGGACGTTCTCCAGGACCGTCATGTTCGCGAACAGCCGGATGTTCTGGAAGGTACGGGCGATGCCGGCCGCCGTGACCTTGAAGGACTTCGGCGGGAGCACCTGGCCCTGGTAGCGGACCTCGCCCTCGGTGGGCACGTAGAGACCGGTCAGGCAGTTGAAGAAGGTCGTCTTGCCGGCGCCGTTGGGGCCGATCAGGCCGACGATCTCCCCGCTGTTCACGGTCAGGTCCACGTTCCGTACGGCCGTCAGACCGCCGAAGCGCATGGTCACGCCGCGGGCGTCGAGGACGGCCTCGCCGGAGGCGGGGACGTCGGGGGCGGCGTCCTGGGTGGTGGTGTCGGTCGTCATCGTGATCAGGCCCCTGCCTTGCTGAGGACGGCGGGCGCTTCGGTCTCCTCGTGGAACTCGAGCTGGCGGCGCCGGTTGGGGATGAGGCCCTCCGGGCGGAAGCGCATCAGCAGTACGAGCGCGACGCCGAAGGCGAAGAGCTGGTAGTCGCCCAGGAACTGGAGCTTGGCCGGGATCAGGTAGAGCAGGGCCGCGCCGACCAGCGGACCGGCGATGGTGCCCATGCCGCCGAGGACCACCGCGGCCAGCAGGAACGCCGAGTTGGGCGGGACGACGTGGGCGAACTGGTACTGCTCCGGGGTCACCGTGTAGGTGACGTGGGCCTGCACGGAGCCGGCGAGACCGGCCAGGCAGGCGCCGAGCGCGAACGCGATGAGCTTGACCCGGAAGCCGTTGATGCCCATGGCGAGCGCGGCGGTCTCGTCCTCGCGGATGGCGATCCAGGCGCGTCCGATGCGGGAGTCGCTGCTGCGGCGGAACACCACGACCACGATGAGCGTGATGAGCAGCATCAGCAGGAAGTAGTTAGCGAAGCGGCCGATGGTGGCGCCGAGGAACTGGTGCTCCTGGCCGAAGTCGAAGCCGAGGATGTCCAGGTTCGGGATCGAGGAGATGCCGTTGGAGCCGTTGGTGACGTCCGGGCCGGAGGTGCCGTCCATGTTGAGGACGGTGATCCGGAAGATCTCACCGAAGCCGAGCGTCACGATGGCCAGGTAGTCGCCGCGCAGCCGCAGCGTGGGGGCGCCGATGAGGACGCCGAAGACCATGGCGACGGCCGCGCCGAGCAACGCCGAGGCCCAGAACGGCCAGGTGACGTGCAGCGGCGAGGACGGTGAGCCGGAGACCAGGGCCGAGGTGTAGGCGCCGACGCCGAGGAACGCGACGTAACCGAGGTCGAGGAGGCCGGCGAGGCCGACGACGATGTTCAGGCCGAGCGCGACGGTGGCGAAGATCAGGATGTAGACGCCGATCGTCGCGTACTGGTCGTCGGACTGGGTGAGCGGGAAGGCCGCGGCGGCCACGAACGCACCGGTCATGGTGAGGGTGCGGTGCCGCGCGGTGATCGCCGAGACCCGGGCCACGAGCCCGGCCTTGGCGAGGGTCGCGAAACCGAAGCCGGCGGTGATCAGGAAGCCGATGAACAGCTCGTCGTACGAGGTGTCGATGCCGTAGGAGAAGACGATCAGGCCGACGGCCATGGCCGCCACGATGACGAGGATCTCCGCGTAGGCGGGCAGCTTGCGGGCGGGGCCGGGGGTCTCGGCGGTGAACGCGGCCTTGAACACGTTCCAGTTCTGCCGGCTGTTGTGCCGGAAGAGCTCCCAGCCGGTGTCGTCCGGGTCGGCGGGGTCCGGCTCCGGCCGTTCGAACGGCAGGGCCAGCGCGCCGAGCAGGGCGACCAGTGTGGCGACGGCGACGACGAAACCGCCGGGCTCCAGGTTCACCAGTCCGCCGAGCTCGGAGCTGATGGCGATGACGGTGTACCAGGCGGTGGCGAAGGTGCCGAGCGCGGCCGTCTTCAGGGCGGCGTCGGCGCCGCCGGGCGTCAGCCACCCGAGGCCCTTGATGCCGTAGGAGGCGAGGCCGAAGAGGGTGGTGAGGATGCCGCCGATCAGCACCAGGACCTGCAGGCCGCCCGGGTAGCCGTAGACGGTGAGGTCGCCGGGGAAGTCGGTGGTCCAGGTCCAGGAGAGGAACGTGGAGACGATCGCGAGGGCGCCGCCGCCGGTGGCGAGGGCCCGGCCGAGCGGGGCCGGCAGGCCGATCAGGCCGGAGCCGGGGGCCGCGGGCGCGGTCGTGGTTTCCGGGGTCTCGGGGGACTCGGATGCGGTGGTCTGTGTGGTCATCGCTGTCACGCCCTGTCCGCCACGCGCTCGCCGAGCAGGCCCTGCGGCCTGAACAGCAGCACGAGGATGAGGAGTACGAACGCCCAGACATCTGCCCAGGACTGGCTGCCGAACTTGTCCATGCCGGGGATGTCCGCGATGTAGGCGGTGGACAGGGCCTCGGCCACACCGAGGACGAGACCGCCGAGCATGGCGCCGTAGATGTTGCCGATACCGCCGAGGACAGCCGCGGTGAACGCCTTCAGACCGAGGATGAAGCCCATGCGGAAGTCGATCTGACCGTACTTCAGGCCGTAGGCGACTCCCCCGACGGCGGCGAACGCGGCGCCGACGGCGAACGCGATCACGATGATCCGGTCGGTGTTGACGCCCATCAGCTTCGCGGTGTCCGGGTCCTGCGCGGTGGCCTGCATACCGCGGCCGGTGCGGGTGCGCATCACGAAGTAGGCGAGGACCGCCATGCTGATCGGGGCCGCGGCGACCAGGAAGATGTCGCCGGTCTGGATGGTGACGTTGCCGATGTTGAAGGGGCCGCCCGGTATGTTCGGGAACGTGCGGGCGGACTTCGCCTCCGGGTACCAGGCCCACACCGCCTGCTGCAGAGCAAGGGAGAGGCCGATGGCGGTGATGAGGGGCGCGAGGCGCGGGGCGTTGCGCAGGGGGCGGTAGGCGAACCGTTCCGCTCCGACGGCGACGGTGACGGCGACCAGGATCGCGCCGACCAGCATCAGCGGCAGGGCGACCCACATCGAGGTGCCGTCGGGAAGGATGTACGCGTAGACCGTGAGCGCGCCGAACGCGCCGGTCATGAAGATCTCGCCGTGGGCGAAGTTGATGAGCTGGACGATGCCGTAGACCATTGTGTAGCCGATGGCGACCAGCCCGTACATGGATCCAAGTAGCAGGCCGTTGACCAGCTGCTGCGGCAGTTCGTTCACCGCATGTCCTCCGGGACGTGAAAGTGCGACGGATGGGGCCGGATGCGAGTCCGCGCGGGGCGCCAGTGGTGCAGCGCGCCCCGCGCGGCTCTTCGCAGGTGCGGTGTGGGATCAGCCGCCGTTGTAGGTGCCGGACTCCACGGCCTTCCAGGCGCCGCTCTTCACGGAGTAGACGGTGAGCTGCTTGTTGGTCGCGTCGCCGTACTCGTCGAAGGAGACCTTGCCGGTCACACCGTCGAAGGAGACGTTCTGCATCGCGGCGGTGACCTTCGCGCGGGCGTCGGACGGAAGCTTGCCGCCGTTGCCGTCGACGACCTTCTTCACGGCCTCGATGATCGCCCAGGCCGAGTCGTAGGAGTAACCGCCGTAGGCCGCGTACTCCTCCTTGTAGCCCGCCGCCTTGTAGTTGGCGACGAAGTCCTTGGCAGAGGGCAGCGTCTCGACCGGCGCGCCGACCGAGGTGGCGAAGTCGCCGGTGGCGGAGGAGCCGGCCAGCTTGATGTAGTCGTCGGCGTAGATACCGTCACCGCCGATCAGCGGGATGTTGGCGCCGGCGGACTTGATCTGCTTGCTCAGCGGGCCGGCCTGCGGGTACTCGCCGCCGTAGTAGACCACCTGGGCGCCGGAGTTCTTCACCTTGGTGGCGACCGCGGAGAAGTCCTTGGTGTCGGGGTTGATGTGCTCGGTGCCGACCACCTTGCCGCCGAGCTTCGTGAACTCGCCCGTGAAGGTCTTGGCGAGACCGGCGCCGTAGGTCTTCTTGTCGTCGATGACGAAGACCTTGGTCTTCTTCGCCTTGTTGTAGATGTACTGCGCGGCGAACGGGCCCTGGATGGCGTCCGTGGTCGCGGTGCGGAAGTACGACTTGTACGGGCGCGCCTTGGTCGTCTGCCAGTTGGCCCCCTGGGTCAGGTCCGGGCTGGTGTTCGCCGGCGAGACCTCCACCAGCTTGGCGTCGTCGAAGACCTTCTGCATCGACTGGGCGACGGAGGAGTTCAGCGGGCCGACGACACCGAGGACGGACTGGTCGCCGACGAACGCGGAGGCGTTCTGCTGGCCCGAGGAGGGCTGCGCCTGGTCGTCCTTGGCCTCGATCTTGAAGGTGACGCCCTTGACGTAGTTCTTCTTGTTGGCCTGATTGACGGCCAGGTCCACGGAGTTCTTGATGCCCAGGCCGAGCGCGGACAGGTCGCCGGTCAGCGGGGCGTCGACACCGATGACGACGGTGCTGCCGCCGCCCTTGCCGGAGTCCGAGCCCTTGTCGCCGCTGTCGCGCGAGCCGCAGGCGGTGAGGGTGAGTGCTCCCGCTGCCAGCGCGGCGGTGATGGCGATGAGCGAACGTTGACGCACGATCAGTCCTTTCCCACAGGACGGCCGCATCCCCATGGAAGCGGTCGAGCCGCGCGCCTGCCCGAAGAGACAAAGCCGAAAAGGCGAGTCGGTGAGGCTGTGAGTCGGCGCGGTGACTGGCGGTGACTCTAAGCGTGTGCAGGGAACGTGGAGGAGTGTCTGACCAAGGCTGTGACTCTCTTGTTATGACACGACGTAATGCAGAGCGGTACGCGCTGGGCGGTAGGGCGGAATTCCGGCCGATTCGCCCCGTCCGGAATGTGAGAACCCGCAGGACTCACCATGATCAATTCAGGCGTCTCAAGGGTTTTGGTCATGACGTGGTGCTGTTGCTGCAGGCGACTTTCAGGGCTTGGGAGAGATGCTGTGCGTAGCGCGAACCGAGGATGTAACTGTGAATCTGCATTGCGCGCGTATTACGCAGAGTTACGTCCAGGAAAGGCATCCCGGCGTCCATGGGTACTTTTCCGCATTGTGTCACGTGCATGGTTATCGTGATCTTGCGGCTCGAACCCGCCTTTGTCCGAAAGGGTGTACGCGGGTCGGTCACCAGCGCGAGTCCCGCGTACGGCTGGGTCACCCGGGTCACGGTGACCGGTGGGCCCGACTCCACGCTCAGTAGCACGACGAAGCTGAAACTGCGGGGTGCGGCGTCCGCCGCGGTGGCCGCGCCGCCCGTGTAGCTCATGTCCACCACCTGGGCCGGGTAGGGCGTCGGGGGCTGGGGTGGCGGGGGCGGCGGCTTCGGCCGGGTGGCGTAGAGGTAGCCGCCGCCGGCCAGGAGGGCGGCCGCGGCGGTGACCGCCAGGGTGGCGCGCCGGTGGCGGGCGTACCGGGCCGCCAGGGCCGAGCGGATCCGGCCCGGGAGGCGGGGAGTTGGGGTCGTCGAGTGCCGGGTGTCCCACGCGTGCGTGCCCTCGCCGGGCTCCAGTGGACCGATGCCGCTCATTGCCAGGGGCCTCCGCTCGGGGAGCCGTGACGGTAGCGCTCGGTGCAGGCCGCGCGCGCCTGACGGGCGATCAATTCCTCTGCGGCTCTTGTCCCTTGACGTCGCTTCACGGCTCGGGCGGCGTCGACGACATCCCGCAGGATCGCGTACTGGCCGTTGGACAGGCCCATCGACTGGTAATCGCCGTAGGTGCGGCTGTCGAGCACCTCGCGGGACCAGTGGGTGACGAGCCGGGTGCACAGGTCGGTGTCGGAGGTCTTCGAAGGGGAGGGTGCCGAGGGTGAGGATGTCGGGGGTGAGGGGCGGGCCGCGTTCCCGGCGCCGGCGGGCCCGGCGCAGGCCGTCGCCCACAGCAGGGCGGGCAGCGCCGGCCCGAACACCAGGAACCTCACCCCCGGCCGGGGGTCCCCTCGCCGTCCCATGAGCCGAAGCTACGGGGAGGGACGGCGGGGGGCAACGGTCCGGTGCCGGGTGGTCAGTCCGTGGTGGGCGGCACCTGCGCCGCGTCGCCCGGCCGGGCGTCCCGCAGCAGGCAGGTCAGCCGGGCACTGCACACCCGGCGGCCCTCCTCGTCGCTGATCACGATCTCGTACGTCGCCGTCGAACGGCCCCGGTGCACCGGTGTGGCCACACCGGTCACCAGACCCGAGCGCACCCCTCTGTGATGCGTGCAGTTCAGGTCCACACCGACCGCGATCTTCGAGCTGCCGCCGTGCAGCATGGAACCGACCGAGCCCAGGGTCTCCGCCAGCACCGCGGAGGCGCCGCCGTGCAGCAGGCCGTACGGCTGGGTGTTGCCCTCCACCGGCATGGTCCCGACGACCTTCTCCGCCGACGCCTCCAGAATCTGCACACCCATCCGCGTGCCGAGATGTCCGGCCGAGAACAGGGCGGGCAGGTCGACACCGAGTGCTGCGTACTCGTCGATGACCTCCTGCGGGAATTTCACCTGCTGCTGCTCGCCCATGGGCCCGGCTCCAATCGTCGTACAGCTGTCTCTTGCGGCTGTCTCCTGGCTGAGCAAACGCTCAGTCGGTCGCCGATTGTTCCAGACGGCTCCCGGCGGTCCCGGTGTGACCTTCGAGGCGTACGACCACGGACTTGCTGGCCGGGGTGTTGCTGGTGTCGGCCGTGGCGTCGAGCGGGACCAGGACGTTCGTCTCGGGGTAGTACGCCGCCGCGCATCCCCGGGTCGTCGGATAGTGCACGACCCGGAAACCGGGCGCCCGCCGCTCCACGCCGTCCTTCCACTCGCTCACCAGGTCGACGTACGACCCCTCGGCGAACCCCAGCGCCCGCGCGTCCTCGGGGTGCACCAGCACGACCCGGCGGCCGCCCGTGATGCCCCGGTACCGGTCGTCCAGGCCGTAGATCGTGGTGTTGTACTGGTCGTGTGAGCGCAGGGTCTGCAACAGCAGCCGGCCCTCGGGCAGTTCGGGATACTCCACCGGCGCGGCCGTGAAGTTCGCCTTGCCCGTGGCGGTCGGGAAGCGGCGCTCGTCGCGCGGGGCGTGCGGCAGTACGAAGCCGCCCGGCCGGGCCACGCGCGCGTTGAAGTCCTCGAAACCGGGGACCACGCGTGCGATGCGGTCACGGATCGTCGCGTAGTCCTTCTCGAACTCCTCCCACGGCACGACGCTGCTCTCACCGAGCACACGGCGCGCGAGAGCGCAGATGATCGCGGGCTCGGACTTGAGCCGCGGGCTCGCCGGCGCCAGCCGCCCGCGCGAGGCGTGCACCATGCCCATCGAGTCCTCGACGGTCACGAACTGCTCGCCACTCGCCTGCAGGTCCCGCTCGGTGCGGCCCAGCGTGGGCAGGATCAGCGCCCGCGCACCCGTGACGACATGCGAGCGGTTGAGCTTGGTCGACACGTGCACCGTCAGCCGCGCCCGCCGCATCGCGGCCTCCGTCACCTCGGTGTCGGGAGAGGCGGAGACGAAGTTGCCGCCCATGGCGAAGAACACCTTCGCCTCGCCGTCGCGCAGCGCGCGGATGGCCCGCACGACGTCGAAGCCGTGCTCGCGCGGCGGCGCGAACCCGAACTCCTTCTCCAGCGCGTCCAGGAAGGCCGGCGCGGGCCGCTCGAAGATGCCCATGGTGCGGTCGCCCTGGACGTTGCTGTGCCCGCGCACCGGGCACACACCCGCGCCCGGCCGGCCGATGTTGCCCCGCAGCAGCAGGAAGTTGACCACCTCGCGGATGGTCGGCACGGCGTGCTTGTGCTGGGTGAGGCCCATGGCCCAGCACACGATGGTCCGCTTCGAGGCGAGTGCCATGCCGAGGGCCTGCTCGATCTCCGCGCGCGTGAGGCCGGTCGCCCTGAGCGTCTCGTCCCAGTCGGCGGCACGCGCGGCCGCGGCGAACTCCTCGAAACCGTGGGTGTGTTCGCGGATGAACTCCTCGTCGACCGCGCCGTCCGTCTCGAGGACGAGCTTGTTGAGCAGCCGGAAGAGCGCCTGGTCGCCGCCGATGCGGATCTGCAGGAACAGATCGGTGAGCGCCGCGCCCTTCAGCAGGCCCTGGGGCGTCTGCGGGTTCTTGAACCGCTCCAGGCCGGCCTCGGGCAGCGGATTGACACTGATGATCTTCGCGCCGTTCGCCTTGGCCTTCTCCAGGGCGGTGAGCATGCGCGGATGGTTCGTCCCCGGGTTCTGCCCGGCGACGATGATCAGGTCGGCCTTGTACAGATCCTCCAGCAGGACGCTGCCCTTGCCGATGCCGATGGTCTCGCTGAGCGCCGACCCGGACGACTCGTGGCACATGTTGGAGCAGTCCGGCAGATTGTTCGTGCCCAGCTCGCGCGCGAAGAGCTGGTACAGGAACGCGGCCTCGTTGCTGGTACGGCCCGAGGTGTAGAAGACAGCCTCGTCGGGGGAGGAGAGCGCGGCGAACTCCTCGGCGACGATGTCGAAGGCGCGCTCCCAGGTGACCGGCTCGTAGTGCGTGCCGCCCTCCGGGAGGTACATGGGATGGGTGAGCCGGCCCTGCTGCCCCAGCCAGTAGCCACTGCGGCCGGCCAGGTCGGCGACGGCGTGCTCGGCGAAGAACTCCGGGGTGACCCGGCGCAGGGTGGCCTCCTCGGCCACCGCCTTCGCGCCGTTCTCACAGAACTCCGCCTTGTTCCGGTGGTCCGGCTCCGGCCAGGCGCAGCCCGGGCAGTCGAAGCCGTCCTTCTGGTTCACCCGCAGCAGCGTCAGCACCGTGCGCCGCACACCCATCTGCTGCTGGGCGATACGCAGCGTGTGCCCGATGGCGGGCAGCCCCACGGCCGCGTGCTTCGGCTCCGCGACCTGCGGCGCGTCCTGAACCGGATCACCCTTGGGCGGCTTTGTCGCCATCGCACGCTCCCCTTCGACTGTGCGTGACACGTACGATGCCGATCCTCCCACGGGCCACCGACAACAGCGCCGCCCCTCCCGCCCCCCTCAGCCGCCGACCGGCAACACAGTGCGTAGCGGCCCGGCAACCCCCGGCACCCCGGAACGGACTGTCAGTGCGGCGTGGCAGGATCGGGGACGTGGCAGAGACAGCATCGAAGAAGACCGACAAGACCTCCGGCGGCGCCCGTCCCCGGCTGATGCTCATGGACGGGCACTCGCTGGCCTACCGCGCGTTCTTCGCGCTGCCCGCGGAGAACTTCACGACCGCGACCGGCCAGCCGACGAACGCGATCTACGGCTTCGCGTCGATGCTGGCCAACACCCTGCGTGACGAGGCCCCCACGCACTTCGCCGTGGCCTTCGACGTCTCGCGCAAGACCTGGCGCTCCGAGCGGTTCACCGAGTACAAGGCGAACCGCTCCAAGACCCCCGACGAGTTCAAGGGCCAGGTCGAGCTGATCGGCGAGCTGCTCGACGCGATGCACGCCCCGCGCTTCGCGGTCGAGGGGTTCGAGGCGGACGACATCATCGCCACCCTCGCCACCCAGGCCGAGGCCGAGGGCTTCGAGGTGCTGATCGTCACCGGCGACCGCGACTCCTTCCAGCTGGTCACCGAGAACACCACCGTGCTCTACCCGACGAAGGGCGTCTCGGAGCTGACCCGGTTCACCCCGGAGAAGGTTTTCGAGAAGTACGGATTGACGCCCGCCCAGTACCCGGACTTCGCGGCCCTGCGCGGCGACCCGTCGGACAACCTCCCCGGCATCCCCGGCGTCGGCGAGAAGACCGCCGCGAAGTGGATCAACCAGTTCGGCTCGTTCGCGGAGCTGGTCGAGCGCGTCGACGAGGTCAAGGGCAAGGCCGGGCAGAACCTCCGCGACCACCTGGAGTCGGTCAAGCTCAACCGCGTTCTCACCGAGCTGGAGCGCCAGGTCGAGCTGCCGAGGTCGGTCTCCGACCTGGAGCGGGCCGCGTACGACCGCAAGGCCGTCGTGATGGTCCTGGACACCCTGGAGATCCGCAACCCGTCCCTGCGCGAGCGCCTCTTCGCCGTCGACCCCGGTTCCGAGGAGGCCGAGGCCACCCCGGTCACGACGGACGGCGTGGAGATCGACGGCAGGATCCTGCGCACCGGCGAGCTGACCGCCTGGCTCGCCGAGCACGGCACCGAGACCCTGGGCGTCGCCACCGTCGACACCTGGGCGCTGGGCACCGGCTCGGTCGCCGAGGTCGCCCTGGCCGCGGGCGGGGGAGCGGCCGCCTGGTTCGACCCGGCCGAGCTGGACGAGGCCGACGAGAACGCGTTCGCGGCCTGGCTGGCCGACGCGGGCCGTCCCAAGGTGTTCCACAACGCCAAGGGCGCCATGCGCGTCTTCGCCGAGCACGGCTGGTCCGTCGAGGGCGTGGCCATGGACACCGCGCTCGCCGCCTACCTGGTCAAGCCGGGCCGCCGCTCCTTCGACCTGGACGCGCTGTCCCTGGAGTATCTGCACCGCGAGCTGGCGCCCGCCGCCGCGGCCGACGGCCAGCTGGCCTTCGGCGCCGACGACGGAGCCGAGGCCGAGGCCCTGATGATCCAGGCCCGCGCGGTCCTCGACCTGGGCGGGGCCTTCGAGACCCGGCTGCAGGAGGTAGGCGCGGCGGACCTGCTCCGGGACATGGAGCTGCCCACCTCCGCCCTGCTCGCCCGCATGGAGCGCCACGGCATCGCGGCCGACCGGGCGCACCTGGAGGCGATGGAGCAGACGTTCGCGGGCGCGGTGCAGCAGGCCGTGAAGGAGGCACACGCGGCGGCCGGCCACGAGTTCAACCTGGGCTCGCCCAAGCAGCTCCAGGAGGTCCTCTTCGGCGAGCTGGCCCTGCCGAAGACCAAGAAGACCAAGACCGGCTACACCACCGACGCCGACGCCCTGGCCTGGCTCGCCACCACGACCGACAACGAACTGCCGGTGATCATGCTCCGGCACCGTGAGCAGGCGAAGCTCCGTGTCACGGTGGAGGGCCTGATCAAGACGGTCGCGGCCGACGGCCGTATCCACACCACGTTCAACCAGACGGTCGCGGCGACCGGCCGCCTGTCCTCCACGGACCCGAACCTCCAGAACATCCCGGTCCGTACGGACGAGGGCCGGGCGATCCGCCGCGGTTTCGTGGTCGGCGAGGGCTTCGAGTCCCTGATGACCGCCGACTACAGCCAGATCGAGCTGCGCGTGATGGCCCACCTGTCCGAGGACGAGGGCCTGATCCACGCGTTCACCTCCGGCGAGGACCTGCACACCACGGCCGCCTCCCAGGTGTTCGGTGTCGAGCCCGCCGCGGTGGACGCGGAGATGCGCCGCAAGATCAAGGCGATGTCGTACGGCCTGGCCTACGGCCTCTCCGCCTTCGGCCTGTCCCAGCAGCTGAACATCGAGGCGGCGGAGGCGCGCGCCCTGATGGACGCGTACTTCGAGCGCTTCGGCGGCGTCCGCGACTACCTTCGCCGGGCGGTCGACGAGGCGCGGGCGACGGGCTACACGGCGACGCTGTTCGGGCGCCGCCGCTACCTCCCCGACCTCAACAGCGACAACCGCCAGCGCCGCGAGGCGGCCGAGCGCATGGCCCTCAACGCGCCCATCCAGGGCACGGCGGCGGACATCGTCAAGATCGCCATGCTCAAGGTGGACAGCGCCCTGCGGGCGGCGGACCTGAAGTCCCGCATGCTCCTCCAGGTCCACGACGAAATCGTCCTGGAGATCGCCCCCGGCGAGCGGGCGGCCGCGGAGCAGATCGTCCGCGACGAAATGTCCAACGCCGTCCACCTCCGCGCGCCCCTGGACGTCTCGGTGGGCTCGGGCCCGGACTGGGAGTCGGCGGCGCACTAGCCTGCGGCGCTCGTACGGAGGGGGCGCTGCAACCGGCCTCGGCTGCAACGCCCCCTCCTCCGGCACCGGCACCCACGCCGGCACCTGTCCCCGCCGTAACGGTGCTCAGCCCTCACGGCGCAATCCGGCGCTGCCGAACCCACCGCACGGACCGCCAACGGGCCACGGCGCAATCCGGCGGTGCCGAACTCATCTCGACCCCGACGCCCACCCACCCCCACCAGCACAAGAACCCGGCGCCCACACAGAGCACGTCGGCCGAACCCCGCAGGGCCCGTCACTCACGTGGCCCCCGCCAAAACGCCCCCCACCCCCCACAGCCGCAAAACTGCGGGCATGGGTATACGCACGCTTCACCGCCGGACGCCCGAGGCAGACCTCCGGGCCTGGGCGGACACCGCCTCGGCGCAGGCCATGCCCGCCCCGCCGGTCCCGGCCCTCGCGGCCGACGCAAGCACCGCCCGCATCCCCGCCGACCTCGCCGTGACCGTCCGCAAGGCCGCCACGGACCTCCGGCACAGACTCACGGGCCTGACCGGCCACGTGGCCCTCGCCCCGGACTGGCGCCAGTGGGCCGACCTCGCCCGCGGCTACCTCGCCCTCGCGCTCACCGTGATCCCGAGACCGCGCCCCAGGCGCACCCTCACGGTCTTCGTCGCGTCCCTCACCGAGCGTCCGGCCGCCCCCGGCCCGCACCGACCACCCCACCGGGATCACCGGGATCACCGGGACCATCAGGATCACCGTGATCACCCGGACCTGGACCCCCTGGACCGCCCGGAACCCGGCCCGGACGCCACCCCCTGACCGCGGCGGCGTACAGCACCAGCCCCAGGGCCAGCCCGGCGCCCACACCGAAGCACAAGGTGGGCAGCAGATCCCACAGCCGCCTCGGCGCGCCCAGGACAGCCCACGACCGCGCCACCCGCTGCACCGCCCCGGCCGCCGCACAACCGCCGATCACCGCGCCGGCCCACCACCGGTCCCGCACGGACAGCGCGGGCACCCCCACCGGCTCCCCGCCCGGCGCCCGCCGCAGCGCACGCGCGGCGAACAGCGCGACCACGAGGGCTCCCGCCACGGACGAGCCGTACTGCAGCCACGAGAAGAGCGGCAGGCCCGCGAGACGGTCCCGCTCGATGGCCGGAATCAGCCGCGTGCCCCACCGCCCGTCATGCGTGAACGCGTCCCACACCACATGGGTCAGCCCACCCAGCACGGCGGAGACGTACCACCACATCACCGTGACAGCCCGTACACGCGCGCGTGGCGCAGCGCAGCGCAGCAGCGGCGCCGGCCGCCCCTGCCAGGCCCGGGGCAGCAGCGCGAGCAGCGGTTCGCGGACGAGCAGCCACAGCCCCACCAGCGCCCACGAGATGAGCACGTCGACCGTGAAGACGCCGGCGAACGAGTGCGTCACCGCACCGAATTCCATGCCGCCCGGCAGGACATTCGCTGCGTAGAAGGTCATATCGGGCGCGAAGGATCCCGCGACGAGCACCACCGGCACCAGCGGGCCGCGGCCGCTCCCGTCCCGGCGGACCGCGGGCAGGACGGCCGCCGCATGGCTGAGCGTGAACGGCAACGGAACTCCCTGGAACGGTCGTCGGCCCTGGCGCCGAGCCGGTGACCACGTCCGTCCAGTATGCGGGACCGTCGTCCGGGTCCGTAGGTGGCAACGAGAGTTGGCCAATCGGTAAAAAACGGGCGTGAACGGGTCCCGGCACACCACAAGTTGCCGTAGGGTCACCTGCGGCGCTGTGCCGGGCACACGGCGAACACGCATCGCACAGACGGAAGGGCGCCACACAGGAACCGGAACACCGGGTCAACCGTCACACCAGGGCGAGGCAGACAGGCGGAGACGGACGCGGGGCGTCCACGGGAGGGGTTCACTCGATGGCGGCGCATTTCGGAAGGCGGCTGCGCAAGGGGGCGGCGACGACCGCCGTGGCCGCGGCAGCGGTCGCGGCCCTGTCCGCGTCCCAGGCTCCGGGAGTGACCGGCGAGGACCAGGGCAGACAGGCCAAGGCCGGCGCCTCCGCCCCCGTACCCGCGGCCTCCGACGGCAACGCCACCGGCAACTCGCCGTACTACACGGACCTGCCGCCGCTCAACAGCCCCAATCCCAGCCCCTCGCCGAGCGCCACCGGCACCCCCGTCGCCCAGGGCGACGCCGAGGCCGGCATCCCGGCGACGGTCCTCGACGCCTACAAGAAGGCCGAGGCCGAACTGCGTTCCGCCAAACCCGGCTGCAACCTGCCCTGGCAACTGCTGGCCGCCATCGGCAAGGTCGAGTCGGGCCAGGCCCGCGGCGGCGAGGTCGACGCGAGCGGCACGACGATCAGCCCGATCCTGGGCCCGGCGCTCGACGGCAACGGCTTCGCGCTCATCAAGGACACCGACCACGGCGCCTACGACGGCAACACCGAGTACGACCAGGCCGTCGGCCCCATGCAGTTCATCCCGTCGACCTGGGCCTGGGCCGGCCGCGACGGCAACGGCGACGGCAAGAAGGACCCCAACAACGTCTACGACGCCGCCCTCGCCGCGGGCCACTACCTGTGCCGCAACGGCTTGGACCTCTCGAACGAGGACGACCTGCACAGCGCGATCCTCGGCTACAACCACTCGCAGGACTACCTGAACACCGTCCTGTCCTGGCTGGAGTACTACCGCAAGGGCACCCACTCCGTGCCCGACGGCACCGGCGGCGTGCCCAGCCACCGCAGCGACGACGGCAACCGGCACCCCCACTCCCACTCCCACTCCCACTCCCCGAAGCCCTCCAGCCCGCCGAGGACCAAGCCCGAGCCGAAGGACCCGAAGCCGGACCCGAAGCCCAGCAAACCGGGCGGCGGGAACGAGAGCCCCACCCCGAAGCCACCGAAGCCACCGAAGCCGCCCGTCCCGCCGACGCCTCCGCAGACCCCCACCGACACGGTGGACCACCTCGAGGACGCGGACACCGCCAAGCTCACCGCTATGGCCGGCCACGCCTTCACCGAGCGGATCGGCACCCGCGCCGAGACCAAGGCCGACAAGTCCGTCGCCAAGGTCAGGATCCGGTTCACCATCTCCGGGGACACCGACGCCACCTTCACCGGCGGCGAGACCGTGGCCACGGTCGCCACCGACGCCCAGGGCGTCGCCCTCGCACCGGCGCTCCAGGCGGGCGAGAAGACCGGCGACTTCAAGGTCACCGCCACCGTCGTGGGCCGCTCGGTCAAGGGTGTCGACTACACCGCCACCGTCACCGCGCGCGCCGCGGACACCCTGACCCGCACCAGCGACACCCCGCTGACCTGCACCCCGGGCGGTGAATTCGCGGACCAGGTCGAGGTGAAGGCGACGTACAAGGGCGCCGTCGCGGACAAGGTCGCGGCCACGGCCACCCTGATCAAGTCCGACACCGACGCCACCGAGAACGACAAGGGCCCCTACTTCAAGGACGCCGACGGCAAGCCCGTACGCACGCTCACCAACCTCCAGACGGACGCCAAGGGCCTGCTGACCCTGCCGAAGCTGTACGCGGACGACACCACCGGCACCTTCCTGCTGCGCATCACCACCACCGGCGGCGCGACGCTCACCGTCGAGCTGAAGGTCGCCGCCGACGACTCCTCGGCGAGCCCGTCCCCGAGCCCGTCCGCCTCCTGACGCCACACGCACCGGCAGGGCGCCCTCTCCGCACCGGCGGGGAGGGCGCCCTCGTTCGTCCGTGCACCGCTGTTCTCATCTCACCCGCCCGTTGCTACGGTGCCGAACCTGACGGTCCATCAGGAATCTGTGAGGACACGACCGCCCGCCGGGAGGCCCGTATGCGCGCCCTGATCGCCGCCGCGACCGGTCTCGCCCTCGCGTTCGCCCTGGTCCTGGCGATGACCGCCATGGGTACGCCGTCGGGCCGGACGTCCCCCGAACCGCTGCTGACGACGGTGCCCTCGCACCCGTAGCCGAGCCCGTCCGGGAGGGAGGCCCGCAATGCGCCGCAAGGCAAGCCTGGTCCTGCTCGCCTGCGCCGTCTTCTGCGCGGCGCTGTCCCCGCTCATGCGCTGGTACGCCTTCCCGCGCCTGGCCAGGATCCCCGCGAACCAATACCAGGACATGGTCCTGGAGGCCCGGGGCGCCACCCTCCTCGACTACGGCACGATGCGCGCCAAGAAAGTCTCGAAGGTCACCATCGTGCAGACCCTCAAGGGCGATGTGGAGGCCGCGAAGAAGATCGAGAAGACGGCAGGCCGGCCCGTCGTGGTCTGGGACAGCCTCTCCTACGTCCAGGGACCCGACGGCAAGATGGTCTCCAAGGTCCCCGAGCGCTACATCTTCGACGCCCACAGCCAGGACCCCGTGCACGCCACCGGCGAGATGGTCGACGGTGACCCCGTCACCCGCGAGGGCATCGAGTTCAAGTGGCCCTTCCTGACCCAGAAACGCGACTACGAGTACTTCGACGCACAGACCCGCACCACCAGCCCCATCCACTACAAGGGCACCCGGACCTTCCGCGGCCTGAAGGTCTACTACTTCGAACAGACCGTCCCCTGGACCAAGGTCCCCATGCCGAAGACCATGCCCGTCCAGGGCATCACGCCGGAATCGGTCGCCAAGACGGGCACGACCCGCTGGTACAGCACGGTCCGCAGGTTCTGGGTCGAACCGGTCACCGGCGCGCCCGTCTACGGCGAGGAACTCCACCAGGAGGAGCTGCGCGGCGGCACCCTGCTGGGCGGCCGGGACAGGGTCACGGCGTTCGCCGGGGACGTGAAGATGCGCGAGGACTACATCGAGCACACGGTCGCCCTGGTCAAGCACAACCGCACCCTGGTCCTGATGCTCACCTCGTACGTCCCCTGGGGCTCCCTGACCGCAGGCCTGCTGCTCCTCGCCCTCTCCCTCTACCTGGAGGCCCGCACCCGCCGCCCCCAGGACCCGGCGCCCACGGAACCGGCCGACCCCGAACCGGTCAGCGCCTGAGCCGCGCGTTGGTGTGCCGGGTGGGCTCCGCGGCCGCCGGGTCCTCGGGCCACGGATGCTTCGGATACCGCCCGCGCAGGTCCGCCCGTACGCCCTTGTAGCCGTCCCTCCAGAAGGAGGCGAGGTCGGCGGTGACGGCGGCGGGCCGCCCGGCGGGGGAGAGCAGATGCACGAGCAAGGGCACCCCCGCCACCGCCGGAGTCTCCCGCAGCCCGAACATCTCCTGCAGTTTCACCGCGAGCACCGGCCGCTCCGGATCCCGATAGTCGATCCGGATTCTGGACCCACTCGGTACGGCGATCCGCTCGGGTGCCAGCTCGTCCAGCCGGCCGGCCTCCCCGCTCGCCCACGGCAGCAACCGCGCGAGCGCCTGCCCGGCGTCGATCCGCGAGAGATCCGCCCGCCGCCGGGTCCGTCCCAGCTCCGGCTCCAGCCAGTCGTCCACGCGCGCGTACAGCGCGTCGTCGGACACGTCCGGCCAGGCCTCGCCCAGGCGGGCGTGCAAGAACGCGAGCCGCTGCCGCAGCACCTCCGCCTCCGGCGACCAGCGCAGCACCCCGAGCCCTTCCTGCCGCAGCCCGTCGAGCAGAGCCCCGCGTACGAGCTGTGGATCGGCGTCCTTCAGGGGCCGTACGGCCAGCTCGATGGCACCGAGCCGCTCGACACGCCGGGCCACGACGTCGCCATCGGCCCAGTGGACCTCGTCCCGCTCGTCGAACAGGGTCCCGGCGGCCGCCCGGGCCACGTCCTCGGTCACGGCGGCCCCGAGCAGCACGCGCGCGTGGCCCGTACCGGAGGGCCGATCGGCGACGGCCACGACGATCCAGGGCGACCCACGCAGCCCCGACCCTTCCCGGAGCTCGGCCCGGGTCCCGGACGCCATCAGATACGACCCACCGTCGAGCCTGGCGACCCGCTCGGGAAAGGCGAGCGCGGCAACAAGCGCAGCGAGCGTGTCATCAGCGGTGCCTGGGCCGACCTGGACGGCGCCTTCTGTCCGACGGTCACGGGTCGGCGGGTGGGAGAACTCCCTCGGGACGGCCCGCAGCCGCCGTACTTCCGCAGCCCACCGCCCCCCATATGCGTCCCCACCACGCCGCGCACGACGCAACGCACCGGCGAGATCATCCCCGTAGTCCCGCGGTACCTCTTCAGAGAGCAGGGCGACAACCTCCGCTCCCTCACCACCGGTGTCCAACAACGCCCGCCCCAGCCGAGGGTGCACCCCCAGCCGAGCCAACCGCACACCGACCGGCGTGGCCCGACCGACGGAGTCCACCGCCCCCACCGCCGCCAACGCGGAGCGCGCCGCCACCATCGCCCCACCCGGGGGAGGGTCGAGCAACGCAAGCCCGGAGGCGTCCGGATCGCCCCAGCAGGCCGCCTGCAAGGCAAACGCGGTCAGGTCGGCCACCTTGATCTCCGGCGCCGGAAACGCCGGCAGACGCCCGTCCTCGGCCTCCGCCCAGCACCGGTACACCGCCCCGGGCGCCTCTCGCCCGGCCCGCCCCGCCCGCTGCCGCCCGGCCGCCCGCGACGCCCGTACCGTCGTCAGCCCGCTCAGCCCGCGCGCGTGGTCCACCCGCGGCTCCCTCGCGAGCCCCGAGTCCACCACCACCCGGACCCCGGGCACCGTCAGCGACGACTCCGCCACCGAGGTCGCCAGCACCACCCGGCGCCGCACCCCGGGCGACAGCACCGCGTCCTGCACGGCGGCCGGCGCCCGCCCGTGCACCTGGAGCACGTCGACCTCACCGAGTCCGCCGAGCTGCCCCGCCACGCGCGCGATCTCGCCCACACCGGGCAGGAAGCACAGAACGTCACCGTCCCGCTCGGCCAGCGCGCGCCGCACCACCGACGCCACATGGGCCAGCAGCGCCGGATCGACGCGCATTCCGTGCGGCGGTCGTACCGGTCGCACCGGAGGCGCCCACACCACCTCCACCGGGTGCGCGGCACCCGCCGCCTCGACCACCGGCGCCCCGCCCAGCAGCCGCGCCCAGCCCTCGGCGTCCGTGGTCGCCGACGCGGCCACCAACCGCAGCTCCGGCCGCAGGGCCTGCCGTACGTCCCACAGGAACGCGGCCGCCGTGTCGGCGTCCAGATGCCGCTCATGGCACTCGTCCAGGACGACGACGTCGGCGCCCGGCAGCTCCTGGTCCCGCTGCAGCCGCTGCAGCAGCACGCCGGTCGTCACGACCTCCACGCGCGTGTGCCGCCCCACGGCCCGCTCGCCGCGCACCGTGAAGCCCACGCTCTCGCCGGGCTTCTCACCCAGCAGCCACGCCATCCGCCGGGCCGCCGCCCGCGCCGCGATCCGGCGTGGCTCGGCCACCACGACCCGCCGTGCGGGCCCGCCGCCGACCAGACCCGCCAGCACGAGCGGCACCAGCGTCGTCTTGCCGGTGCCGGGCGGCGCCACGAGCACGGCGGTGCCGGCACCCTCCAGGGCCTCGGTCAGAGCGGGCAGGGCGGAGCGCACGGGCAGCGCGTCCAGGGCGTCGTAACGGATCACGCCGACCAGTGTCGTACGTTCGCGGAAGTGCCGGGCGAGCCTGTGGACAACTCGGCTACGCGCGCGTGCCTCAGTCGCGCTCGCACACGAAGATGGCCGTCCCCGGGATCAGGTTGCCCCGCAGCGGGGACCAGCCGCCCCACTCCGAGGTGTTCCAGGACGGCCACTCCGGCTCCACCAGGTCCACCAGGCGGAAACCGGACGCCACGATGTCCCGGACGCGGTCGCCCAGCGTCCTGTGGTGCTCGACGTAGACCGCGCGGCCCTCCTCGTCCTGCTCCACGTACGGCGTACGGTCGAAGTAGGAGGACGACACCGACAGGCCCTCGGGGCCCGGCTCGTCCGGGAACGCCCAGCGGATCGGATGCGTCACCGAGAAGACGAACCGGCCGCCCGGCCGCAGCACCCGGCGCACCTCGCGCAGGACCAGCCGGGGGTCGGCGACGAACGGCAGCGCGCCGTACGCCGAGCAGGCCAGGTCGAAGGAGCCGTCCGCGAAGGGCAGCGCACCGGCGTCCGCGCAGACCAGCGGAAACGATCCACCGATCCGCAGGGCGTGCTGGAGCTGGCGGTGCGAGAGGTCCAGGGCCACCGGGCGGGCGCCCTGGGCGGCCAGCCAGCGCGCGCACTGCGCCGCGCCCGCGCCGATCTCCAGGACGTCCTTGCCCTTCAGCTCCTCCGGCGGGCCGAGCAGCTCGGCCTCCACCTCGTCCAGTCCCTCCGGGCCCCACACGAAGCGGTCGTCGCCGAGGAACGTGCCGTGGTCGATCTGGTACTCGTCCGCGTTGCGGTCCCACCAGCCCCGATTGGCCCGTGCGCTCTCCGCGACCCCGGCGTCACGTCGCGTGGCCTCCGGCTCGTGCGCCTCGGGTCCTTCCGGCTCATACGCTTCCGGCTCTTGGATGATCGGCTCCCTCGTCGTACTCTTCCGTCCAACCCGTCAGGGGTCCCTCACGGAAGCGGTCCCGCAGGCCTGCCTGGCCTCAAAGGACTTTTCTTCTGCCGGATATGGGGCGATCCGCCCCGGGTGTGCGCCTTCGCGCATTGACCCTGTCCGGCTGCCCCCGTATGCTACAAGTTGCGCTGCGGGCCTGCGCACCTCAGACGTAGCAGGCTGCGCTCGCATCTGTTGTATGTCCCCTCGGTTGTCGAGGCGCCACCGGGCACCCGGTGTCCATAAGGTGGCGCTTCCTTGGCTGTCCGGCTTCTGCAGAGCGAAACGGGCTCCCGGCGTAAGCAGTACCTACGACTTCAATGTCCGTACCGGAGCCCTTTCCCACATGACGAGCAGCACCGAGACCACCGCCACCACCCCGCAGGTAGCGGTCAACGACATCGGTAACGAGGAAGCCTTCCTCGCAGCGATCGACGAGACGATCAAGTACTTCAACGACGGCGACATCGTCGACGGCGTCATCGTGAAGGTCGACCGGGACGAGGTCCTGCTCGACATCGGTTACAAGACCGAAGGTGTCATCCCGAGCCGCGAGCTCTCGATCAAGCACGACGTCGACCCGAACGAGGTCGTCGCCGTCGGCGACGAGATCGAGGCCCTGGTCCTCCAGAAGGAGGACAAGGAAGGCCGCCTGATCCTCTCGAAGAAGCGCGCCCAGTACGAGCGTGCCTGGGGCACCATCGAGAAGATCAAGGAAGAGGACGGCATCGTCACCGGTACCGTCATCGAGGTCGTCAAGGGTGGTCTCATCCTCGACATCGGCCTCCGTGGCTTCCTTCCGGCCTCCCTGGTCGAGATGCGCCGCGTCCGCGACCTTCAGCCGTACGTCGGCAAGGAGCTCGAGGCGAAGATCATCGAGCTGGACAAGAACCGCAACAACGTGGTCCTGTCCCGCCGCGCCTGGCTCGAGCAGACCCAGTCCGAGGTCCGCCAGACGTTCCTCACGACCCTCCAGAAGGGTCAGGTCCGTTCCGGTGTCGTCTCCTCGATCGTCAACTTCGGTGCCTTCGTGGACCTGGGTGGCGTCGACGGTCTGGTCCACGTTTCCGAGCTGTCCTGGAAGCACATCGACCACCCGTCCGAGGTCGTCGAGGTCGGCCAGGAGGTCACCGTCGAGGTTCTCGACGTCGACATGGACCGCGAGCGCGTCTCCCTGTCGCTGAAGGCGACCCAGGAAGACCCGTGGCAGCAGTTCGCCCGCACCCACCAGATCGGCCAGGTCGTGCCCGGTAAGGTCACGAAGCTGGTGCCGTTCGGTGCGTTCGTCCGCGTGGACGAGGGCATCGAGGGTCTGGTCCACATCTCCGAGCTGGCCGAGCGCCACGTGGAGATCCCGGAGCAGGTCGTCCAGGTCAACGACGAGATCTTCGTCAAGGTCATCGACATCGACCTCGAGCGTCGTCGCATCAGCCTCTCGCTGAAGCAGGCCAACGAGTCCTTCGGTGCCGACCCGGCCTCGGTCGAGTTCGACCCGACCCTGTACGGCATGGCCGCGTCCTACGACGACCAGGGCAACTACATCTACCCCGAGGGCTTCGACCCGGAGACCAACGACTGGCTGCCGGGCTACGAGAAGCAGCGCGAGGAGTGGGAGCGCCAGTACGCCGAGGCGCAGGCCCGCTTCGAGCAGCACCAGCAGCAGGTCATCAAGTCCCGCGAGGCCGACGCGGCTGCTGCCGCCGAGGGTGGCGAGGCTGCGGCTCCGGCCGCGACCGGTGGTTCGTACTCCTCCGAGGGCGCGGACACCTCCGGTGCGCTGGCCTCGGACGAGGCGCTGGCCGCGCTGCGCGAGAAGCTCGCCGGTGGCCAGAGCTGAACGCTGCCGCTGAGGCTTAGCCGATAGCTGGCTGAGGGGCCGTACCTTTCGAGGTGCGGCCCCTCAGGCATTTCGCGCGACGTCGACCGCCGGCTGGGTGGGACCGGCCGCCCCGTCGTCTCCGGTGTCGTAGATCTTCGGATGCCTGATCACGCCGTCCGTGCTGGAGTTGCGGAAGTGCACGCCCTCCATGGCGAGGCCGTGCCGACGCCGTCGGCGATCACTCCCTTGGCCGTGTCGATCACGATGCTGACGAGGCGTCAAGGCGCCTCGCACGAGAGCCCTGATCAGTGGCCGGTTTCGGGAATGCCCCCGGTTCAGGGCGCGTTGTTCATGACGAACACGAGGAGGAGCGGTCACAGTGCTTGATCCGCAGGGTTTGTACGCATGGGAGCCGAAGGGCCTCGCCGTTGTCGACATGGCGCTCGCCCAGGAGTCGGCCGGCCTTGTCATGCTCTACCACTTCGACGGATACATCGACGCGGGCGAGACCGGAGACCAGATCGTCGACCGGCTGCTCGACTCCCTGCCCCATCAGCTCGTCGCCCGGTTCGACCACGACCGGCTCGTGGACTACCGGGCCCGTCGGCCCCTGCTGACCTTCAAGCGGGACCGCTGGACCGACTACGAGGTCCCGGCCATCGAGGTCCGTCTCGTCCAGGACACCACGGGCGCCCCCTTCCTCCTGCTGTCCGGGCCCGAACCGGACGTGGAGTGGGAGCGGTTCGCGGCGGCCATACAGCAGATCGTGGAGCGGCTCGGCGTCCGCCTGTCCGTGAACTTCCACGGCATCCCCATGGGCGTCCCGCACACCCGCCCGGTGGGCCTCACCCCGCACGGCAACCGCACCGACCTGGTCCCGGGCCACCGCAGCCCCTTCGAGGAGGCGCAGGTGCCGGGCAGTGCCGAGTCCCTGGTGGAGTACCGCCTGATGGAGGCCGGGCACGACGTCCTGGGCGTGGCGGCGCACGTCCCGCACTACATCGCCCGCTCGGCGTACCCGGACGCCGCCCTGACCGTCCTGGAGGCCATCACCGCCGCCACCGGACTGGTCCTTCCTGGAGTCGCGCATTCGCTGCGCACGGACGCGCACCGCACACAGACGGAGATCGACCGGCAGATCCAGGAGGGCGACGAGGAGCTCACCGCGCTCGTCCAGGGCCTTGAGCACCAGTACGACGCCGCCGCGGGCGCCGAGACCCGCGGCAACATGCTCGCCGAGCCGGTCGAGATCCCGTCGGCGGACGAGATCGGGCGCGAGTTCGAGCGGTTCCTGGCGGAGCGCGAGGGCGACAACTGAGCTCCGCCGGTCCGGTTGTCAGTGGCAGCGCCTAAGCTGGCGCTCATGCTGAAAGTGGGCCTGACCGGTGGGATCGGCGCCGGCAAGAGCGAGGTGTCGCGGCTGCTCGTGGAGCGCGGGGCGGTGCTGATCGACGCGGACCGCATCGCGCGTGAGGTCGTGGCGCCCGGCACTCCCGGCCTCGCCGCCGTGGTCGAGGCCTTCGGCGAGGACGTCCTCACCGAGGACGGCAGCCTGGACCGGCCCCGACTCGGCGCGATCGTCTTCGCCGACCCCGAGAAGCTCGCCGTCCTCAACGCGATCGTGCACCCCCTGGTGGGCGCCCGCTCCCGTGAGCTGGAGGAGGCCGCGGCCGACGACGCCGTCGTGATCCACGACGTCCCCCTGCTCACGGAGAACGGCCTGGCGCCGCTCTACGACCTCGTGATCGTCGTGGACGCGAGCCCCGAGACCCAGCTCGACCGGCTGGTCCGGCTGCGCGGGATGACCGACGAGGACGCACGCGCGCGTATGGCCGCGCAGGCCACCCGCGAACAGCGCCGCGAGATCGCGGACATCGTGATCGACAACGACATACCCCTGGACGCGCTGCACAAGCGCGTCGCCGAGGTGTGGGAGGACCTCGTACGGCGGGCTCGCGAGGGTTCCGCGGAATAGCGGCCCCCTCCGCGGGCGTTGAAACGCTGAAGTGAGGGAAGGACTCTGCCGTGCCCGAGACCAGCGGTTCCACCGGACGTAGTCCGGAAACGCATGTCATCGACTTCCGCGCAGCCGAGCATCTGCTCAACTCGCGGGATCCGCGGGGCGCGGTGAAGCTGCTCGACGGAGTCATCGCCGCCCACCCGGAGAACACCGCGGCCCGGCTGCTCCGCGCGCGTGCGTTCTTCGCCGCGGCGCAACTGCGGCCCGCCGAGCTGGAGTTCACCATCGTGCTGGAGCGCGAGCCGGACAACGCGTTCGCGCACTTCGCACTGGCCCGCACCTACGAACGCCAGGGCCGTCCCGACCAGGCCAAACGTCATTTCCGGCTCGCGGCCGCGCTGGACCCCAACCCGCAGTACCTGAAGGCGGCACGCTTCGACGACTGAGCCGACCACCGAGCCGGCTGAGCGCCGTGAACGACTGAGCGCCGCTCACCCGCGTGTGTCGTCCTCATGGATGCCGATGCCTCGGTGGCCCCGGGAACGGCGGTCCGTTCTCCGGCGGCGGGTACGGCGGTACGTCACGGCCCGGCTGGTAGTGCGGACCCTGCCGGATGTGCCTGAGCACCATGGTCATGTCCACGGTGACCACCAGCCACAGCACCCCGCAGGCCGCCGCCCAGCCGGGGCGCCCGGCGAGCGCGAACGCCGCCGTGCCGAAGACCGCCCAGACCAGTCCCCACACGCACAGCCAGAACCGCGCCCGCAGAGCACTGCGCGCGGTCGCCGGTTCACTGCCCGTACGCATCGGACCACCACTCCTCCTCGCAACGTACTCTTCACCGACGACGTTCACCAACGGCGCTCGTCCGCCGCTCGTCGAAGGGGGACCCCTTGCTGCCGGACGCCGACGACCTGCCCGAACTGCTCCTCGACCTGGCCGTGCCGCACGAGGACATCAATGAACTGGTGGCCCGGCGGCGCCTGCTGACCGGCGACCCGGGAGCGCTGAGACTCCTGGAAGAGAGCGTCGAGGAGCTGTTCCGCGACCCGGAGGACACCGGCCGCACGCCCGACCTGGCCGAGCTCTTCGCCGCGGCGCCGACCGAGCTGACCGGCACCTTCGCCGTGTACGTCTTCGTCGCCGCGCTCCCGCGCACCCTCGCCCGGCACCGGGACCGCGGCATCCCGGCCGAGATCTCCCGGCGCACCCTGGCCGACCTGGGCCGCCAGATGGCGGTGCACCGCAGACGGCACGGCACGACCGGCGTGCACTCGCGGCGCTGGCTCGTCCGTCACTTCCGGGGCGAGCTGTTCCAGCTGGGTCGGCTGCAGTACGAGCGCGCGCGGCTCGGGCAGCGCACGGCACCCGTGATCGCGGCGGCCGGACTGGACGCGGTCGCGGGCACACCCTGCCTGAACCTGCACATACCCGATTTCCACGGCCCGCTGACCCCGTCCGCCTGCGACCGCTCCCTGGCGTGGGCCCGCGAGTTCTTCGCCGTGCACTTCCCCGAGGAGCGGCCGGTGGCGGCGCTGTGCCACTCCTGGCTGCTCGACCCGCAGTTGAAGCGCTACCTGCCCGCCGACTCCAACATCGTCCGCTTCCAGGAGCGGTTCCGCACCGCCCGCGAGGACACCGAGCCGTCCGACACCGACCCCGTCCAGTTCGTCTTCGGCGACCCCGAGCTGCCGGTCGCGGAACTGCCGCGCCGCACAGCCGTGGAACGGGCCGTGGGGGACCATCTGCGGGCGGGCGGCCACTGGTTCATCGGGCGCGGCTGGTTCCCGTTCCGGACCGAACCAACTCCCCCCGCCCCACAGCCGTGATCGCCGCGGGCCCCGCGAAGTAACTCGAACGGGTGAACCGGTGTCGAACGGGAACGGGCGTGCGGAGGCGGGCCGTTGTTCGGACATGACGGTCGAAATGCGTGAGGGATACGAGGGCACGGGACCCGGTGCGATCACCCCGGACGGCTGCGCGGTCGAGCTGTACGCACGGCTGCCGGTGGGCGCCGAGCCAGACGTCATCGCGGGGGCGGTACCGGCCGGGGCACACATCCTGGAGCTGGGCAGCGGAGTGGGCCGCGTGACCCACCCCCTGCTCCAGCGCGGTTTCACGGTCACGGCGGTGGACGAGTCCGCCGACATGCTGAGCCGGGTCCGCGGGGCGCGCACGATATGCAGCCCCATCGAGGAGCTGGACCTGGGCGGCGAGAAGTTCGACGTGGTGATACTCGCCTCGTTTCTTGTGCACGCCGGTGACGAGGAGGTCCGCAGGGGCATGCTGCGCACCTGCGCCGGCCATGTCGCGGACGGAGGCTGTGTGCTCATCCAGCGGGAGGGCGCGGACTACCACAGGAACGTCCCGAGGGAACGCGTCGACCCGAGCGGCTTCACCGTGCGGATCGCCTTGGTGGAGCCCGCCGGAGACGGGGTGAATTCGGTCCGCGCGGAGTATGTGTTCCCGGACGCGGTCTGGACCCAGACATTCCTGGCCCGGCCCCTGACGAAGGAGCAGTTCGAGTCGGCACTGGAGGAAGCGGGGCTGGAGGTGGACGCGTATCTGACACCGGACGGGACATGGGTGCGGGCGATACCGAAGGCATAGCGGGCACTCAGTCACACCGGACGGCCGAAGAGCGATGAGTTTCCGGATCGTGCCGGGTCTACCCAGGTGAAAGCAACGGGCACCGCTTCCCCAGGAGACCCTCATGTCCGAGACCACCACTCCCGTCGTCCCCACCGCTCCCGTCGCCTCCGCCGGCGGCCGGAGGCGCGCGGCCCGGATCGCGCTGCGGACCGTGCAGGTGCTGCTCGCGCTGTTCTACGGCATCGCAAGCGCACTGCCCAAGCTCATCGCGCACCCTTCGGCCGTCGAGTCCTTCGACAAGATCGGCTGGGGTACCGGGGCCATGTACACCATCGGCGCGCTCGAACTCGCCGGAGCCGTCGCGCTGTTGATCCCTGTGCTGCAGTCCGTGGCGGCGATCGCCCTCAGTGCGCTCATGGTGGGCGCGTTCATCGTCCAGCTCACGGTCTTCGACGGCCAGTACGCCGCGACCCCGCTGATCCTGATCGTGCCGCTCGCCCTGATCGCCTGGGCCCGGCGCGGGCACAACGCGGAGCTGCTGCGGCTGGTACGGCGGCGGTGACCCTGACGAGCGACACCGACACCGCCGACCGGGCGCGGGAGTCCGGTCGGCGGTATCGGCGGGCGCTTGTGGGGTGAGCCTTCCGGTCACGGCCCGCGGCGACGCTTGTCGGCCGGGCGGACCGGGACTCATGTGGGCCGGGTGTGGCGGTCCGGTTGCCGGCGTTGGTGGGTGCCTGTGGGTATCGCGTTCGGGTCATGGTCCGTCGGGGTGCCCTCCGCTCCCGCTGGCCCTGGATCCATGTCGGCCGGGTGTGGCGGTCCGATTGACGGCGTTGGTGGGTGCCTGTGGGGTAAGGCTTCGGGGCACGGTCCCTCGGGGTGCCCTCCGCTCCCGCCGGACCCGGGTCCATGTCGGCTGGGTGTGAGGTCCGGTCGACGGGGTTGGTGGGTGCCTGTGGGGTACGCCTTCGGGTCACCGTCCCTGGGAACGCCCCCCGCTCCCGCCGGACTCGGATCCACCGCGCCTGCCGGTTCCGCGGCGCCCGCCGGAGCCGCGCCCACCGGAACCCTGGCGGCCGCTCGACCCGGACCCGCGCGGGCCACTGGATCCACCGGGCCCATCGAGTCCGGCGAAGCCGTCGGGGGCTGCGGCGGCGCCGAAGGCCCCGAAGCCGCCGGGGCCGTCGAGGCTCCGGAGGCGTTCCAGTTCGCGGCGGTCACGCTTGGTGGGGCGGCCGGTGCCTCGGTCGCGGAGGCCGGCCGGGGCGACGGCCTCGCGGGGCGGGGGTGGAGGGGAGTTGTCGATGTAGCACTGGGCGGCGACGGGCGCGCCGACCCGCTTGCGGATCAGGCGCTTGACGATCACGATCCGTTCCCGGCCCTCGTGCCGCAGGCGCACCTCGTCGCCGACGCGCACGGAGTAGGCGGGCTTCACCCGGTCGCCGTTCACATGGACATGGCCGCCCCGGCAGGCGGTGGCGCCGAGGGAACGCGTCTTGATCAGACGCACGGCCCAGATCCAGCTGTCGATCCGGACCGTCTCACCCTTGGCCGGCCCCGCGGCCTCGGCGGCGGCCACCGCGGCGGCGATCTTCGGATCGGCGGGCTGGTCGGCGGAGGCGTCGGAGCCCTTGGTGACCTGGGCGTCCGGGGCGATCTGGGCATCCTGCGTGTCGGGGCTGGTCGCGTCGGGGCCGGTCCCGCCCGGTCCGCCGGTCCCACGGTTCACGTTCTCGTCCGCATCCTCGGAAGCCATGTCCCGACCTTAACGCCCTCGGCCGGGCGAGCCGGAGGCGTTTTTCGGGGGCGCCGTCCGCCCCTGCGGTGGCAACGGCCGTCTTGCGGGTGTGGCGGGCAACCGCGTTCATGGCGCCGGGTGCCGCGTTCACCTGAGCTCCTGCAGGCATACGGTGGCCGTATGGACGACAGCAGCCCCCTCGCCCGGCTCGACGGGCGCGTCGCGGACTGCCGGGCCTGCCCCCGGCTGGTCGCGTGGCGCGAGGAGGTGGCTCGTACAAAGCGGGCCGCGTTCGCCGACTGGACCTACTGGGGGCGCCCGGTACCCGGCTTCGGTCCTGCCGACGCCCGACTCGTGATCATCGGGCTCGCTCCCGCCGCGCACGGCGGCAACCGCACCGGCCGGATGTTCACCGGCGACCGCTCCGGAGACGTGCTCTACCAGGCGCTGTACGACGTGGGGCTCGCCTCGCAGCCCACCTCCGTCAGTGCCGACGACGGGCTGGAGCTGTACGGCGTCCGCGTCACCGCGCCGGTGCACTGCGCACCGCCCGCCAACAAGCCGACCCCCGGCGAGCGCGACACCTGCCGCCCCTGGCTGGTCCAGGAGCTGAGGCTGCTGCGCCCGACGCTGAAGGCCGCGGTCGTGCTCGGTGCCTTCGGCTGGCAGGCCGCGCTGCCCGCGTTCACCGAGGCGGGCTGGACCGTGCCCCGGCCCCGCCCGGCCTTCGCCCACGGCACCCGGGTCGCACTCGACGGCCTGGACCTCTTCGGCTGCTTCCACGTCAGCCAGCGCAACACCTTCACCGGCCGGCTCACCTCGGAGATGCTGCGCGAGGTGCTGCGCACGGCGGCGGAAGCGGCCGGGCTGCCGTAACCGCCTGACCACCAGCCGGGCGGGCAGCTACGCGAAGCCGCTGCCCAAGGGGAGGAGGTGGGGGCGGCCATCTCGCTGAGCCGTGATCACTGCTGTGGCCGCCAGACGTACCGCACGTCCGGCTCCCGCTCCTCGTTGCCGCTGCCGGCGGTGAACTCCACGGCCGTGAAGCCGTGGCGCTCGTAGAAGCGGTGGGCGGGCTTGTTGACCTGGAAGGTCCACAGGGTCAGCCCGCCCGGGCTGCGCTCCTTGGCCAGTGCCACGAACCGGTCGCCGATGCCGCGCCCCCGCCACTCGGGGTCCAGATACAGCTGGGACAGCAACTCCCCGTTCAGCACCATCAGTCCGACGACACCGCCGCCGGCGGCCTCCGCCACCCAGGTCTCCCGCAACGGCACGACGACATCCCGGATGTACTCCCGCACCTCGTCGTCGGTGTGCGGCCGCACGACGCCGGGCAGGGCCGTGTCGAAGGACCGCAGATACACATCGGCGGCGGCACGGGCGTCCGCCGCCCCGGCGCGGCGCAGCACGACCGCGTCCGTCACCGGTCCTCCTCCTGCCGCTCCGGCACCACGGCCGTGGCCGTGATCTCCACCAGCTGTCCGGTGTAGCCGAGGCAGGCCACGCCGAGCAGCGTGGACGAGTGCGGCCCCGCACTCAGCCCGGAGGCCTCCACGACATCCCACACCGCGGACAGCACCGAGGGCTCACCGCTCACGACGTACACGTCCGTGACGACCACATGCGCCAAGTCGCTCCCCACGGCCCGCAGTTGTTCCTCCAGGTTGGTGATCACCTGCTCGGCCTGCCGTACCGGGTCACCCGGGCCGACGATCTCCCCCTTCTCGTCGAGGGGCACGGACCCCGCGAGGAAGGCCAGCTTCGTCCCGGCCTCGACGACGGAGGCGTGGGAATAGCGGGGCGGCGGGAAGAGGGCTGGAACGGTCACGCGCTGGATCATGCGGGCTACTCCTACGGCGGCAGGGGACAACCTCCTGATGATCGGTCTGGCACGGCCCTGCCCGCATCCGAATTCTCAGGGCGCCCCCGCTGCCGGGACACCGACGGCGCAGATGTCGGCGTACGTGCTCTCCACCCGTCGGCCCTCCTCGCGCGCCACGCGTTCGAGCACCCCGGTCTTGCTGGCCGGCCCCTCCGGCTCCCCGATGCCGCAGGAGTGCCCGACACGTCGCCCGCAGGGCGGGAGCGGGCCTCAGGCGGCAGTCGTAAACCACCTGGCACCCCGGGCTCGCCGCGTACGAGGCCCGCCGCCCCGCCGACGTCGCGCCGCTCGACCACGAACCCGCCTGGCCGCAGGCGGGCGGATATGCGGGCCGATCTCGCGGCGCTGCGCGAGCCGTTGCGGCGCATCGCGGAGAGACTCGCGGAAATCTCGGGAGCGGACTTCGGGATGGCTGCGGCAGGCTGAGGGCATGCCCCAGTCTTCCGAAGCCGGCTTCCTCGCCCGCACCGCCGACCGCCTCGCCGCCCTCCCCACCGTCCGGGCGGTCGCCCTCGGCGGCTCCCGGGCCCAGGGCACCCACCGCCCCGACAGCGACTGGGACCTGGCGATCTACTACCGCGGCGCCTTCGACCCGGACGACCTGCGCGCCGTCGGCTGGGAAGGGGAGGTGTCCGGCATCGGCGACTGGGGCGGCGGGGTGTTCAACGGCGGCGCCTGGCTGACCGTCGAGGGCCGCCGGGTCGACGTCCACTACCGGGACCTGGACGTGGTCGAGCACGAGCTGGCGGAGGCGGAGGAGGGCCGCTTCCGGGTGGAGCCCCTGCTCTTCCACCTGGCCGGCATCCCCACCTACCTGCTGGTGGCCGAACTCGCCGTCAACCAGGTCCTGCACGGCGAGCTGCCCCGCCCGGCGCGGTACCCGGCCAAGCTGCGCCTCGCCGCCGCCGGCCACTGGCACGCCACGGCCCGCGCCACCCTCGCCTATGCGAAGGCCAACCACGCCGCCCACGGCCGCCTCACGGAGACCGCCGGTGCCATCGCCACGGCCGCCGCCCAGGCCGCGCACGGCGTACTCGCGGCACGCGGAGAGTGGGTGACGAACGAGAAGCGGCTGCTGGAACGGGCCGGGCTGCGTTCGGTCGACGCCATCCTCATGGAGGCGAGCGGTACCGACACCGACTCGTTGACGACCGCGATCACCAGGACCGAATCCCTCGTCGATACGGCGCATGCCACCGCGTCCCCGCCCGCTCACCAGACTGCCCGCGAGACCTGACGCGACCGAGGGCGAGGCCAACGACCGTGGAACCACAGCGGGAGGACGACCCGGCGGAGATCGGCGAGTACACGCTGCGTGCCCGGATCGGTGCCGGGGGATGGGCCAGGTATATCTCGGTCGTTCCTCACCGGTGCATGCCGCCCGAGCACGTCGAAGCGGCCTGTGGACCAGAAGTGATCGGGGTCGAGGCCCATCTGGCACCGCCGAAGCGAACCGGACGAACGGCAAGTCACACCGTGAGCACCTGAGCTGAGTTACGGTTGACTCGCGCCGCCTCACTTCTTCGGAAGGTGTGGTCGGGACTGAAGAGGCTCGGCAGTGGAACGCATCCCTCGTGGACGCCACTTCGGTGGTGTGGACCGCCCGGTAGGGCAGGACCGCTTCTACCGCCTCAGCGGGGGGCTACCTCGCGGCCTCTGCAGAAGGGCTGTTGCATGAGCATCGCCTCCGACAAGAACGCACAGATGCAGCGCGCGTGGTACCGCGAGCTCGCGCTCCGCATCGCCGCTGGCCTTGTGGCCAAGGCGTTGTGGAGCGTCGTGCAGACGGCAGCACGGGTCTGCGGCTTGTAGCCGCAGGGTGGTGGGGTCCTCGGACCCCACCACTGAACCAGCCGTCAGCCCAGGGAGTCGAAGCTCAACTGCAAATCCTGCGAGTCGGCCTTCGGGCGCTTCCTTCTCCTGCGCCTGCGCTTGGGGACCGGCGGAAGCCGCACACCGCGCGCCTCGGGCGGCAGGCTGTGCCACGTGGGGCGCAGACCCGCGTCCTCAACCGGACCGACCATTTGCTTGAGATACGCCTGCGTCTCGGCGTCTGTCGAATACAGCACCGTGGCCCGGCTGGCCCGAGTCAGCAGTACGTGGTAGGCGTTGCGTACACATTCGTCGAAGCGTTTGTTGCTCCTGGACCGGATGCTCTCGTCGGCCGAGCCCGGCGTCCGCACCCGCCACACACCGCGCTCCTTGTCGCGAGTGAGTGTCGCGCGTCGGTACTCCCAGTGGTCTTGTCGCCAGACCATGTCGTCACCCATGATCACGCCGCACCAGTCCCACTCCAACCCCTGTGCGGTGTAGACACACCCGATCTGCTCCACGCCCTCGCGCCGTACGCCCCAGAGCTTGGCGGGAGGCTCGTCGTGCGCGCCGGGCCTGTCCCCTTTGACGTTCCACGGCCTGTGCCAGTCCCCGATGCGCACGTCCGGCTCCAACGTCCTGTCCTCTCGGAGCGGCGTCCAGGGCCAGCAGAAACCACCAACCATGCGGGCGCTCGCTCCTGCCTCGTGCTCCTCCAGGATGATCCGCTCCAGCTCCTCCGGGCTGTCCGCCACCTCTACGTGCATGAGCCCGTCGGGTATCCAGACGTCCGGTTCGCGGTCGGAGATACCAAGGAGATCGTGGACCCAGTCCCGGTAACGGTCGCTGCCTCCGCAGCGGAACTGTTTGTGGAGCTCGTACATTCTGGGGGTGATGTGACGGGTCTCCGCGGCATCCCTGATCAGTCCTGCGGTCCCGACCTCGTTCGGGCGTACGACCTGGCTTCCGTCCAGCAGGAAGACGGTCACGCGGGCGGCGTCCAGAAGGTCGTCCACCTGTGGCTGCTTCCCCCACTGCTCCTCCGGCAGGTAACGGGACGTCGAGCGCTCACGCAGGCGGTGTGCCTCGTCACAGATGAGCAGATCCAGCGGCGGCTGCGGTGGGGTTATGAAGCTGCTGAAGAACGCGAACCTGTCCTGGAACTCCCCGTCCCCGTAGCCGACGTGGTTCCTCATCGCGGCATCGAACGCGCGGGAGCCGCTGGCGTACTTGACCTTTCGCCCCGCGGCCGAGAAGTGCTCCAGCAATTCCAGGCCGATCGCGCTCTTGCCGCTCCCGGCCCCGCCTTCCACGATGAAGACGGCACCCTGCTCGTCCCCGGAGAGGCGCTCGACGGCCATACGGATATCCCGGAAGACCCGACGCTGCTCGCCTCGCAGTGTGAACACGGTGTCTTCGCCTCGCGACGACATCATGGCGGCCAGCAGTGGCGTGTTCCGGATCGCCAGCCGCTGCAGGACCCTCTCCGCCGCAGAGGCGCTCCCGTTCTCCGCAAAGCGTTCCCGCAGGTCGTCGAGGAGATCGGCGCGTGTGTCGGCTGTGACGGTCAACGCATGCGGTCCCGTCGAGGCGTGAGCGGAGAACAAAGGGGCCACATCGGAATCGCGCGCATTGTGCAGGTAGGAGAGACCCGCGTACTCGATTTGCATGCCTTTCAGCGGGCCCTCGTCGCCGGTGAAGAAGTCATACGTGGCCTTGAGCTGATCGCTGGGACGCGACTTGGGGGACGACAAACCGGGCACAACTACCCTTTCGGGTTTCTCGGCGCTGCGCGAGACCGAGCTCCATCGTTTGAGTTCCACAAGCAGGACGGACTCCCGGTCCGTTTCCGGGTGCCGCCCCACCAGAACCACATCCACCGGTGCGTCAGCACCCTCAGGCTTGCATTCCACGAGCATGCGCACATCGCCACGCCCCGCAGATATCAGGTCGGTGGCGAGCTGGATGAGGCTTTCCTTCCAGGCTGCTTTCTCTCCTTCGCTGGCTTCCTTTTCATTGAAAGACAGCCAGCGCGCCGCCAGATGGGACAGCAGCAGGCGCCGCTGATCAAGTCTGAGAAGGTCCACCGCAGGAAGCTGCAGCAGGAGCACGAGGACATCCCCCAGGGCACGAGAAACTCGTGCGGGTGGGGGCATGTCCTGAGGGAAGCCCGTCGGGCCGCATCCAACAGCGATCACTCTACGGTGACTGAAGCGCTCCGGGGTCGGTGGAGGCTCTATGTGTTGGCTCCAGCCGCCGGTTGGGGCTGGTGTTGAGCGTAGTGGTTGGTCTCGTGTTCGTGGG
>NZ_JBSFGB010000032.1:12579-114834 GCF_053596375.1 Streptomyces sp. NPDC001709 | reverse complement strand
GGCAGGGCGGACGACCAGGTCAAGATCCGCGGCTTCCGCATCGAACTCGGTGAGATCGAGGCCGTGTTGGCCCGCCACGACAGCGTCGGCCAGGTAGCTGTCCTGGTCCGCGAGGACACCCCGGGTGTCAGGCAGCTCGTCGCCTACGTGGTCCCACGCCCCGCAACGACCGCCGACCCGGCGGAACTGCGTGCCCATGTCGGCGAGGCCCTGCCCGACTACATGGTCCCGGCCGCCGTGGTCGTACTCGACGCCTTCCCGCAGACCCCGAACGGCAAGCTGGACCGCAAGGCCCTGCCCGCCCCCGACCTCTCCACCGCCTCCACCGGACGCCAGGCCGCCACCGAACGCGAGGAGACCCTCAGCCGTATCTACCGCGAGCTGTTGAACCTGAAGTCCGTCGGAGTCGACGACAGCTTCTTCGACCTCGGCGGCGACAGCATCATGTCCATCCAGCTCGTCAGCCGCGCCCGCGCCGCCGGGCTCGTCATCACTCCCCGGCAGGTCTTCGAGCACCGCACGGTCGCCGCGCTCGCCGCCGTCGCCGGCAGCCTGGACCAGGTCGTCGGCGAAGGCCCCGACCTCGGAACCGGAGAGGTGCCGCTGACGCCGGCCGTGCACTGGCTGCGCGAACGCGGCGGACCCATCGGCAGGTTCAACCAGTCGACGCTCCTGCAGGCCCCGGCGGACCTCACCCTGGACACCCTCACCGGCGCCCTGCGGACCCTGTTCGACCACCACGACGCCCTGCGCGCCCGGCTGATCAGAGAGACCGGGCAGTGGCGGCTGGAGGTGCCCGAGCGGGGCACGGTGGACGCCACCGAGCGGGTGCTGCGGGTCGACGCGGCCGGTCTGGACGACGTACAGCTGCGGGCGCTCACCTCCCGGGAGAGCGAGGCCGCCTGGGGGCGGATCGATCCGGACGCCGGGGTGATGCTGCACGCGGTCTGGTTCGACGCGGGGGCCGGGCGGGCCGGGCGGCTGCTGCTGGTGGCCCACCACCTGGTCGTCGACAACGTGTCCTGGCAGATCCTGGTGCCCGACCTCGCCGCCGCCTGCGACGCGCTCGGCAAGGGCGAGGAGCCCGCGCTCCAGCCGACCGGCACCTCGTTCCGGCGCTGGGCCCAGCACCTGCTGGAGCTCGCCCACACCCCGGTGCGCGAGGCCGAACTCCCGCTGTGGGAGGGCATGCTGGAGGAGCCGGACGCGCTGCTCGGGGACCGTCCGCTCGACCCCGGTCAGGACGTGTTCGCCACGATGCGCTTCCTGACCAGCACCGAGACCGCCGAGCAGGTCGCCCCGCTGCTGACCACCCTGCCGGCCGCCTACCACGCGGGCGTGAACGACGTCCTGCTCACCGCACTCGCCCTGGCGGTCGCCGACTGGCGGGCCCGGCGCGGCGAGGACGACGAGACCGCGGTCCTCGTCGACCTGGAGGGACACGGCCGGGAGGACGTCGTCGACGGCGCCGACCTGTCCCGTACCGTCGGCTGGTTCACCAGCCTGCACCCCGTGCGCCTGGACCCGGGCGAGCACGATCCGGCCGAGGTGGACCGTGGCGGCGCGGCCGTCGGCGAGGCGCTCAAGCGGGTCAAGGAGCAGCTGCGCGCCCTGCCCGACCACGGTCTGGGCTTCGGCCTGCTGCGCCACCTCAACCACCGCACCCGGGACGTCCTCCGCGACCTCCCGGGACCCCAGATCAGCTTCAACTACCTGGGCAGGAGCGCCCCGGCGGGCAGCGGTGACACGGCGCCCTGGACGCCGGTCGCCGACGCCGCGATGGTCGGCGGCGCCGACCTCTCCGGTGGCCGGCCCGACCCGGAGACCCCGCTCACCCACGCCCTCGGCGTCAACGCGATGACCGAGGACCACCCGGACGGGCCGCGGCTGCTGCTCGTCTGGTCCTGGCCGCAGACCCTGCTGCGCGAAGCGGACGTCCGCGAACTCACCGCCTGCTTCTCGCGCGCCGTACGGGCGCTCGCGGCCCACGCCGAGCAGGCCGGCATCGGCGGACTCACCCCGTCGGACCTGTCACTGGTCCGGCTCAGCCAGGAAGAGCTCGACGCCTTCACCTCGGGCGCCGGGCCGCTCGCCCCGGACGACCGGGACGGCCAAGACGGGGACGACTTCGACGACTTCGACGACTTCACGGACGAATGGGAGATGGCCAAGTGAGCAAGTCCGCAATCGAGGACGTCCTCCCGCTGTCACCACTGCAGGAGGGCATGCTGTTCCAGGCCCTGTACGACGAGGACGGCCCGGACCTCTACGTCCACCAGCTCCTCCTCGACCTCGAGGGACCCCTGGACGCCCGCGCCCTGCGCCTGGCCGCGCGGGCCCTGCTCAAGCGGCACGCCAACCTGCGGGTCGGCTTCCGGCACGACCGGTCGGCCGAGCCCGTGCAGCTGGTGCACAGCCAGGTCAAGGTGCCCTGGGCGCAGATCGACCTCAGCGCCCTGGACGAGGACAAGCGGGAGGCCGAGCTCGCCCGGCACGCCGACGAGGACCGGGCGCGCGGCTTCGACCTGACCCGCCCGCCGCTGCTGCGCTTCACCGTCTTCCGGCTCGGCCCCGACCGCTTCCGGCTGATGCTGACCAAGCACCACATCCTGATGGACGGCTGGTCCGTGCCGGTGCTGGTACGGGAGCTGTTCGAGCTGTACGGCAGCAAGGGCGACCCGGCCGTGCTGCGCCCGGTCACCCCCTACCGCGACTACCTGGCCTGGCTCACCGGCCAGGACGCGGACACCGCCCGCGAGGCGTGGCGCACCGCGCTCGACTCCATCGACGAGCCGACCCTGGTGGCCCCCGTGCACCGCGGCCGGGAGCTGGTCCGGCCCGGCTGGCTCCGGCACGAGGTCCCGGCGGAGATCACCGCCGCGCTGCTGGCCTTCGCCCGCAGCCGCTCGCTGACCGTCAACACCGTCGTCCAGGGAGTCTGGGCCCTGCTGCTGTCCGCCCTCACCGGCCGCGACGACGTGGTCTTCGGCGCCATCGTCTCGGGCCGGCCACCGGAGATCCCGGGCGTCGACACCATGGTCGGGCTGTTCATCAACACCCTGCCGGTGCGGGTCCGCCTGCGTCCCGAGGAACCGGTCGTGGACGCGCTCACCCGGCTCCAGACCGAGCAGGCCGGACTCCTCGCCCACCAGCACGTCCGGCTGACCGATGTGCAGCAGCTCTCCGGCCACCAGGAGCTGTTCGACACCACGCTCGTCTTCCAGAACTACCCCGTGGACCCGACCACCGAGGAACTGGAGGTCGACGGCGTCCGGTTCAGCGGTGTCGACGGCCGCGACGGCGCGCACTACCCGCTCAACCTCGCCGCCGGGCTGATGGGCGACGATCTGCACCTGCGGCTGTGCTACGCCCCCGACCTGTTCGACGAGAGCGCCGCCCGGTCCGTCCTGGACCGGCTGGTGCGGCTGTTCACGGCCGTCGTCGCCGACCCCGGCCGCCCGGTCGGGCGGCTCGATGTGCTCTCCCCGGCCGAACGCGGGCGTCTGCTCGGCGACTTCAACGACACCGCCCGCGAGATACCCGCGGCGACCCTGCCCGAGCTGTTCCGGGCCCGGGTGGCCGAGGCGCCCGACGCGCCCGCGCTGCTGTGCGGCGACACCACCGTCTCCTACGCCGAACTCGACGCCCGCGCCAACCGGCTGGCCCGCCGGCTCGTCCAACTGGGCGTCGGACCGGAGCAGTTCGTCGCCGTGTCGGTGCCCCGCTCGGTGGAGCTCGTCGTCGCCTTGTGGGCCGTGCTCAAGGCCGGAGCCGGCTATCTCCCGCTCGACCCCGCCTACCCGGTCGACCGCCTCTCCTTCATGGTGGCCGACGCCCGGCCCAGCCTGCTGATCACCACGGGTGCCGCCGCCGGGCAGCTCGCCGGTATGGCACCGGACGTACCCCGGCTGGTCCTGGACGACCCCGGCACCTCGGCGGCCGTCGCCGCCTGCGACGCCGGGGACCTCACCGACGGCGACCGGCTGGCGCCGCTGACCACCGCCCACCCCATGTACGTCATCTACACCTCCGGCTCGACCGGCCGCCCCAAGGGCGTCGTGGTCCCGCACCACGGCCTGGCGAGCCTCGTCGCCACCCAGGCCGACGCCGTCCAGGCGGGCCCGGGCAGCAGGGTGCTGCAGTTCGCGTCGGTGAGCTTCGACGCCGGCTTCTGGGACATCTCCATGGGCCTGCTCTCCGGCGCCGCCCTCGTCCTCGGCTCCGCCGACGACCTGCTGCCCGGCGATCCCCTCGCCGGCCTGGTCGCCAGGCACCGGGTCACCCACGCCACGCTGCCGCCGGTCGCGCTGGCCTCGCTCCCGGCCGGCCCGGACGTGCTCGCCGGCGCCACCCTCGTCTCCACCGGCGACGCCTGCACACCCGAGCTGGTCGCCCGCTGGGCCCCGGGCCGCCGCCTCCTCAACGGCTACGGCCCGACCGAGACCACCGTCGGCGCCACCATGAGCGGCCCGCTCGGCATCGGCGGCACCCCGCCCATCGGACGCCCCTTCGTCAACTCCCGCGTCTATGTGCTGGACCGCTGGCTGCGCCCGGTGCCGCCCGGTGCGGTCGGCGAGATGTACATCGCCGGGCCCGGCCTCGCCCGCGGCTACCACGAGCGGCCCGCACTGACCGCGACCCGGTTCGTGGCCAGTCCCTTCGGCCCGCCCGGCTCCCGCCTCTACCGCTCCGGCGACCTCGGCCGGTGGCGGGCCGACGGGCAACTGGAGTTCGCCGGCCGCGCCGACCACCAGGTCAAGGTCAGGGGCTTCCGCATCGAACTCGGCGAGATCGAGTCGGTGCTCGCCCAGCACGAGACCGTCGGCCACGCCGTGGTCGTCGTACGCGAGGACGAGCCCGGCGACAAACGGGTCGTGGCCTACGTCGTCCCGGCCGAGGGCCGCGGCGCGGACCCGGAGGCCCTGCGCGAGCACATCGGCGCCGTGCTGCCCGAGTTCATGGTGCCCTCCGCCACCGTCGTGCTCGACGAGTTCCCGCTGACCCCCAACGGCAAGGTCGACCGCAAGGCCCTGCCGGCGCCGGAACTCGCCGGCTCCACCACCGGCCGGGCACCCGAGACCGCGGAGGAGGAGGCGCTGTGCGCCCTCTTCGCCGAGGTGCTGGGCCTCGAGGCGGTCGGCGTCGACGACAGCTTCTTCACGCTCGGCGGCCATTCCCTGCTGGCCACCCGCCTGGTCAGCCGCGTCCGCTCCGACCTCGGAGTGGAACTCGCCATCCGCGCCCTCTTCGAGGCACCGACCCCGGCCGAGCTGGCCGCACGGGTCGCCGCGGCCGGCGGCGCCCGGCCGCCGCTGCGCGCGGCGGACCGGCCCGACGCGGTGCCGCTGTCCTTCGCCCAGCGCCGGCTGTGGTTCCTCAACCGCATGGAGGGCCCGAGCGCGACGTACAACATCCCGCTGGCCGTACGGCTGCACGGCCCCGCCGACCGGGACGCGCTGGACGCGGCGCTGGCCGACGTGGTGGCACGCCACGAGAGCCTGCGCACCGTCTTCCCCGCCACCGACGGCGAACCCCGCCAGCAGGTACTGCCCGCCGGGACCGCCTTCACCTTCGCCGACGCCACCGGCGACACGGTCGACGCGCTGCTGGCCGCCGAGGCCGCCCGCGGCTTCGACCTGACCTGCGAAGTCCCGCTGCGGGCCACCCTGTTCAGCACCGCGGCCGAGGAGCATGTACTGCTCCTGGTGGTGCACCACATCGCCACCGACGGCTGGTCGATGGCCCCGCTGGCCCGCGACCTCGCCGCCGCCTACGCCGCCCGCCGGGCCGGTGCCGCACCGGCGTGGACGCCGCTGCCCGTGCAGTACGCGGACTACGCGCTGTGGCAGCGCCGGGTGCTCGGCGACGAACAGGACCAAAAGAGCGTCGCGGCCCAGCAGATCGCCCACTGGAAGCGGACCCTGGCCGGCCTGCCCGACCAGCTCGAACTGCCGCTGGACCGGCCCCGCCCGGCGGTCCTCGGCAACCGGGGCGCCGGTGTCCCCTTCACCCTGGACGCCACCCTGCACGCCCGGCTCGCCCGCGTCGCGCACGACACCCGCGCCAGCATGTTCATGGTGCTCCAGGCGGCCTTCGCCGCCGTCCTCACCGCGGAGGGCGCGGGCACCGACATCCCCGTCGGCACCCCCGTCGCCGGGCGCACCGACGACGCCCTCGACGACCTCGTGGGCTTCTTCGTCAACACCCTGGTGCTGCGCACCGACACCTCCGGCACCCCCACCTTCCGGGAACTGGTGGCCCGCGTCCGGGAGACCGACCTCGCCGCCTACGCCCACCAGGACCTGCCCTTCGAGCGGCTCGTGGAGGTGCTCAACCCGGCCAGGTCGCTGGCCCGGCACCCCCTCTTCCAGGTGCTGCTCTCCGTCCACAACAACGCCGAGGCCGACTTCCGGCTCGACGGCCTCACCAGCAGCCCGTACCCCGCCGAGTCCGCCGTGGCCAAGTTCGACCTGGCCGTCCACCTCGGCGAACGCTTCGACTCCGCGGGCACCCCGGCCGGCGTCGACGGCGTGCTGCAGTACAACACCGAGCTGTTCGACCGGAGCACCGCCGAGCGGCTCGCCGGGCGGCTGAACACCCTGCTCACCGCGGCCACCGACCGGCCCGACGCACCGGTGTGCACCCTCGACGTGCTCACCCCCGAGGAGCGGCGGCGGCTGCTCGCCGACGGCGACGGCGGAACGGGCGAGGTGCCCGCGCAAGCGCTGCCCGCGCTGTTCGAGGCCCAGGTGCGGCGCACCCCGCACACCACCGCGGTCGTCGCCGGCGACGAGACCCTCACCTACGAGGAGCTGAACACCCGCGCCAACCGGCTCGCCCGGCTGCTGGTGGACCATGGCGCAGGGCCCGAGCGGGTGGTCGCGATCGCCCTGCCCCGCTCGGCCGGCCTGGTCGTCGCGCTGCTCGCGGTGCTGAAGTCCGGCGCCGCCTACCTGCCGCTCGACCCCGACCACCCGGCCGACCGCACCCGCTTCGTCCTCACCGACGCGACCCCCGTCCTACTGCTGACCGACAGCGCCACGGCCGCGGGGTTGCCCATCGGTTCGGCTTCGGCTGGTGTCACGGCCGCGGGGTTGCCCGTCGGCTCTGCTTCGGCTGATGCCGCAGCCGCCGGGCTGCCCGCCGGTTCCGCCTCGGCCGACGCCGCAGCCGCCGGGCTGCCCGCCGGTTCCGTCGCGACCGGCGCCACGGTCGCCCGACCGGCCGCCGTACCCACCCCACTGCTGCTCGACCACCCCGGCACCCTGAGGGACCTGGCCGCGCGGGGCGGTGGCGACCTCACGGACGCGGACCGAGTCGCGCCGCTGTGCCCGGCCCACCCGGCGTACGTCATCTACACCTCCGGGTCGACCGGCCGCCCCAAGGGCGTGGTGGTCGAACACCGGTCGGTCACCGACTACTTGAGCTGGTCGGCAGCCGCGTACCCGAGCGCCGCGGGCACCGCCCTGCTGCACTCCCCGGTCACCTTCGACCTGACCGTGACCGCCCTCTACACCCCGCTGGTCACCGGCGGCCAGGTGCGGATCGCCGCCCTCGACGACGCACGGGACGCCGGCACCGGCATCACGTTCCTGAAGGCGACCCCCAGCCATCTGCCACTGCTCGCGGCGGCCCCCGACGACCGCACCCCGTCCGGTGAACTCCTCCTCGGCGGGGAGGCGCTGACCGGCGAGGCCCTCGCCGCCTTCCGTGCCCGCAGGCCCGGTACCACCGTGGTCAACGTCTACGGACCGACCGAGGCCACCGTCAACTGCACCCAGTACCGCATCGGACCGGGGCAGCCGCTGCCCGCCGGACCCGTGCCGATCGGCCGCCCCTTCGCGAACACCCGGGCGTACGTGCTCGACGCCTGGCTGCGCCCGGTCCCGGCCGGCGTGCGCGGCGAGCTGTACATCGCCGGCGCGAGCCTGGCCCGCGGCTATCTCGACCGGGCCGCGCTCACCGCCGAACGCTTCGTCGCCGACCCGTTCGGGCCGGCCGGGACGCGCATGTACCGCACCGGGGACCTCGCGCACTGGGACGCCGGGGGCCGGCTCGTCTACGACGGCCGCGGCGACGGACAGGTCAAGCTGCGCGGCTTCCGCATCGAGACCGGGGAGATCGAGTCCGTGCTGACCGGGCACCCGGGCGTCGGCCGGGCCGCCGTGGTGCTGCGCGAGGACACCCCGGGCGACCAGCGCCTGGTCGCCTACCTCGGCGGGGACGCCGTACCCGGCACGGACGAGCTGCGCACGCTGGTCGCCGCCGCCCTGCCCGAGTACATGGTGCCCGCCGCGTTCGTGACGCTCGACGCGCTGCCGCTGACCCCGCACGGCAAGCTCGACGTACGGGCCCTGCCCGCACCCGGGTTCACCTCCTCCCAGGCGTACCGGGCGCCGCGCACCGAGCGCGAGGAACTGCTGTGCCGGCTGTTCGCCGAGGTGCTCGGGGTGGAGCGGGTCGGCGTCGACGACGACTTCTTCGACCTGGGCGGCCACTCCCTGCTGATCATGCGGCTGGCGGGCCGGATCCGCGCGGCCCTCGGTGCGACGCTCACCGTCCGCACCGTCTTCGAGGCGCCGACGGTCGCCCGGCTCGCCCCCCGGCTGGGCGACGACACCCTCGACGACGCCCTGGAGGTCCTGCTGCCGCTGCGCTCCACGGGCACCCTGCCGCCGCTGTTCTGCGTGCACCCCGGGCTCGGTGTCGGCTGGGTCTACTCCGGGCTCGTACCGGCCCTGGAACGGGAGCGGCCGGTGTACGCGCTGCAGGCGCGCGGACTGACCGGAGCGGACCGGCTCCCGGCGAGCGCCGAGGAGATGGCCGACGACTACCTGGACCGGATCCGCAAGGTGCAGCCGCACGGCCCGTACCACCTGCTCGGCTGGTCCTTCGGCGGGCTGATCGCCCACCTCATGGCCACCCGGCTGCAGGCGGAGGGCGAACAGGTCGCGCTGCTCGCGCTCCTCGACGCCTACCCGACCGGACGGGTGCACGTCGAGCACCACGGCGACGACTTCCTGCGCGGACTCGCCGGGCTGACCGGGCGGGCGCCCGCCGACGACGGCCGGCCGCTCGACCACGCGGCCGTCGCGGAGCTGCTCGGCTCGGGCGAGACGGGTCTGGTCGGCCTCACGGCCCGGCACGTCGCGGCCATCGAGCGCGTCGCCGCCAACAACCAGGCCGTCGGCGACGCCCTGCGGCCCGGCGTCTACCGCGGTGACGTCCTGTACTTCCTGGCCACCGAGGGCCGCGGCGCGGACGCCCCGAGCGTCGAGGCCTGGCACCGCCATGTGGCGGGACGGCTGGAGATCCACGAAGTCGCCTGCGCCCACGACGAGATGACCCGTCCCGGGCCGATCGCCGAGATCGGCCGAGTCCTCGCGGACCGAGTCCGCGGTGAGTGAGGAGCGAACAGTGGAGCTGGCGATACACACGGAAGGACTGCGCAAGCGCTACGGCGACCACGAGGCGCTGCGCGGCGTCGACCTCGCGGTCCCGGCCGGCACCGTGCTCGGCGTGCTGGGACCCAACGGCGCGGGCAAGACCACGACCGTCCGCATCCTCGCGACCCTGCTCGAACCCGACGCGGGCACCGCCCGGGTCGCCGGGTACGACGTGGTGCGCGAGCGCCGGCAGGTGCAGCGGGCCATCGGCCTCACCGGCCAGTACGCGGCCGTCGACGAGCAGCTCACCGGCGCCGAGAACCTGCGCATGATCGGCATGCTGCAGCGGCTCAGCCGCGCCGCGGCCAGGCAGCGGGCGGCCGAACTGCTGGACCGGTTCGACCTGTCCGACGCGGCCGGCCGGCCCGCCAGGACGTACTCGGGCGGCATGCGCCGCCGGCTGGACCTGGCGGCCAGTCTGGTCGCCCGGCCGTCCGTGCTCTTCCTGGACGAGCCGACCACCGGACTCGACCCGGCCAGCAGGCTCGGCCTGTGGGCGATGATCCGCGAGGAGGTCGCGGCCGGGGTCACCGTGCTGCTCACCACCCAGTACCTGGAGGAGGCCGACGAACTGGCCGACCGGATCGTGGTCGTGGACTCGGGCCGGGTGATCGCCGAAGGCACCTCCGACGAGCTGAAGCGCAGGGTCGGCGGGGAGCGCCTGGAGGTGGCGCTCACCGACCCGGCCCAGCGGCCCGTCGCCGCCGCCGCGCTCAGCCGGGCCGTGGGCGCGGTGCCGTTCGGCGACGAGGCCGGCCGGGTGCTGTCCGTGCCGGTGGACAGGACGCTGCACGACATCGCCGAGGCGGCGGTGGCACTCAGGACCGCCGGGGTGACGGTGACGGACTTCGCGGTCCGCCGCCCCTCCCTCGACGACGTCTTCCTCAGCCTCACCGGACACACCGGCGCGCAGGACCACAGCGAGGATCGGCACAAGGAGAGGACCGCGGTATGAGCGCACTGGCGGAAACCGCCCCCCGCGACGGGCTGCTGACGGGCCTGAACGACGGCCTGATCTGCCTGGAACGGCATCTGCGGCACCTGCGGCGGGCCCCGGGCCGGCTGGTCAACGCGGTCCTGCTGCCGATGATCTTCGTCCTGCTCTTCGGCGTGCTCTTCGGCAGCGTCATCGAGGTGCCGCACGGCGACTACGCCGAGTTCATCATGGCCGGCATCTTCGTGCAGGGCGTCATGAGCGCCGTACCCGGCACGGCGGTCGGCGCCGTCGAGGACCTGCGGGGCGGGCTCGTCGACCGGTTCCGCTCGCTGCCCATGTCGGGTGCGGCCGTGCTGATCGGCCGCACCCTCGGCGACACCGTGCTGCGCGCGCTCAGCTGCCTCGCCATGGCCGCCGTCGGCCTCGGCATCGGCTGGCGCACCCACGAAAACGCGCCAAAAGTGCTCGCCGGCTTCGGCATCCTGCTGCTCTTCGGCTTCACGATGGCCTGGCTGGGCGCGCTCATCGGGCTCTCGCTCGGTGACCCGGCGACCGCCTCGTCCGTGCCGTCGCTGCTGCTGATGCCCGTGCTGTTCCTGTCCAACGCCTTCATCCCGCTCACCGGACTGCCGCACTGGCTGGCCGTGGCGGCCGAATGGAATCCGCTGAGCTCCGTGGTCGGCGCCTGCCGCGCGCTGTGGGGCAACCCGGCGGCGACCGCCCGCCACTCCTTCCCGAACGACCATCCCGTCGTCCTCAGCCTGGCCTGGATGGCGCTGATCCTCGCGGTCGTCGCCCCTTGGGCCGTCCGCACGTTCCGTACCGCCGTCGCTCGTTGAGCGTCGCCCACCGAGGGGACCATCCCATGACCGACACCGTCGCCGAACGCCCGACACATGCCGCCGCCCCCGCCGAACCGCTCTCCTATGGCACGTACCTGGAGGTCCCCGAACTCCTGACGCTCCAGCGCCCGCGCACCGACGCCCATGACGAGATGCTGTTCATCATCACCCACCAGGCCTTCGAGCTCTGGTTCTCCTGCGCGCTGCACGAGCTGGAGAACGTGCGCGAAGCGCTGCAGAACGAGCGGTTCGGGCCGGCCCGCCGGGGCTTGCGCCGGCTGAACCGGATGGGTGCGCTGTGGCTCGGCCACCTCGACGTGCTCGCCACCATGACACCCGCCGGCTTCAACGAGTTCCGCGGCGCGCTGGGGGAGTCCAGCGGCTTCCAGTCCGTGCAGTTCCGCGAGCTGGAGATGATCTCCGGGCTGCGCGACCGCCGTTACCTGAACCTGCCCGGCGCCACCGTCGCCGAGCGGGAGCGGCTGCTCGGCCGCTTCCACGAACCCAGCCTCAACGACGTGTTCACCCAGGTCCTGCGGCGCCGCGGACTCACCCCCGAGGAGCTCTTCGTCCCCGGCCGGCCGCACGAGGAGCTGCGGGACACCGCCGAGGACCTCCTGGAGTACGACGCCCTCTTCCACCACTGGCGTTACCAGCACTGGCTGCTGGTCGTCCGCGCGCTGGGCACCCGCCCCGGCAGCGGCGGCAGTTCGGGCTCGGAGTTCCTGCGCTCCACCCTGGACAAGTGGTTCTTCCCCGAACTGCACGCGGCCCGCAGTCACGTTCACGCCACACCTGGCGAACAGCGGGACACCGGGTCCGGCGGCGAGACAGTCTACGGCTGCCCGATGGGGTATGGATCCGAGCTGTCCGCCTGACCCGGCATCCGACGGGACCACCGGCCACCGCGATTGGAACGTCATGGAAAACACGCCCGCCGCCGCCCACCGTACCTTCGCCCGCGTCACCGAGCGGGCCCGCCACATCCCGCCCGCGACGGCGCGGCAGCGCGGAACGGCCTTCACCGCATGCGTGTGGATGGTCGTGTTCGCGGCGTTCCACAGCTACTGGGCGCTGGGCGGCACCTTCGGGCTGCCGCCGGGTGAATCCCTGGTCGACAACAAGCCGTTGTTCGTCATCGACCTGATCGCCATTCCGATGAACCTGGGCGGGGCCGCCCTCGCGCTCGCCCTGGTGCAGCCCTGGGGACTGTTCTTCCCGCGCCGCCTGGTGCTCTTCGGGGCCTGGGGCTGCGCGCTGCTGATGGTCGGCCATGCCGCGCCGTCGATGGTGGACCTGGCCGTCTTCCTCACCGGTCAGCGCGGCAAGCCGCTGACCGGCGAGGACCGGTTCAGCGTCCTGGTGTACGAGCCCTACTGGATGCTCGGCGGCCTGCTGTTCACCGTCATGGCCCTGGCCTTCCAGCGGCGCACCCGGCAGCGGGCCGCGGCCCGGGAAGGGAGCGAGTGACATGGACGAGCGGGCAGAGGAGCAGGCAGACGGACAGGCAGACGCGCAGGCGGACGGGCGGGCACTGGACCGGCTGCTGCCCCGCTGGGACCACCGGGAGGAGCACTCGATCGCGGTGCGCGCCTCCCGCGCCCGGGTGCTGCGCGCGGTCGACGAGACCCGGTGGCGGGACGTCCCCCTCTTCCACGCGCTGATGCTGGCCGGCTCCCTCGGCACCCGCCGGGACAAGGCCGACGAGGCCTTCCTGGCCTCCATGACGGACGGCGGCTTCACCGAACTGCACCGGGACGAAAGCCAGTTGGTGGTCGGCGCGGTCGTCGCCATGGTGGCGCCCAAGGGGCCCGCCCGGCTGGCCGAGCCGGTCGCGGACGTCTTCGCCGGCTTCGACCGGCCCGGCCACTACAAGGTCGCCTTCGACTTCCGCGTCGGCGAGGGACGGCTGACCACCGAGACGCGGGTGCTCAGCACCGACGAGGCGGCCCGGCGCCGGTTCGCCCGCTACTGGATGCTCATCCGCCTGCCCAGCGGCGTCATCCGCCGCGAGTGGCTGCACGGCATCCGCAAGCGCGCCGAGGCGCCGCCCGGCGCCCACCCACCGAACCCCGAACCCGTGAACCGACAGTGAGAGCGGACATGACTGCGACCGAGACCGTCCCGGCCACCCACGGCGACCTGGACGCCGTGGACCTCACCGACCCGCGCACCTTCGTCACCTCGACCCCCGGCGACCTGCACGACCTCTGGCAGCGTTTCCGGACCGAGCGCCCGGTCCACCACCACCGGCCCACCGAGGGCCGGCCCGGCTTCTGGGCGCTCACCCGCTACGCCGATGTGCTGGCCGTCTACAAGGACAACGACAGGTTCACCTCCGAGCGCGGCAATGTGCTCGCCACCCTGCTGCAGGGCGGCGACTCGGCGGCCGGGAAGATGCTCGCCGTCACCGACGGGAGGCGCCACCGCGCCATCCGCAACCTGATGCTCAGGTCGTTCTCGCCGCGGGCCCTCGGCCATGTCGTCGAGCAGGTGCGCATCCGCACCCGGGACCTGCTCGCCCAGGTGCTGGACCGCGACGGCTTCGACTACGCGGAGGCCATCGCCGAGCACATCCCGATGGGCACCATCTGCGATCTGATGGCCGTGCCCCCGCAGGACCGCCAGCCGCTGCTCGACTGGAACAAGCAGGTGCTGAGCGCGGACAGCAGCGACGGCACGGCCGACGACGCCTGGCTCGCCCGCAACGAGATCCTCCTCTACTTCTCCGACCTGGCGCGCAGCCGCCGCAGGAACCCCGGCGACGACGTGATCAGCGCCCTGGCCACCGGTGAGATCGACGGCAGGCCGCTGACCGAGGAGGAGATCGTCCTCAACTGCTACAGCCTCATCATCGGCGGCGACGAGTCCAGCCGGATGGCGTCCATCGGCGCCGTCCTCGGCTTCATCGAACACCCCGGGCAATGGCGGGCGTTCAAGGCCGGCGAGACCGGCGTGGACAGCGCCACCGAGGAGGTGCTGCGCTGGACCACACCGGCGATGCACTTCGGCCGCCGGGCCCTGGTCGACGTGGAGATCGACGGCCGCACCATACCGGCGGGCGACGTCGTCACGCTGTGGAACAGCTCCGCCAACTTCGACGACGGCGTCTTCGCCGACCCGCGCCGCTACGATCTGGGCCGTACCCCCAACAAGCACGTGACCTTCGGTTTCGGGCCCCACTTCTGCCTCGGCGCGTTCCTCGGCCGCGAGGAACTCAAGGCGCTCCTCGCGGCTCTGCGCGACATGGTCTCCACCGTGGAGTCCCGCGGCCCCGCCCAGCGGGTGTACTCCAACTTCCTGTACGGCTACAGCAGCCTGCCGGTGGCGTTCACGGCCGCCTGAGCCGGGGCCGACCGAGCCGGCGGCTCCCCGGGGCTTCAGGGCCCGGGGAGCCGCCGCTGGGAGCGGAAGACGGTGAACACCACGCGGATGACCAGCACGGAGCTGACCACCAGCACGTTGTAGCCGAGCAGTTGGTAGAGGGTGAGCGAGGGGCTGAGCCGGGGGCCGTTGCGGGTGCCGAGCAGCAGCACCCCGACCAGTGCGGTGATCCCGCCCAGGAACGCCAGCAGCACATCGTGCACGAGGGACCGTACGAAACGGCGGTCGCGCTCGTCCGCGAGCAGCCTGACCTGCACCCCCAGCCGCCCGTGCTCCAGCGAGTTGGTGATCCGCTCGATCCGGCGCGGCAGCCGGCGCAGCATCGGCGCCAGCGCGAGCGTCTCCTCCGCCAGCACCCGGCCGACGGACTGCGGAGTCAGCTTGCGCTCCAGCTGGTTCGCGGCGAAGGCGCGTGCCTCGGCGACGATGTCGAAACCGGGGACCAGCTGTTCCATGGCCCCCTCCAGGGTCGCCAGGGCCCGGAAGGTCGCGGCGATCTCCGGGGGCACGGTCAGCCCGTGCCGGGCGACCAGCAGGAACAGGTCGGCGAACATCTCCCGGTCGGGCCGCACCCCGGGCGTGAGGTGGCGGGCCATGAACCGGCCCAGCGCACGCTCCAGACGCATCTCGTCGATGTCCTCGCGGCGGTCGACCAGTTCGAGGAGGGCGTCGGCGAGCGCGACCGGGTCGCTGCGGTGGATGGCCAGCAGCAGATTGCCCAGCGCCGCCCGCAGCACCCGGTCGATACGGCCCACCGAGCCGAAGTCCAGCAGGCCGAGCTTGCCGTCGTCGAGCAGCATGATGTTGCCGGGATGCGGATCGGCGTGGAACACCCCGCCGATCATGATCTGCTCCAGCACGCACTCCAGGAGCTGCCGGGCCAGCTCGGTCCGGTCCAGGCCGCGTTCGGTGATGATCGAGCCCGCCGCGTTGAGCGGGGTGCCGGTGAGCCACTCCAGCACCAGCACCCGCCGGCCGCACAACTCCTCGTGCAGGAGCGGCATCCGGACCGTGGAGACCATGCCGGGGCGGTCCGCCGCGGCCCGGATCGTGGCCATGTTGCGGGCCTCGATACGGAAGTCCAGCTCCTCGTTGAGCGAGGCGGCGAAGCCCTCAGCGAGCTCCACCGCGCCCATGTCCCGGCCCCAGGCGGTGTGTTCCTCGAACTTGCGGCTCATCCGGAACAGGATGTCCAGGTCCCGGTCGACCACGGCACGGGCGCCGGGCCGCTGCACCTTGACCACCACCTCCTCGCCGGTGGCCAGCCGGGCCCGGTGCACCTGGGCGATGGAGCCCGCGGCGAGCGGCTCGGGGTCGAACTCGGCGAACACCGCCTCCGGTTGCCGGCCCAGCTCGTCGGTCAGCACCTGCCGCACCTGCTCCCAGGGCTCGGCCGCCACCTGGTGCTGCAGCTTGGTGAGTTCCGTGACGAACTCGGCCGGCAGCATGTCGTAGCGGGTGGACAGGACCTGGCCGAGCTTGACGAAGGTGGCCCCGGCCTCCTCCAGGGCCAGCCGCAGCCGGACCGCCAACTGCCCGCGCTCCAGGGCCGCTTCCGGACCGCCGCGGCCCCGGCCGCGCAGCGCACTGCCCAGCCCGTGGCGCATCGCGATCCGGCTCAGCTGCCCGTACCGGCGGGTGCGGGCCACCCGCCGGCGTACCGCCTGCGGCCAGCGCACCATCCCGGACAGCGAACCGGAGGGCACCACCGCCTCGGACAGCGCGAGGAAGCCCACCGCGACCAGCACCGTCAGCCCGATCTGCACCGAGACCAGCGCCCCGCGGCGGGCCTCGCCCATCGCCGCGCCGATCAGACCGCTCGCCCCCATGGCCACCAGACCGGTGAGGGCGGCGCGCACCTTGCCGATTCTCAGTCCGAGCAGGCGCCGCGCCCCGATCGACAGCAGGGCCACGGTGAGGACCAGGGTGACGGCGGCGATGAACAGGAAAAGGGTGAGCTCCATCAGACATGCGCCGTCCGGTCCCCCCCACCCCTCGGGCGGCGGGGACCGGACGGCGCCCTCCTCTCGCACGGATCACATGGGTCACACGAGCGTGCGCTCGTCGTCCGGGACGGGTGCCGGCGCCGGGACGGCGGCCACCCGGTGCCCCGGCCACCAGGCGCGGCGGCCGAGCAGTGTCGTCAGGGCGGGCACCAGCAGCATCGCCATCACGAAGGCGGACAGCAGGATGCCGAACGCCACCGCGAAGCCCATCTGCTGGAGCATGGAGTTCTCGGCGAGCATCAGCACGCCGAAGGTGCCGGCCAGGATCACCGAGGCCGCGCCGATGGTCGGCACACACCGGGCCACCGCCCGGGCGGCGGCCTCCCGGGGAGTACGGCCCTGCTCGATCTCCTCGCGCAGCCGGGCGACCATGAGGATGTTGTAGTCGGTGCCGATCGCCACCACGAAGAGATAGACGATCACCGGCAGTGTGAACAGCAGCCCGTTCTTGCCCTGGCTGTTCTGGAACAGCCAGACGGTGGCACCGAGCGTGGCGCCGAAGCCGAGCGCGACCGAGACCATCAGGTACACCGGGGCGACCACACTGCGCAGCAGCAGGCCGAGGATGAGCATGATGGCGACGCCCGCGGCCGGGAACACCACCTTGTAGTCGTGGTCGACCGCGTGCTCGATGTCGGCGAGCACCGCCGTGGTGCCGCCGACCAGCGCCTTCGACCCCGCGGGCGCGGTCCGGTGGGCGGCGTCCCGCAGCGGTCCGGAGACCAGCTCGATGGCCTTCTCCCCGGTGGGCTTGTCGTCCAGCACCACGCTGTACTGGGCGACCCGGCCGTCACCCGAGAGCACGGCGGGGGAGACCTGGCCCACCCCGTCCACCTTGGCCAGCGCGGCGCCGTAGGCGTCCAGTTGCGCCTTGGTCAGCGTGCCGCCGCCGTCCTTCTCCAGGTACACGGTGGTCGGGTCGGTCTCGCCGGCCGGGAACCCGCGCTGCAGGTCCTTCATGGCCCGCACGGACTCCAGGTGCTGGGGGAGGGAGCTGGTGGTGTCGAACTCCGCGCGGAAACCGAGCACTCCGGTGGCCAGCACCAGCAGCACCCCGCCGGTGACGGCCGCGACGGCCGCGGGGCGCCGCTCGGCGAGCCTGCCGATCCGGCCGGCCAGGACGTTCTTCGGCTGCTTGCGCCAGGACTTGGACGGCCAGTACGCCTTGGTGCCGAGCAGTGAGAACACGGCGGGCACCAGGGTCAGACCGGCGAGCAGGGCGACCGCGACCGAGATCGCGAGCGAGGGGCCCATCGTGCGGAGCATGCCCATGGTGGACAGCAGCAGCGCCATGAAGGCGACGATGACCGCCCCGGCCGCCGACGCGATGGTCTCACCGACCAGCGTGACCGCGGTGATCATGGCCTGCTTGGGTGCCTGCCCGGAACGCAGCTGCTCACGGTGGCGGAAGAGCAGGAAGAGGATGTAGTCGGTGCCCACGCCGAACAGGACCACGATCAGGATCGCCGAGATGGAACTGTCGGCCTTGAGACCGCCCAGCTCCGCCGCCGTCGCGATCAAGCCGGTGGCGACCATGAAGGCCACCCCGATGATCAGCACCGGGAGCACGGCGATGAGCGGGCTGCGGAAGATGAGCAGCAGCAGGACGACGATGAGCACCAGCGTGGCCGACATGATCATGGAGTCGGTGTCGCCCGACGCCTTCTTGGAGTCCAGCGCGCTGGCCGCCTGCCCGGTGATGCCGAGCCGCAGACCGGTGCCGCCGAGCAGCGGCTTGGCCTTGTCGCGCAGCTTGTCCACCGAGTCCATCAGCCCCGGGTCGTAGGGGTCCTTGACGGTGGCGACGACACTGGCCAGAGCTATCTGCCGGTTGGGCGAGACGGCCTGCGCGTTGGTCTCGATCCGCTTGATGTGGTCGATGCCGAGGCCCTGCAGACGTGAGGTGATCTCGGCGACCTCGGCCTGGTCCCGGGCGGTCAGCTTCCCGCCGTCGGCGCGCTGGAACACCGCGAGGGCCGCCGGCTGTTCGTGCCGGGGGAACGCGCGCTCCTGCACCTTGCCGGCCTGCACCGACTCGTAGTGCGAGGGCAGGAAGTCGGCCTGGTCGCCGGTGGACTTCAGTTGCGGGGCGAGCACGGCCAGTGCCACCGCCGCCACGATCCAGGCCGAGATGGTCAGCCAGGGCCGGAGGACGGCGGCCCGTCCGATCCGTCCGAACATGAGACTCCTTCGTGAGCAGGTGCACGGCACGGGCCGCCCGGCCTGCCCGGCTGGGCGGCGCGGGCGCCCGAAACGGCTCGTGCGGTGGGGGATTTCGGCGAGTGTAGGAAGCGCGGACCCCCCTCATGCCGGTTCGTGGCAGCTTGCTGCCACCGTCAGGCGCAGCCGTGCCGCCAGTTCCAGCCGACGAAGGTGTGCCGCAGCTCGACGTCGAAACGGCAGGAGGCGGTGCCGTCGGCGCCCAGGTCGACGTACGAGTGGTGGCTGTTGGCGTACCAGTTCCCGGTCACGTCGAAGATGCCCCGGTAGCTGAAGTCGGCGTGTGCCTCGGTGTGGGAGACGGCGCAGTCCGCGGTGCAGTCGGCCCCGTGGCCGCTCGACGCCGGCGACCAGCCGGCGTTCCACGGCTCGCGGTTGTACTGCTCGGTGGCGTCGGCGGCGGCGCTGACGACCCGGCCGCCGCCGGTGGTCCAGTCGGCGGTCGTGTACAGGCCGGTCATCCGGATGCCGCAGCAGTCGTACATCTCGTTCCAGCCGGAGACATGATGCGTGCCGTCCGCCGCGGGGGCGGCCGTGGCCCGGTGCGCCGGCGCGGCCTGGGCCACCCGGCCCACCGGCACCAGCCGCACCGCGCCGAGCCGCGCCCGGCAGTCCGCGCCGATCGAGACGTCCTGCTGCACCGCAAGGCCCGCGGGCGGGACGGGCAGCGAACCCGTCAGCCGCAGCGCGCCACAGGAACGGGCGGCGGGCCGGGCGCCGTCCCCGGCGGCCAGGGCGGCGGGTGCGGCGGTGGTGAGCACAGTGGCGGCGAGCACCACACAGAGAGCGAATCGGGTACGCAATTCCCGTCCTTTTCCACGGAGTTCGATCGAGCCGGAGTTCGACGCGGCTTTCGGGAAGGGAACTTAACGCCGGGGCCGGGATTCCGGGCCGGTCACCCCGTAAATGGCAGGAAGCTGACGTTCCGGGTTTCCCGGCGCGCCCCCCTGGTGGCTGGCACCTTCATGTCAGCGCAGTTGAGACCCCATGGGACCGGTACGGACAGTGGTCGTCCGCAGGTGCGAGATCGGCACTGCTCCACCACGTATCGGAAGGGTCTGGCGATGAATGTGCGACACGCCGACGGGACCGCGTCGGAACTTCGCGCCGAACCTCCTTTGGAAACCGGCCCGCTCGACCGGCTCGCCCTCGACGATCCCGGCCTCCGGGCCCGGCTGCGGGAATCCCTGGAAGGTGTCGAGAAATGGCTCCTCGCCCTGGCGCAGGACGCCGGTGATCCCCGTGTGGGCGCGCTCACCGGATATCTCGCCGAGGCCGGCGGCAAACGGATGCGGCCCCTGCTGGTGCTGCTCGGCGCCGAGTTCGGCGAACCGTGGCGGGACGGGATCACCCAGGCGGCCGTCATCGCCGAACTCGTGCACATCGCCTCCCTGTACCACGACGACGTCATGGACGGCGCCCCCACCCGGCACGGCGTGCCCAGCGCCCACGCCCGCTTCGGTGAACGGGCCGCGGTGCTGGGCGGCGACTGGCTGCTCGCCCGCGCCGCCCAACTGGCCGCACAGCTCGGCCCCGAGGCCGTACAGCTCAACGCCCGTACGGCGGGCCGCCTGGTGGCCGGCCAGCTGCGCGAACTGACCGGCCCCGCCCCCGGCGAGGACCCGGTCACCCACTACTTCCAGGTGCTCGCGGGCAAGACCGCGGCCCTGCTCGCGATGTCGCTGGGCATCGGCGCCCTCCAGTCCGGCGCGCCCGCCGCGGCCGTGACCGCGCTGACCGAGTACGGCGAACACCTCGGCGTCGCCTTCCAGATCGCCGACGACCTGCTCGACCTGCGGTCCCCGGCCGACGTCAGCGGCAAGGAGCGCGGCACCGACCTGGTGGCCGGGGTGCCCACCCTGCCGGTGCTGCTGGTCCTGGAGAGCACCGACCCGGCCGACGCCGAGCTGCGCGCCCTGCTCGCGGCGGGCCCCGTCCCCGCGGGCAGCGCGCGACGCGCCCTGGACCTCTTCGCCCGCTCGCCCGCCCTCGCCGAGACCGAAGCCGTGCTGCGCCGCCGCCTGGACCGGGCCCGCGCGGCCCTCGACGCACTGCCCGCGCTGCCCGCGCGGCGCGCACTGCTCGCCCTGTGCGACTACGTCGCCCACCGAACCAGCTGAACCGGCAAGGGAGTCGGCCATGACGATGCAGGAGCGGATCGCCGAACTCGACCGCGTCCGCCGCGAGGTCCTCGACGGCGCGCCGGCCGCGACCGAGGCGCAGCACGCCAAGGGCAAGCTGACGGCGCGGGAGCGGATCGAGCTGCTCGTGGACCCGGGGTCCTTCCAGGAGGTCGAGCAGCTGCGCCGGCACCGTGCGCAGGGCTTCGGTCTGGAGGCGAAGAAGCCGTACACCGACGGTGTGATCACGGGCTGGGGCACGGTGGAGGGCCGTACGGTCTTCGTGTACGCGCATGACTTCCGGATCTTCGGTGGTGCGCTGGGCGAGGCCCATGCCACGAAGATCCACAAGATCATGGACATGGCCATCGCGGCCGGTGCGCCGCTGGTCTCGCTGAACGACGGCGCGGGCGCCCGTATCCAGGAGGGTGTGAGCGCGCTCGCGGGCTATGGCGGGATCTTCCAGCGCAACACCAAGGCGTCCGGGGTGATCCCGCAGATCTCCGTGATGCTGGGCCCGTGCGCGGGCGGCGCGGCCTACTCGCCGGCGCTGACGGACTTCGTGTTCATGGTCCGCGAGACCTCGCAGATGTTCATCACGGGCCCGGACGTGGTCAAGGCGGTCACCGGCGAGGAGATCACCCAGAACGGCCTCGGCGGCGCCGATGTGCACGCCGAGACGAGCGGTGTGTGTCACTTCGCGTACGACGACGAGGAGACCTGCATCGCCGAGGTGCGGTACCTCCTCTCACTGCTCCCGCAGAACAACCGCGAGGCACCACCCGCCGCCGCGGCCACGGACCCCGCCGACCGACGCTGCGAACGGCTGCGCGCGCTGGTGCCGCTCGACGGCAGCCGCCCCTACGACATGCGCGAGGTGATCGCCGAAGTCGTCGACGACGGCGAGCACATGGAGGTCCACGAACGCTGGGCCACCAGCGTGATCACCACCCTCGCCCGGCTCGGCGGCCAGGTCGTCGGCATCGTCGCGAGCCAGCCCAGCTCCCTCGCCGGTGTCCTCGACATCCACTCCTCCGAAAAGGCCGCCCGCTTCGTGCAGCTCTGCGACGCCTTCTCGATCCCGCTGGTCACCCTCGTCGACGTCCCCGGGTTCCTGCCGGGCGTCGACCAGGAGCACGGCGGAATCATCCGCCACGGCGCGAAGCTGCTGTACGCCTACTGCAACGCGACCGTGCCGAGGATTTCGCTGATCCTGCGCAAGGCGTACGGCGGCGCGTACATCGTCATGGACTCGCGGTCCATCGGCGCCGACCTCTCCCTGGCCTGGCCCGCCAACGAGATCGCCGTCATGGGGGCCGAGGGCGCGGCGAACGTCGTCTTCCGCCGTCAGATCGCCGGGGCGGAGGATCCCGACGCGATGCGGCAGCAGCTCGTCAAGGAGTACAAGGCCGAGCTGATGCACCCGTACTACGCGGCCGAACGCGGCCTCGTCGACGACGTCATCGACCCCGCCGATACCCGCTCCACGCTGATCGCCGCCCTGGTGATGCTGCGCACCAAGCACGCCGGCCTGCCCACCCGCAAACACGGCAACCCCCCGATGTGAGGAGGCCCTCATGACCCGCACGTCCCCGGCCCCACCCACGACGCGCGAAGAGCGGCCCGGTCCCGCCCCCGAAGGCCCACCCGATGCCGCCTCGGCGACATCCGCGATTCTGGGGGCGCCGCTCGCTCCCGTACACGATGGGCCGGTCAGCCCTGCCCCCGCTGCCCCTGCGCTCGTTGGGCCGCTGGGCCGCGGGCTCGATGGGCCGCTAGGCCCCGGGCTGGCAGGGCCGCTTGCCCCCACCTTGGAGGCGCCGCTCGACCCTGCCTCGGCCGCCCCCGCGCTCGACGGGCCGCTGGCCCCCGCGCTGGAAGGGTCGCTAGCGCCTGTGCTCGGTGGGTCGGTCAGCCCCGCTCCCGCTGCCCCTGCGCTCGATGGGCCGATGGGCCCCGGGCTGGCAGGGCCGCTTGCTCCCACCTTCGAGGCGCCACTCGCCCCCGCCCCGGCCGCCCCCGCGCTCGACGGGTCGCTCGCCCCCGCCCCCGAGGCGTGCCTCGGCTCTGCCCCGGCTGCCCTCACCCCTGAGGCGCCACTCGGCCCCGCCTCGGCCGCCCCCGCGCTCGATGAGCCGCTAGCCCCCGCCCCCGAGGCGCGCCTCGGCTCCGCCCCGGCCGCCCTCACCCCTGAGGCCCCACTCGGCCCCGCCTCGGCCGCCCCCGCGCTCGACGGGCCGCTCGCCCCCACTCCCGAGGCGTGCCTCGGCTCTGCCCCGGCCGCCCTCACCCCCCAGGCGCCCCTCGGCCCTGCCTCGGCCGCCCCCGCGCTTGATGAGCCGCTAGCCCCCACGCTCGACGGGCCGCTCGCCCCCACCCCCGAGGCGCGCCTCGCCTCCGCCCCAGCCGCCCCCACCCCCGGGGCGTCCCTCGGCCCCGCCCCGGCCGCCTCCGCCCTCGAAGGGCCGCTCGGGCCCGCCCTGTTCCGGGTCATCGGGGGGAACCCCACGCCCGAGGAGGTCGCCGCTGTCGCCGCGCTGCTCACCGCGCTCGCCGCGGCCCCCGCCGAAGCCGCCGGCCGGGAGCCGGTGCCCGCCCGCTGGCACCGCCCCGCGGCCACGCCGCCGGCGTCCTGGCGGGCCCGCGCCTGATCAGGTCCGTACTGGCAGCTTGCTGCCGCCCGCGTTGCGGCCCCGTGCGGCGCCTTGTTACTCAGACAGAAAGCGGCGAAACGGGCCGTACGGTGCGGCTGCGGCCGGAGTTCGGGAGGCAGCGGTGCTTCAGGTGGTGTTCCGGATCCTGGGGCCGCTGGACATCAGCGCCGAGGGACGGCCCATGACCCTGCAGGGCGGCCGCCAGCGCACCATCATGTCGATGCTGCTGCTCGCCCCCGGCCGGGTCGTCTCCGTCGACACCCTCGCCGACGCCGTCTGGCACGGCGAACCGCCCGCCACCGCGCGCAACCAGATCGCCATCTGCGTCTCGGCACTGCGCAAGTCCCTCAAGACCGCGTTCGGCGTCGACGGCGTCCTCGTCACCAGCCACCCCGGCTACATGCTCTTCGCCGGCGAACACCGCATCGACGCCGTCGAGTTCGAGGAACGGGCCGCCGAGGGGCAGGCCGCCGCCCGCCGGGGCGACCTGGAGGAGGCACGCGCCCACTTCGAGGAGGCCCTCGCCATGTGGCGCGGGCCCGCCCTGGCGGGTGTCACCGCCGAGCGCGTGGAGGCCGAGGCGACCCGGCTGACCGAGCTGCGCCTCGACGTGTACGAGCAGCTCACCGCCGTACGCCTGGAACTCGGCCAGCACGGCGAACTCAGCGCCGAACTCGCCCGGTTCGTACGCGACAACCCGCTGCGCGAACAGGCCGTCGCCCAGCTGATGCTGGCCCAGTACCGGTGCGGCCGGCGCGCGGAGGCCCTGGAGACGTACCGGGAGGCCCAGCGGCTGTTCGCCGAGGAGCTCGGCATCGACCCCGGCCCGGCCCTCAGGGAACTGCACGAGGAGGTACTCGCCGACTCCCCGGGACTGCTCGCGCCCCCGGAACAGGTCACCCTCGCACCGGCCACGATCGTGCCCGCCCATCTGCCGCCCGCCCCGGCCTCGTTCACCGGACGCCGGGACGAACTCGCCACCCTCGACCGGCTCCTGGACCACCTCGACGGGGCGGCCCTGCCGGTCGGCTCCATCACCGGCACCGGAGGCGTGGGCAAGACCGCGCTCGCCGTCCACTGGTCCCACCAGGTGGCCGCCCGCTTCCCGGACGGCCAGCTCTTCGCCGACCTGCGCGGGTACGACGAGGAGGAGGCACCGCGCAAACCGAGTGCCGTCCTCGACCGCTTCCTGCGCGCCCTCGGGGTGCCGGGCCCGCAGATCCCCGCCGACCAGGTCGAGCGCACCGCGCTGTTCCGCAGCGTCCTGGGCGGGCGGCGGGTGCTGATCGTCCTCGACAACGCCCGCTCGTTCGCGCAGATACGCCCGCTGCTGCCCGGCACCTCCCGCGCCTGCGTCCTGGTCACCAGCCGCGACAGCATGGGCGGCGCCCTGGCCGGCGACTACGCCTTCGTCCCCCTCCAGCTGGGCTCCCTCGCCCAGGACGAGTCGATCACCCTGCTCTCCCGGGTCGCGGGCGACGACCGCTGCGCGGCCGACCCGGTCGGCGCGGCCCGGCTGAGCGAGCTGTGCGACCGGCTGCCGCTGGCGCTGCGGATCGCCGCCGCCCGGCTCGCCGCCAAACCCCACTGGACGGTACGGACCCTGCTGTCCCGCCTGGAGGACCAGCACCGCAGACTCGACGAACTCAGCATCGACTCCCGCGGCGTGCGCGCCGGCCTCAGGCTCAGCTACCGCGGCCTGCCCGCCGGCACCGCCCGGATGTTCCGGCTGCTCGGCGTGCTCAGCGTGCCCGAGTTCTCCGCGTGGACCGGCGCTGCCCTGCTCGACCTCGACCTCGTCGACGCCGAGGACCTCATCGAGCAGCTCGTCGACGCCCAGCTGCTCGAACCCGTCAGCGTCGGCGTCGGCCACGTCCGCTACCGCTTCCAGGACCTGCTGCGGCTGTTCGCCCGCGAACGCGCCCTGGAGGAGGACCCCGACGCCGAGCGCTGCGCCGCCGTGCGTCGCGTCAGCGGCACCTGGCTCGCCCTCGCCCGCGAGGCCCACCGCCGGATGTACGGCGGTGACTACACGGTCGTCCACGGTCCGGCACCGCTGCGGGAGCTGCCCGCCCACCTCGTGGACAGCCTGCTGGAGGATCCCATGGCCTGGTTCGAGACCGAGCGGCTCGCCCTCACCGCGCTCGTCGACCAGCTGTCCCGCGAGGACGAGTCCGCCCACGCCTGGGACCTGGCCGTCACCGCGGTCACCCTGTTCCAGAACCGCAACTACCTGGAGGACTGGCGGGACTGCGCCGAGAGTGCCCTGGCCGCCGCCCGGCGCACCGGCGACCGGCTGGGCGAGGCGGCGCTGCTGCAGTCCCTGGGCACCCTGGAGATCATCCAGTGGGACTTCGACTCCGCCCATGAACGGCTGCTGCCCGCCCTGCGCCTGTTCGAGGAACTGGACCGGCACCAGGGCCGCGCCCTCGTGCTGCGCAACCTCGCGCTGTGCGCACGCCACCGCTCGGATCTGGACGGCGCCCTCGAACTGGGCCGGGCCGCCCTGGAGATCTTCCGCGAGGTCGGTGACCACTACGCGGAGGCCCATGTGCTGGGCCTGCTCGCGCAGATGGAACTGGAGCGGGGCGACGCACAGGCCAGCCTGCTGCTGTCGTCGGAGGCGGTGGCCAAGAGCCGGGGGCTCGGCGTGGCCCGCGGCGAGGCGCAGAGCACCGTACGGCTGGCCGACGCACTCATTCAGCAAGGGGACGGGGAACGGGCCGAGGCGGCGTGCCGGCGCGCCCTGGAGCTGGTGCTCGACAGCGGCGACCGGCGGGGCGAGGCGCATGTGCTGCGCGCGCTGGGGGAGGCACTGTGGTGCCAGGACCGGCTCGCGGAGGCGGAGACGGTGTTGCGGGACGCGATCGAGGCCGCCGACCAGGTGCCGGACCGGTACGTCCAGGCACGGGCGGCCGTCCTGCTCGGCTGTGTGCTGATGCTGCGCGCGGACCGGGCCGGTGCCGCGGCGAGTCTGCGCAGCGCGGGGGAACTCTTCGCCGATGTCGGCGTACGGCAGTGGCGGGACCGAGTGGACCGCCTGCTGGCGGCGCTCGCGCAGGACGAACCGGCCGACGCCGGCCTGCTGTTCGCCCTCGCCCGCCCCTGACCGGCCGCGGCGCCGGCCCGCCGGTCACGTCCACGGGTCGTCGCGCAGCGGGGCGGCGGAGGCGAGCGTGGTGGAGGCGGGAGAGGCGGGGGCGGGGGAGGCGGGGGCGGACGTCCAGGGATCGTCACGCTGCACGACCTTCCGGGTCAGCGTCCAGGGATCGTCCGCGGCCCGCACCGACGTCCACCGGTCGTCCGCCCGGACGCCGGCCGGCGCGTGACCGGCGAGGGGGCTCAGGTCGTGCGTGGCGCCGAGCGTGCCGACCGCGGCGAGAAGCAGCACGGCACCGGCCGCGAGCCGGCCCACCGGAGCGGTCGCGGCGGCCTTGCGGGCGGTGTGGAAGATGCGGTTCACGGGGTCCTCCTGGGGGTGGTGTCCGGCGGTCCGGGGCACTGCCCGGCCTGACACCGAGAACGCTACGGAGCCGCCTTTTTACGCCGCTTTCAAAGCTGTTTCGCGGCCTCGAAATCGACCCGACAATGATGAAAAACCGCAGGTCAGTAGCTTTTCGCGGCAGACGGCCCGGGACCGCAGCGGGCCCGCGCAGCCGCGGAGGCCCGCGATGGAATTCAGGATTCTCGGCCCCGTGTCCGCCGAACGCGACGGGCACCCCGTACCGCTCGACGGCGCCAAGCAGCGGGCCACTCTCGCCGTGCTGCTGCTCGCGCAGGGCGGGCTCGTCACGGACGAGCGGCTGACCACCCTGCTCTGGGGCTGGGACCCGCCCGCCACGAGCACCCGCCAGCTCTACACCTATGTGTCCCGGCTGCGCACCCGGCTCGGCCCCGGGACCCACCTGACCCGGCGCGGCAGCGGCTACCGGATGGACCTGGCCGGGGCCACCCTCGACTGGCACACCTTCCGCGAACTCGCCGACGCGGGCCGGGACCACCTGCGCGCCGGGCGCTTCGCCGACGCCGAGCGCAGCCTCGCCGAGGCGCTCGGGCTCTGGCACGGGCCGGCCCTCGGCGATGTCACCGAGCAGCTCGCCCAGGCCGAGGGGCCGCGCCTGGAGGAGGCCCGGCTCGCCGCGCTCGAGGAGCACACCGAGGCGGCACTCGCCCTCGGCCGCCACGACGACCTGGTCCCCGCCCTCACCGGTCACGTCCGCAGCCACCCGCTGCGCGAGCGCCTGCGCGGCCAGCTGATGACCGCCCTGCACCGCGGCGGCCGCCAGGCGGACGCCCTGTCCGTCTACGACGAAGGCCGCCGCCTCCTCACCACCGACCTGGGCATCGACCCCGGCCCCGCCCTGCGCACCCTCCACCAACAGATCCTCACCGGCACGGTCCCCCATCCCGAGGCCCCGGAACGCCCCACCACCCACATCACCGCACCCCCGGCGCCCGCCACGGCGGCACCGGGGGAAACGCCGACGGCCGAGCCGACACCCGGGCCGGACGCTGCGGTTGGGTCCGGGGTCGGGCTGGCGGTGGCGGCCGGGTCGGGGGTCGGGCTGGGGGTGGCGGCCGGGTGGGGGGTCGGGCTGGGGGTGGCGGCCGGGTCCGGGCTGCGGTCGGCGGCTGGGTCCGAAGTCCAGCTGGGGACGGGCACGTTGGTCGAGCCTGGGGCGGTCGGGGCGGGACCCGGCGCGGCTGCCGCTGCGAGCCGGGCGGTCGCTGGGGGAGCGCCGGCGTCGGCGGCGTCCGGCCCCGCCGCGACGCCCGCCGGCGACACGAGGGCCTGCCCACCGGCGCCGGCCACCGCGCACGCGGCGACGCCGGCCCGGATGTACCCGGCACCCGGGTCCACCATGCCGACCGCCGACGGAACGACGGCGCCCCCGACCACCGAGGCCATCCGGCCAATGGCGGCCACGGCCACCGATTACACGGCCACAAGGGCCCTTCATTACCCGGAGGCCCGGGGCGTCCCGGACCCGCCTGCTGTGGCCCCTCATGACCCGGTGGCTCCGCCCGTCCCGCAGCCGAGTGCCACAGCCATCACGCGCCCGGCCAGCACGGTCCCCCACCCCCCGGCCGCCCCCCACCCCCCGACCACCACACCCCCCGGTACACCCGCCCGTGTCATCCCCGCTCTCCTTCCCGCGCCGCCGGTCGACTTCGTGGGTCGGGGCGCGGAAGTGCGGGAGGTGATCGACGCGTTGCGGGGGCGGTACGACGTCGTTGTCGCGGGGGCGCCCGGGACCGGGACGTCGGCGTTGGCGTTGCGGGTCGGTGACGTGTGCCGTGGGGAGTTTCCCGACGGGCAGTTGTACGCGGATCTGCGCACCGGTGACGGCGGTCGGCGCGAGGCCCGCGAGGTGCTGGGCTGGTTCCTGCGGGCGCTCGGGGCCGACGGCGACCGGCTGCCCGAGGGCGTCGACGACCGGGCGCGGCTCTTCCGCGCACTGGTCGCGGACCGGCGCATGCTGATCGTTCTGGACAACGCCGCGGACGACACCCAGGTACGGCCGCTGCTGCCCGGCGGCGGCCCCAGCCGCACCGTCGTCACCGGCACCCACCCCACGCTCGCCTCGCTGGGCGCGGTGCGGCTGGTCCGGCTCGGCCCCATGGCCCCGGCCGAGGCGGCCGAACTCCTCGCGTCGGTGGCGGGCGCCGAACGCCTCGCCGCGGAACCCGAAGCGACCCTGCGCGTGGCCGAGTTCTGCGACCGGCTGCCGCTCGCGCTGCGGATCGCCGGCGTCCGGCTCGTCACGCGCCCGCACTGGCCGGTCGCCCGCCTCGCCGACCGCCTCGCGCCCGAGGAGCATCGCCTCGACGAACTGCGGATCGGCGCCCTCGACCTCGGCACCGCACTGCGCACCGCGCTGCACGCGCTCACCCCCGCCGCCGCCGAGGCGCTCGGCGTGCTCGCGGCGACCGGTCCCTCCCGGCTGACCGCCCGGGACGCCGCCGCGCTGCTGGACCTCACCCCGAGGCACGCGGAGGACCTGCTGGAAGAGCTCACCGACGCCCGGCTGCTGACGGCGTCGCCGAACGGGGACGAGGCCGGCAGCACGCACCACGGCGAGCCCTGTTACCGGCTGATGCCGCTGGTACGGCTGTACGCGCTGCAACACTGCCCGACCGCGACCCGGCACCGCCCGCACGACCGGCACACCGCCGCCGCCTGAACCAGCGCTCCGCTCCGCCCTTTCCCTCCCGGCCCGGTGGCCGGCCCACCCCTCCGACGGGCCGGCCACCGGGCTTTTGCGTGTCACGGCTCAGCCGCACCCGCCCGCGTGCCCCTCGTCCAGTCCATACGTGCCGACGTACCCGTTTCCCTCCGGCCCCCGCACGGCCAGCTCGTTCAGCGCGTCCACGTAGGCCGCCAGCAGGTCCGCCCATGGCGTCCCGGCGTCCCGCAGCAGCAGTTCCTGGTCCAGCGCCGCGGAATTCTCGATCTCCGTCAGATATTCCAGAGGGTGCTGGACCTGATTCGGGGAGTTCAGCTCGTCGTACATTTCTCCTCCTCTTCGTATCGGGTCCCTCTCAGGCCCCGCACAAACAGAGTGGAGTTCCCTTCTGTACGCACTCCCCGGCCGCTCTGTATTCGCCGGTACAGAAGGAATACAGGGCAATACAGAACGCATATGGGCCGCCGTCGAGAATTCCCTCATGGACAGCCTGGAAATAGGAGAAATCGTGGTCGTCGGCGGCACGCTGACCGCCTGGGCGGCCGCCGCCCGGCTGGCCGCCACATTCGGCCCGGCGGTCGGCGTCACCGTGCTGGAAACCCCGCGGCCCACCCCGGCGGCCGACCCGAACGGCCGGGTCGTGGCCCTGTCCCCGCAGGTGCAGCGGGACCTCTTCGACCGGCTGGGCATCCAGGAGGAGACCTGGATGCGCGCCTGCTCGGCGTCCTTCACGCTCGGCGTGCGGTACGTCAACTGGCGCAGCGGGGGCGCGGCACAACTCGCCCCGCGTCCCCTGCCCGGCCACGCACCGGATCGCTTCGACCGGCCCTTCGCGCCCCTCCCCGAATGCGAGGAATTCCCGCTGTCGGAATTCTGGCGGCTGCGCCGCCGCACGGGCGAGACCGTCGAACCACTGGACCGCGCCTGTTTCCGTGAGCCGGCGCTGCTGGACGCCCGCAGATCGCCACGCTGGCTGGACGGCAGGATCGCCGTTCCCTACGGCTGGCACGCCGACGCCGAACTCCTCACGCGATTCCTGCGCCGAACAGCCGTACAGCGATTCGGAGTCCGCACCGCGCGGGGTGCGCTGCTGGGCGCCGACCGGGACGGCGACGGCATGCTCACCGCCCTGCGCACCGCCGACGGCGCCCGGCTCGCGGGAGACCTCTTCCTGGACTGCTCCGGCCCGGCGAGCCTGCTGCTGAGCGGGGTGCTCCGCGAACCCTTCACCACCGGGGCGGGCCACCCGCTCACCGATCGCACGGTCACCGTCAGCGTGCCCTACGACAGCGCCGTGGCCGGTATCGAGCCGAACGGCACGGCCACCGCCCTGCCGTTCGGCTGGGCCTGGCACCGTCCGCTCCCGGACCGGATCGGCGCCGGACTCGTCTGCGCGAGCGCGTGGACGGACGAGGAGCGGGCGGTGCGCACGCTGTGCGCCCTGTGGGGCCTGCGCCCCGCCCTGGCCGACGTGCGCGTCGAGCACCGGCCCGCCGGGGCCGCCCGCCGCGCCTGGGTGCACAACTGCGTGGCGCTCGGCCCGGCCGCCCGGTCCGCCGACCCGCTCGCCGACGACGGCCTCGCGGGCGTACTACGCCAACTCGACCGCCTGGTACGCGACTTCCCCGCACCCCAGCACCCGCACGCCCCGGCGGACCGCTTCAACCGGGCCGCCGCGGCCGACGCGGCGGCGGCCGACGACCTGGCCCAGCTCCTCTACCGGGCCGCCCCGCGAGCGGACACGCCGTTCTGGCAGGCGCACCACGAACTGCCGCCGTCCGACACCCTGTCGGCCTGTCTGGAGGCACATCGCGCCGGACTGACCCCCGAACCGGGCGAAACGCGCCTGCGGACCGTGCTGGCCGCCCTCGACCCGCAGGGAGGCCCCCCACCGGCGGCGCTGCGGCACCGCACGGCCGCCCGCCGGGCCGCCGACGCCCACTTCACGCGGATCCGCCGCCAGCAGCGCATCCTGCTGGAAACCCTGCCCAGCGCCCACACCTACCTGCACCGCCTGCACACCCGCCACTCCCCGGCCCCGGCCCTGACGGCCGCCGGCACGCATGGTGCGACAGTAAGTTCCTGATCGCGAGTGACGGAATGTAACGCCTTCAACGCAAGGTGCCCGGCTTCGTTGAAGATGCCAGGCACTGCATGCAGTTGGACGGTGGCGCGCTGAGAGCAGATCGCGCTCCATGAAGTCGCCTGCCTCGGCCCATGTGGTGAAGCCCCAGTCAACGACTCCGTACCCACCAGGTGAGCCAGGCTGTCAGCGTGGCGCCCAATGCGGTCGCCGCACCGCGGAGCACGAACCGGCCGATCAGCAGCCAGGCCCGGCGGATCATCCGACGCGCACGTCGGGAATTCCGAGGGGAGATCTTCGACTTCCTTGGACGCTTTCGCATCGTTCGCCTTCCTCACATGCGTGACGCGCACATCGGGTCAGGGCCACGGGCATGGCCGAGCCCCGACCGTTTCGCACGGGACTCTGGTGCACCCGTGGCAACGCGTTGCCGGATCACAGCGCAACAGGCCAGGTCTGTTGCCAAATCTCCGGCAACAGACACGAGCCAGCCCAACAACCGGTAGGACTGTCTGGTGCCGTCAGAACACTGGGCAGGCGGAAACCTGCGCGAGTTGAGCAAGGAGCTGCCTGAACTCCATCAAGCCCTGGCCAAAGCCCTACGTGGTGCGTTCGAGGTCATGCAGATCACCTTGAGGGAATACGCCAGGCGACATCACCTGAGCGTGTCGGTGGTGAGTCGATATCTGAGCGGGAACCGCCTTCCGTCCAAAGACTTCATCGAGAAGACCATCGAACTGGCCGGCACCCGTCTCACCGCGGAAGACGCCACCACTTTGCGGAACCTCCACAGCCGGCGGGCTGAGGAGAAGGCGGAGCACGGAGAGAGCAGCATCCGGACACTGACGGCGCGCATGCTCAATCAGAAAGTGCAGTACGAGACGGCGACCCGCCAGCACTTGGCCACGATGGGCGCCTTGGATCGGGCCCAAGCGGAGAGCCGCAGGCTGAAGACTCAGCTGCGCCTTTCCACCGGACCGCTGGCCGACACCTCCGATGACCTCCTCAGCGAACTGGAGCGGTACGCCGCACTTCGCGCGACAGGTGCACGCGATGCCGTCACCTCCATTTCGCACGACACCCATCGCCGCTGGCGCACTGCGCTGAACCAATACGATCGCGCCCCGGCCTTGACTTGGACGGACACCGCACCGTGCACCCCCGAGCGCCGCGTGGCCAGCTATCGGCGACTGGGGCTGGATCAGCTGCATCGCGACGCGCTCGACGAACTCGTACCGTTACAGGTCGGCGGCGACGCCGCTGTCGATGACGTTGCGCTCGAGGTGCATTCCCTGGCGCTGGGAGCCATGCACGCCAACGGCCCCCGTCCGCTCGCACGCGCCCTCGAATACTGGTCCGAGGATCATTCGTCTGTATCGGGTGCCAGTGCTCTGGACGCGAGCCAGTTCACTTTCCGCAGTCACCTGGCGTCAGGCGAAACCGCTGCCCCGCTCCTGGCTCCGTGGCGACGAAGCCTCACCGAATGGGACCACGCGGAACAGCCTGCTTGGACATCCACCCCACCCCGTACTGCCGAGCGGCGCATCGCGGTGTATGAGCGCCTCGCACTGGAGCCCGCGACCCGCAGAGTGCTCACGGAGCTGATCCCGATCTCCTTCGCTGAAGGACCGATCATCATCAGTAGCGAGTTCACCCCGTGGTACACGCCCACTCACCAGCCCGGCCGCCCCTGGTACTGGCCCGCCTACCAGCGCTACCTGGCGCAAGTCAAGGGATGGACCGCCGAGGCCGTGGCCACCGTGGGAGAGAGCGCTGCCCAAGTGGTCGCACGTCTCGCGGACCCCACTGATGCTGCCGCCTACCAGTCCAAGGGTTTGGTCATCGGTTACGTCCAGTCCGGGAAGACCGCCAGCATTACTGGGGTCGTCGCCAAGGCCGTCGATGCCGGCTACCGATTGGTCATCATCCTCAGTGGCTCTCTCAACATCCTCCGCACCCAGACACAACGGCGGATCGACAAGGAGTTGGTCGGTCGCGAGAACATTCTGCGCGGAGCCCCCGAAGAGGACTGCGAGTACGCCTTGGACCCGGAGTGGAGGGCGGGACTGTTCTTGACTCACGGCGGGCTTCCATCCCTCCACGGAGCGTTCGACGTTCTCCGGCTCACGACCCTGAACAGCGACTACCAGTCCCTGCAACAGGGGATCACCGCACTCGAGTTCGAGAAGCGTGATCCCACGCTGCCGCTGTACCACCCGGCCAACCTGCATCGCACGGCCGCCCGGCTCATGGTGGTCAAGAAGAACAAGGCCGTGCTCGGCTCGGTTATCAGGGACTTGCATAGGCTCGGTGCCCAGTTGCAGGAGATTCCGGCACTGATCGTGGACGACGAGTCCGACCACGGATCGGTCAATACGCTGCACCCTGGGCATCAACGTGAAGGCCGTGAGCGCAGCGCCATCAACGGACTCCTCTCCGAACTGCTTGGCCTGCTTCCCCGAGCCCAGTACGTTGCGTATACGGCTACGCCGTTCGCCAATGTCCTCATTGATCCGCACGATGCGGAGGACGTCTTCCCAAAGGACTTCGTGCTCTCGTTGCCCCGCCCGGCCGGGTACATGGGGGCGCGCGACTTCCACGACATGGACTCTGCCATTCCTCCTGAGAAGCGAACGGTCGCCAACTCCCAGGAGATGGCCCATGTCCGCGCCATCCACGAAGCCGAACCGGGCGACGACTCCTCTCTGCAACAGGCCCTCGATGCCTTTGTCCTGTCGGGCGCCATCAAGCTGTACCGCGAAGCCCTCGACCCGAGAAGTATCGCGTACCGTCACCACACCATGCTGGTCCACGAGTCCGTGCGCATCGCCGACCATCGCCAGCTCATGGATCGTCTCCTTAAGCTCTGGTACGTCCCCGGCTCACTCGAGGCCGAGGCTCTTCATCGGCTGAGGGCGCTCTACGACCTGGACTTTGCCCCCGTATCCGCCCACCGGGCCGAAGACCTCGCACGCCCTGTCTCGTTCGACGAGCTGATCCCGTACATCGATGCCGCGCGTGCCCGCATCGCCGACGGCTCAGAGAAGCCTGTGATCATCGTCAACGGTGACAGGGATATCGAGCGCGCCAGCGTGGACTTCGACCAGCGCCCCGTATGGAAGATCCTAGTCGGGGGCGCCAAGCTCGCCCGAGGCTTCACCGTCGAGGGCCTCACCATCAGCTACTACCGCCGTGCCGCCTCACAGGCGGACACCCTGATGCAGATGGGCCGCTGGTTCGGCTTCCGCGAAGGCTATGCCGACCTGGTCCGGCTCTACATCAGTCGCGGTGAAGCTGCTGGGAACAAAGAGATCGATCTCTACGAGGCGTTCGCAACGATGTGCCGCGATGAGGAGGAGTTCCGGTCTCAACTCGCCGACTACGCACACTTGGTGGACGGCAAGCCGATGATCACTCCCGCGCAACTCCCGCCATTGGTGGCCCAGTACCTGCCCTGGCTCAAGCCGACGAGTCCCACCAAGATGTACAACGCCGAACTCGTGGAGGTCCGGTCACCGGGGAGCTGGATCGAACCGTCGGGCTACCCCCTGGACATCGGCGCGAAGCGCCGAAACACGGAGCGGTGGCGCGCGATCCTCGGCACCTTCCAGAGCCCCGTGATCCCCGTCTCCGTGCCGGCCGACGGCAGCCGGAAGGAGACCTCCTTCTCCGCGTACACGACTGTCATCGGACACACGCAGTTCCTTGAGGTGCTCAGCAGGCTGGAGTGGCTGACCCCGGGATATTTTGCACCGCACCTCGCCTATCTGCAGAACGCAAGCACCACGGGGGCAAGCATCGAGGATTGGCTGATCCTCGCCCCCCAGCTAGCTCCGCCGCAGCGCCGGGCCGGATCTGTGCTGGGGTCCCCCGAGCTCTCCCTCTTCGTCCGCAGTCGGCGCAGGGGGCCGCTCTTCGGCACTATCAGCGGCCCCGCACATCGCCTGGCCGCCCGGGCTCTTCGTGCGAGCCTTCCGGATCGCAGGGGGATCGCATTGCTCTACCCGGTCCTGGAGGCGGGTGACGCCTACCAACACACCGCGTACCTGCCCGGCACGCCGGTCGACCCGTCCCTGGTCTCTCTTGCCTTCACCCTGCTCCCGCCTGGCGACTCGAAGGATGAAGAGGCTCCGCAACCTCCTCTGGTCCGATTCCGCGCCAAGGACTCCGCGTTGCCCGATCGCCCCGTGATCGACAGGTAGGCGAAGGCGTCCTGTGCGGTTCAGGCAGTCCCGACGGTCCGCGGTCAGCGGCCTGCCGTCTCCGCTCCGGGGAAGACCCTTCGCGCCAGGACCCGCCGAACGACGTCACAGTCAGGCAAGGGTGGAGCCTTCGGCTCGGAGCGCTTGGCCTGCTGCTGGCTCCGAAGAGCCAGGGTAAGGGCGGCGATGACGGTCTCCTGATGGCCGACAGTCCCGAGCGCGCGTGCCGCACGGTCGAGCAAGGCGATGTTCAGCTCGATGGAGCATGTCGGTTCTGTGACGGCTGGCGACCGGGGGGGAGGACGTGGACGGGGTACGCCACGGTGTGGCGGCCCCTTTTTGGGCACCGCTGCGGGAGCAACAGCTGGCGCGGGTTCCGATGTGGCAGCGTCCGGGGCGCCGAGAACCGCCTCCAGCTGTTGGACCAGCTGGGGAAGGCACTCGAACGCCCCCACGAGCCCGTGCGGAACCGGAAGTTACCGAGTGGGGGTTTGGCCATAAGTCGGAACGTCAGCGCGATGACGGACAACCGCCAGCGGCTCACCGCCAGGCGGCGGGCGACCGTGTGGATCCACGTTTCGGGATGCCGGTCTCCGTTCAGTACGGATGCCATGCGAGCTACCAAGGGTGTGGGTGGACCCATTGCTCTACTTTTCACCAGAGAAACTCCGGCATTTTCACGGCGGCTCCGAGGGATTCCTTGGAGGCCGATCCCTCGAGGTCGAGGCAACGGCGTTGCCCTCGGGGGCCGCCTGGCGGTCGGCGAGTCCGGCTCGGCCGGTGCCAGTGAGTCCGAGGGCCCGGATCTGGAAACGGCCATCGCCCACCTCGAGAAGATGTGCACTGCGCATACGGTGGTCCCGGCATCGTGCCGTTCCATCGGAGTGTATAAGTGGGTGGAGTTCTCGGGACCGCGCGGTGAGACGACTCTCCCCGAATCCCTCGTGCGCACTCCGCGTGAGATGCAGGAGTACGCGGCCAGAGTGGCCCACGACATGATGGTGTGGACGGCCAGCATCGACTGATAGTGGCGAGCCCGCTGTATGTCGAGATCGCCCCGCCTCCGCGGGAGGGGGCCCTGGTGCCGCAACCCACGCGGCGCCGATGGCCCTGGAAGTTCCGGGTCTACCCGCCGGAGGTCTTCCACCTGGTCGGACAGCTACAGCCAGGACCCCGCTCATAGGGGCTGTGATACGGCGAGGCTCGCCAGAAGCCGTTCCGGTGGGGACCTCCGCGCGGAGCCGTGAGACGCCGAAGCCGCGCCGGAGCGCTCCGGCGCGGCTTCGGCGTGAGATCGGTTGCGCTCGCACGAGTGGTTCCCGGGAGCGGTGCAGGATCGCCTGCCCGAGCAGCCGACCCGCCGCAGGAAGGCACTCCCCGGTGCGAAATACTCTCCCGATGAGTTCACGCACTTCTCCGATCAGCCAGCCGATCACGATACGGAGGGCAGTCGCGCGGGATGCCAAACGGCTCACGCGGCTCGTGCGTGGCTCAGGCGCCTACGAGGGCAAGTACGCAGCCGCAGTGGCGGGCTACCGGGTCGGTCCGGATTACATCGAAGCCCACCGCGCCTTCGTAGCCATCGGCGCCGACGAGCATGGAGGCCGGGTCGTCGGGTTCTACTCGCTCGTCCTCGCTCCACCGGAGCTCGACCTGCTGTTCGTCGCCGACGAAGCGCAAGGACGTGGTATTGGACGGCTGCTCGTCGCGCACATGCAGTCCGAGGCCCGTGCCGCCGGGCTCGACCGTGTCAAGGTCGTGTCGCATCGTCCTGCCGAGGACTTCTACCACCGCGTCGGTGCAGTGCGGACCGGGACCGCGCTCGCGAACCCGCCCGCCGTGCCGTGGGACCGTCCCAAATTCGAGTTTCGCATTCCTTCGGAATGACGCGGTGTGCCGGTTCGCAGGGCACCGGCTTCGCCTGCATGGTGGCTGGCATGCAGGAGCCGCTGGACGCCACGCGCTCCGTGTGTGCCGACCGGCTTCCGTGGGGCCCGCGGTGGTGATGGTCCTGCCGGAGCCGCTGGCGGAGGCGGCGGAGGTCAGGCTGTAGGCCGACTGCAGGTCGCTGGGGCCGTAGCCGGTGGGGGAGTCCGCGGCGGCGTTCGGCCGGACGGTCTGGGGTGCGATGCCCTTCTTCGCCGCCTGCTCTTCCTGGAAGGCGGTGGTGCCGCTGGTGCCGCGCAGGGCGTTGCAGGATGCGTAGCCCTTCTTCGAGGTGCCGGTGCATTGCAGCATCTCCAGGCGGAACCGCCGGCCTTCCCAGCGCTACGGCATGGGGGGCCGCTGCGGGGAGCGGAGTACGAGCAGGGTGATCTCGCTCGGGGCGAAGACGCGGAAGGGCGGGCCCCAGAAGCCGGTGCCACGGCTGGTGTAGAGGAGGGTGCGGGTGCCGTGGCGGCTGAGGCCGGCGAGGGCGGGCTGATCGATGCGGACCAGGTGGTGGAAGGGCCAGATCTGGCCGCCGTGGGTGTGACCGGAGAGCTGGAGGTCGACGCCGCCGGCTGCCGCCCGGTCGACGAACTTGGGCTGGTGGGCCAGGAGCAGGACGGGCAGGTCGGGGTCGGCGCCGTGCAGGGCTCCGGCGAGGTCGGCGTGGTGGCCGGCGAGGCCGGAGGACTCGGCCGTGACGTCATCCACGCCGGCGACCACGAGGGTGTCGCCACCGCGTTCGAGCAGTAGATGGCGGTTGCGCAGTGGCTCCCAGCCCAGCTCGTCCATCAGGTCGACCCAGCCCTGGGCCTCGCTGTAGTACTCGTGGTTGCCGGTGACGTAGACCCGGGCCCGGGTGGCCTGCACGGTGCCGAGGGGGGCGGCCTGGGCGCGGCGGCGTTCGGCCGTGCCGTCCGCGATGTCTCCGGTGTGGCAGACCAGGTCGGCCTTCAGCGTGTTGACCGTCTCGCAGACCCGCGCCGACCAGCGGGCGCGGTCGAGCGGGCCGTAGTGGGTGTCGGTGATGAGGACGACGCGCGTGCCGTCCAACCCGGCTCCCAGGCGCGGAAGTTGCACGTCCAGGCGGCGTACCCGAGGTACCCGGCGGGCCTCGGCGTACCCCCAGGTGAGCAGCACGGTGGCTACGCCGAGGACCGCCCAGGTGACGATCCGGGCCCGGTCCTGGCCGTCGCCGACGCCGGTCACGGTCAGGGCGAGCCGCAGCGGGACGCCGAGCACGACGGACCAGGTGAACAGGGTCCAGCTGGTGCCCAGGAGGGTGTCTCCGACGATCGCCGCCCAGTCCTGCTGGCGTCGGCCGTGGCCGCGCACCATCGCGAGCGGCATACCGATCAGGCCGAGGGCGAACAGGGCGGTGCCAGCGAGCGTGACAGGGAGCGGCCAGTGCTGGCCGGTGTACAGCAGCAGCCAGCAGGGCACGGTCCACAGCAGGACGGGGGCGATCAGGGGGAGGTAGCGCATCAGGCGGTGCAGTCGGCTCTGCTGAGTCGTGTGCGCCGCACTGTCGGCGGATCGGGTTTCGCTGGCGTCGGTCACGCTTCCCCTCCTTGAGCAACCAGGCTGCCGTCGCGCGCACTGTATCCGGCCGTCCCGGGCCGGTCGGACGGACGGGGTGCTCATGGTGGGCAGCCCCATGTGGCGAGGTGGCCTCCGCGTTCGCCCCCCGGCTCACGCGGTTGGTGACTCTGCTCCTGACCAGGGCCGCGGCGGCTTCGAACGGTGAGGCGTAGAAGCTCCGGAAGCAGTGGGGAGTACGGCCCATCGTCGTGGGCCGGGTGAGATCCACATGCCGGTGCCCGTAATCCTCAGTATTTCTGGGTGGGGATGCTGTGACGGGCGGGAGGATGGGTGGGTGCTGTCCCGGGTCCGGGGCCTGACTCATGACACGCCTGGCCGAAGTGTCCTGGTCTCACGGTGTCGGCCGTTGCCGGGGAGGGTGCGTTGCCGGTGCCGGGCCGGCGGAGCGTGTCCCGATCGGGGCCTGCCGATCGTTGTGGCGTCCTCACGATTCTGACCGCCCGATGCGGCCCGGTACCGGCAACGCGACGCGCCATCGGACCGGAAGGTACTGGGGAGCCGTGAGGCTGCCCGCGAGGTCTTCCACCTGGTCAAACAGCTACAGCCAGCACCCCGCTCATAGGGGCTGTCGTGACAGATGAGAGGCTCGGGCGGGTGAGCGAGACACCACCGAACACCCTGCAATACCGCTTTGACGGGCCAGAAGACGCCCCGGTCCTGATCCTGGGTCCCTCACTGGGTACCACCTGGCACAGGTCGTATCGATCGTCCATGGGTGTCCAGCCGCTCCGGGGCGCGCACAAGCTTGCAGGTCAGGTCCCTCTGGTTCGCGGGTGTCCGCTCAGTTCGTGACAGCGATGTGAGAGAGGGCGAAGCAGTGAAGCCCATCCGGGAACCATCCCCCGACGGGGCTTCTGCTCGGAGCCCTGAGACGAAGCCCCGCCGGAGCGCTCCGGCGGGGCTTCGCCGTGATCTCGACTGTGCTTGCGCGCATGACCGCGTTCGGCTCCGCACACAGTGCGCGCTCCTGCGATGCTCGCGGGACGCTGGATTTGCGATTGCGCCCATCTGGGAGGGGAGCCGTAAGACGACGCAGCCGCGCCGGTTAGCCGACGGGGCTGTTCCAGCCGCTGGGTCTCACCGGATCACTTCAGCCGGGCACCGGGACAAGGCGCTGGAGTACGGCAAGGGCATCTGGATGCGTTACAGCTGCCGACTCATGCAAGCGGTTCGACGGGATTGCCTCCTGGTTCAGACAGGGCGGCGAGATCGTCTACCGCCGGCGCCGGTGCGTCATGCTCGGGCGCTGCTGATACGGGCTCGCCGCAGTGGCGCTCCTGCTCGGTGGAGGCTGGCGAGTGCTTGCCGGTAGGAGGCGATCAGTCCGGTTTCCCGATAGTCGACTCCCAAGTCCTGGCAGTAGCGGCGGACGATGGGCCGGGCCCTGCGCAGGTGCGGGCTGGGCATGCTGGGGAACAGGTGGTGTTCGATCTGGTGGTTCAGGCCGCCCAGGGCGAGGTCGGTGAACCAACTGCCGCGTACGTTGCGTGCGGTGAGGACCTGGCGGCGCAGGAAGTCGGGGCGGTCCTTGCCGGTCAGGATCGGCATGCCCTTGTGGTTGGGGGCGAACAGACAACCGAGGTACAGGCCGAACAGGCACTGGTGGACGGCCAGGAACGCGATCGCCATGCCGGGCGGGAGGACGATGAACACTGCGGTCAGGTAGGCGGCGGTGTGCCCGTAGAGCAGCGTGCCGTCCAGGGCGCGGTTCTTCAGGGCGCGGTTGCCCAGTGCTCGCGCGCTGGAGACATGAAGGTTGACCCCTTCGAGCAGGAGCAGGGGAAAGAAGAGGAACGCCTGCCGACGGCCGATGATCCTCGGCAGTCCGGTCGCGGCGCGGGCTTGGTCCTGGGACCACACCAGCAGGTCCGGGGCGATGTCGGGGTCGAGGTCCTCGTGGTTGGTGTTGGCGTGGTGGCGGGTGTGTTAGTCCTGCCACCATCCGTAGCCCATCCCGATCGCGGCCCCGGCGATGCGGCCGACCGTTTCGCTGGGCCGGCGCCGGCGGAAGACCTGGCGGTGCGTGACGTCGTGGGCGAGCAGAGCCACCTGCCCGAACATCACGGCGAGGAACGCGGCGAGCGCCAGGGTCCACCACCCGGCGCCGATGACGACGAACGCGCTCCAGCCCCCGGCGTAGGCGACGGCCACGACGATGGACCGGACGGTGTAGTAGCCGGGGCGCCGGTTCATCAGGCCGGCCTCGGCGATCTTCTTCGACAGGCGGGCGAAATCACTGCCACCTGCGGGGGGAGGCGGGCGACGGCGCGGGGTATGCGTGGTCATGGTCTCGGAGTGTCCTTCCCGGCTGACGGGCCGCATCCGGTCGTGCGGTGTACGCCGGATGCGATGCGGCGGCCGGGTACCCACATCCCTGCCTTCGGACCGGCACCCGATGCTCGTCGGTCGGAGCTCCGGGTGTCGCGGGCTTTGACGTAAGGCCCCCACGGAGGGGTGGCTGCTGTCGATGAACCTGCCGCGCTGAAATCGGGGCGAAGCGGCATGACAGGGGTGTAAGACACTAGCCTCGGGCCATGGTGACGCGTACCCGGCTGTATCACGACGGCACTCTGGTCCTGGAGGGCTTTCCCGTCAGTGACGTCTCTGCGCATCTCGCTGATCCGGCGTCGGTCCTGTGGCTAGACCTGCACCGGCCCGGAGCCGCTGAACTCACCATGCTCGGTCAGGAGTTCGGCATCCACGAACTGGCTCTGGAGGATGCCGCTCACCATGGACAGCGGCCGAAACTCGACCGCTATCGCACCCACGAGTTCCTCAGCGCCTATGCCGTGACCGTCAGCCCGGACGGTGCGCAACTGACGTACAGCGAGATCGCCGTATTCCTCACCAGCCAGGCCATGATCACCGTCCGCAAGGACGACGGCCTCGACATCGAGGACGTTGTCGCCCGCTGGGACGAGAGCCCGGACCTGGCCGGCCACGGCGTCGGATTCCTGCTGCACGGTCTGCTCGACCATCTCGTGGACGGACACTTCGCCGCGGTCCAGCAGTTGGACGACAGCATCGAGGACCTGGAGGGTCTGCTCTTCGCGGCCGGGCGCCGTGAGATCGAAGCCGTGCAGCGCCGGGTTTTCGCACTGCGTAAGTCGCTCGTCCAGCTGCGCCGCGTCGTGCTCCCGATGCGTGAGGTGGTCAACACCCTCATGCGCCCCGGCCTGCACCTGATCAACGATCCTCTCGCCCCGTACTACCAGGACGTCTACGACCACGTGCTGCGTGCCACCGAGTGGACGGAATCACTGCGGGACCTGGTGGCCTCGGTCATGGAGACGAACCTCTCGGTCCAGGCCAACAGCATGAACCTGATCATGAAGAAGGTGACGAGCTGGGCCGCGATCATCGCCGTACCCACCGCGATCACCGGCTACTACGGCCAGAATCTTCCCTACCCCGGTTTCGGCCGGCAGTCCGGATTCATCACATCGGCAGCCGTCATCGTGGTCCTGTCCGCAGTGCTGTATCTGACGTTCAAGCGCAAGGACTGGCTCTGACCGGCCCAGTGCCGGGCGCGGGTGACCAGGCCGAAGGCAGGAAATACCTGGTCACCCCAGGCTTCTCGGGCCGGTGAGCGGAGTAGTGTGAAAGCACCGGGAGTTCTTCGCGTACCGGCTCCGCTGCGGGTGCCGTTTCCGGTGATCGACAACGCCGGGCCGCTCACGAGCCCGGGGGCAGGTTCGCACCATGTCCGTGACCATCGACCGTACGACATGGGGCAAGCGCGCGCCGTCGCTGCCGGCTCGCCTGTCCCTGACACCCGCGCCGGGCGGGCTGGACGGCACGTGGTGGCCTCGCTCCCGTGCCCTGACCCGTGAGCTGCCACCCTTGACAGCCGCCCTGGGCGATCTCTGGGGTCGCATCACGGGTATCGCGGTGAACCCGGCCCACTGGCCCGTCATCCCGTGTCGGGTGTCCATCGCCGGGCGTACAGTGCACGTGGGCTGGTCCACCGAGGAGCAGGATCCGCACAGACTGACCTTCTTCTCCGCCAATGGCCGCCGGGACGTCCTGGTGATTCCGCCGGAAACCGGTGCGGAGGCAGCCGCGCAGCTCATGGCGGGCGACGGCATCGAGGCCCCGGCACTGGAGGAAGCAGCAGACAGGATCGACGCCCGGATCAGGGAAGAAGCGTGGGAGACCGACGGCGGAGCCGGTCGGGCCGTCGTGCCTGCCCCGGCATATCGGATCGGCAGGCCCTTCGCCCGCCGTTCGACGGAGGTGAGAGAACCATGACGGTCATCGCCGCGGCCGCGCTGCTCCTTCTGATCGCCGTCGGAGTCGCTCTGATCCACCGGCTCAACGGCCAGCACGCCGAACGGATCGCTGCCTTCCACTACAGCGATGTTCTGCCGGGGATCGGGCGTCGGCCCCGGAGGCACCGTCGGTCGGCGGTGGACGCGACCGTTCCGACGCGCCCCACCGCGACGGCGACCGCGGATGACATCGACTTCGGCCCGACCGTGGGCGGTAGAGGAAGGCGCGTCATGGCGATGTTGCGAGACCGGAAGACGTACCGCGAGAGGATCATGCAGGCTCTGTACCAAGCCGCCGAGGGCAATCGCCTCCTGGGCGTCGATGGGGCGAAGCTCCGCACCGACCTGGGTATCCCTGAGCAGGACATGGCCGCTGCCTGTATGTACCTGGCAGGTGAAGGCTGGGTCGTCGTGGACTGGGAGAGGGGCAACACGCCCGGGATGATCACGCTGACGCACCAGGGGATCCGGCAGATGGAGACGGAAGAGGAAGGGCGTGGCTGAACCGCCGCGTCGGCTTCTCGGACCGAAGTGAACCCTCGCAAGGATTGCTTATGGCGGATTAGTCCCTTTGACGTAACCTGGAAAGCGGGTCGGCGCACGCTCACGTGCAATGACCCGGAAGGGCGGCTCCGGCGGGTATACGCCGGAGCCGTTGCCTGTTTCCGCAACCGCGCCTGCGGCGAAGCGCTCGCGGGAGCGTCGTGCGGAGTACCGTGAGGTAGCAGGGTCGTATCGTGGTCGCACGCCGTGCGGTCGCACTGCTCTCTGCGGACGGGCGGACACCATGGCAGGCTCAGACACCCCCGACTTCCCCAGGCTCCTGCCGGACGCCGTGCACCGGTCGGTGAAACCCGGAACGGCCCTGCTGCGACTGGAGACCACCCACGCACGCGAGGGAATCCTGGACGGCGCATGGTGGCCGCGGTCCCGGGACATCGGTGCCGAGCTTCCCTCGCTGATCTCCGCGTTGACCGAGCATCTCGGGCCCATCACCCGGGTCGGTCTGGACGGCAGCGCCTGGGACGAACTGCCGACCCGGGTGATGGTCGTCGGCCGGGTCGTGCACATCGACTCCTTCCCGGTCGGTGACGACACCGTCCTCATCACCCGGGGCGACCGGGACCACTTCTCCCTGCTGCTGGTCCCTCCGGACACGTCGCCCGACGCGGCACGCGCCGCGATGGCCAGGGCCGTACGGGCCGACAACGTCGCCGAGGCCAGGCAGATCCTCATCGAAACGGGCAGCGACACGCCACCTACGCCGGCCTGACACGTCCGTCGCAGATCGACTCTCCATCGGCCTGGACGCTAGATGCGGGCGAACTCCTCCGTCTGTTGGGCGAATTCCTGGGCCATCGCGGAGCTGACCGTGGCCTTGGTGTCGCGGATCGTGTCCAGGTAGGCGTCGGTGGTGGGGGGGGTCCGGGTTCCGGTGTCGAAGGTGCGCTCGAACTGGGCCTGGGAGACGGTGCGCGCCGCGTGGGCGATGTCGGCGGGGGTGAACCCCTCGCTGGCGGACGCGAGTACCGCGCTGTCGGCCCGTGCGCCCGCTCGGGCCAGGTAGCTCTCCCACAGCGCGGTCCTGGCGGTGTGGTCGGGAGGGCCGATCGGCAGCACGTAGTCGAAGCGGCCGTGCCGCAGGAACGCGGAGTCGAGCGTGGTCACGTTGTTCGTGGCACAGACGAGCAGCCGTCCGTCCTGGCTTCGGAACCGGACGATCGCCTTGAGCAGTTCGTTGACGACGCCGACAGCGGTCGCGTCCGCGCCGCCGCGTTCGCCGGCGACCTCCTCGACCTCGTCGATGAAGACGAGGACGTGGTCGAGCCGGGCGATCTCGTCGAAGCGCCGGTTCAGCCCGGTCGCCAGGCCGTACTCGGCGGCCAGACGGGCGGGGAACAGTTCGAGGAAGGGCCATCCCAGGCGGCTGGCGATCGCGTGCGCGAACGTGCTCTTGCCGGTCCCGGGCGGGCCGAACAGCATCACCGCCCGTGGCGGTTCCACTCCGTGCTGGGCGGCCAGTTCGGGATGGGCCAGCGGCAGGACCAGGCGCCGCTCGATGAGCTGCTTCTCCCGTTGCATGCCCGCGACCTTCTGCCACAGTCCCCCTGGCGGCAGCTCCGCTCCGAGCGAGGACAGCGTGCCTGCCGACTGCGGGGTCACCGGCCCGCGCTTTTCGAAGAAGACGAGCCCGGGGCGGGCGCCGAAGTCGCAGTTGCGCAGGGCGGTGGCACCGGTCTCGCCCTCGGGAAGGACGGCGTGCACCGCGCGGACGCCGGCGGCGAAGAGCCGTTGCTCAAGGGCGGTGATCAGGGCACTCCCCAGCCCGCGCTGCCGCCAGCCGGGCGCCATGCAGATGCGCAGGATCCATGCCCGTTCGCCCTCCACCCTGCTCACCGCGGCGCCGATCAGCACGTCGTCGGCCGTGGCCACCACGGCCGGGTGGCGGGTCTGGAGGGCCGTCACGGCGTCCGAGAGCGGGAAGAGCGGCGGCTCCTCGGTCGTGCCGCTCTGCATGTCGACACGGATCACCGCTTCGAGATCGTCCTGGGTGTAGTCCCTGACCCGCCAACCCGTCATGATCAGCTCCGCGTGTTCGGCCGTACTCCCATCATCAGCCGGTGCCCGGAGGACGCGCGCGACAGGCGACGGTCACGAATCCTCCCTGGTGGCACGGATCGCTCGGGCCGTAGTCGGGTCACGCCGCGGTCCCGGGCGCGTTGTCGGCCGGGCTGAGGGACTCGTCGGTGCGGCCGGTGCCGGCCGGTGGCGCTGCCGCGGCGGGTGCGGCGGCAGCGGTTTCCCGGGCGAGGAAGGAGCCGAGCTCGCCGATCGTGCTCATGAGGGGGGCCGGGAAGACGACGGTGGTGTTCTGGTCGACACCGATCTCCACCAGACTCTGGAGATTGCGCAGTTGAAGCGCCAGAGGGTGGGCCATCATGGTGTCCGAGGCGTCGCCGAGCGCGGCTGCTGCCAGGGACTCGCCCTCCGCGTTGATGATCTTCGCTCGCTTCTCCCGCTCGGCCTCGGCCTGGCGGGCCATGGCGCGCTTCATGGTGTCGGGCAGTTGGATGTCCTTGAGCTCGACCAGCGTGACCTGCACACCCCAGTCGACGGTGGTGACGTCGAGGATCTGGCGGATGTCCAGGTTGATACGGTCCGTCTCCGACAGCGTCTCGTCGAGCGTGTGCCGGCCGACGACCTTCCGCAGGGTGGTCTGGGCGATCTGGTTGATCGCCGCGTTGACGTTCTCCACGGCGACGACCGACTTCACGGCGTCGACGACCCGGAAGTAGGCGACCGCCGACACGTCCACGCTCACGTTGTCCCGGGTGATGATGCCCTGGGACTGGATCGGCATGGTGACGACCCGCAGCGACACCCGGTGCAGGGCGTCGACGAACGGGATGATGAACCGCAGCCCCGGGGAGCGTGTTCCGAGAAGTCGGCCGAAGCGGAACAGCACTCCCTTCTCGTACTGCTTGACGACCTTCACGGACAGGGCGAGGGCCAGGACGGCCAGAAGGCCGATCACGACGATGAGAACGATCAGGGCTTGCATGTGCTGCTCCTCGGGACGAGGACCACGGGGGGCGGGGATCCGCCGGTCGAGACTCCTGCATGTGCCTGCGCCGGTTCGCGAGGCAGGGCCGAAACCCGGCAAGGCACCGGTCGTGGCGGCCGTCTCACATGCCGATGACCAGGCGACTGGAGCGATCCGTCCGTGCCGGAACGGCCGCTGAGGCGGGGCCGTCCTCCTCGTGCTTCCCTGCCTCGTCCGGTTCGAGTGGCCGGTCGGCGGCGGAGACGGCGTGCCGGGTCTCGTCCGCGGCGATGAGAGCGCTTGCGGTCAGCGGTGGGCCGTCGTAGTCGGACGCGGCCGCCATCAGGCGGGCCGCCGACTCCGTCTCGGTCTCGGGCGGGATGACCAGCAGGTCCCAGCGGCCGGTGCCGTAGGAGAGCAGCAGCAGCTTGTGCGGGTCGATCTCCGGGGTGAACCATCCGACCTTGACGACATGACCGCCCACGGGGATCTCGTGCGGGATGACCGGCCAGTACTTCGGGTTGACGGCGATGCGGGTGATGCGGCCCCACAGAGGGTCCAGCACATTGGTCAGTGCGGGCAGCTCGCTCAGCAGGTCCCGGGAGCGGGGCCACCAGGCACCGTCCAGGAGGCCGCGCGACGGGCCGTCGGTCTTCAGCGCGAGACGCGCGGCCGGGGCTGCGACGGGCTCGTGGTGTGGCAGGGGTTGATGCAAGGTCGCCGACATGATGCGGACCCGTCTCCGGGCCGCCTCGGCGGCGACCCGGGTTTCGTCTCTCGCCGAGGACGACCCGGCGTGGAAGCCGGTGTGCGAAATGCCCTCGGTGGTGTCCACGGTACTCCGCACGCGCCGGGGCGGTTGTGGAGACGCCGCCGCGTTCCGTGAAGCGGCTGTCGATACCGGCGGGAAGTGGGCTGAGGGCGCCGGGGCACGTCGTACGCCCGGACCGGTCTCACGCCCGACGGCTCGCATGCCCTGGCCGGCACTCCTTGGCTGTATTGCGCGGGAGGTTTTCCTCGTGTTCCGTTCAACCCGTCGCTCCGCATCGGTCCGCCGGGCGCGGGCGGGGAGTATCCTGGTGATTACCGAGAGCATCTCGTACACCGGCTTCCACGCCGGGTCGTTCTCGGCGATTCATGACAACCGGGCCGGCCGTGACCGGCCCGGGGTTGGGTCCCCGCCATGACCGCGACCATTCCGTTCACACCCGCAGTCGGAGGCCGGGCTCCTTCTTCGTCACCGCTCCGACTCACGCTGGCGCCGGCCGGCGCCCCTGCGGCCCTGATCGACGGTGCCTGGTGGCCCCGTTCGCGCAACCTGACGGAGCAGCTCCCGGCGCTCGTCGAATGTCTCGACCGGCTGTGGGGGCGGATCACCCGGGTAGCGGTGAGCCGCACGTTCTGGCCGGTCATTCCGGGGGAAGTGCCCGCGCACGGCCACATGGTGCGCGTCGGCTGGTCCAACGCCGGGCAGGATCCGCACAAGCTGTTGCTGCTGTCCTACACCTTCGGCCGCTGGGACCTGCTGGTGATCCCACCGGAGACAGCTCCGGCCACCGCGGCCCGGCTCATGGCCGCGGCCACCGACCCGTCACGGAGCCTCACGGCGACCGGCCTGATCCATGAGGCCGAACGTTTCCGGGCCGCGGCAGAGGCAGCGGCCGACTCGGACTCACTCGGGGAGGCGGTCTGGGACTCCGAAGGCGGACACGACGCCCCCCACCCCGCCTCACGCACTCCTGACGGACCGGTCACCGGTCACCGGCCCCCACCACGGCAGTAGGAGTATGGGAGATATGGGCACTTTCGTGACGGTGAGTGTGCTGCTCGCGATGATCGTCTTCGGTGTGATCGTGATTCAGCTGTTCACCGCGAGCCACGATGATCGCCTGGAGGCCCTGACCTCCGGCCGTACCCGCCGGTGGCGGTTCTCGCCATGGCACCGCACGGGGAAGTCAACCCGCTCCAAGGAGGATCGCGGAGCCGCCCCCGCCGGTAGGACTTTCGCAGAGAGCGGCGGGAGAGGAACGTAGTGTGCCCTCGGCCATGTCCATGGTGGTGCGCTGCCGGCTCACTCCAGGAGGGCGAGGTCGTCGGTGGCGCTCCCGCGCCATTCGATCAGCAGCAGCGTCGCATCGTCCGTCGTGATCCCGCCCCGCGCCCGTTGCAGCGCGTGGGAGAGGGAGCGCGCCACCGTCCGGATCTGTCGGGCCGTGGGCTCAAGGCGGTTCACCCAGCCGATGAGCTGCTCCTCACCGAATTCCTCACCGCCGACATCGCGCTCCTCTGTCAGTCCGTCGGTGAAGCACAGGATCCGGTCGCCGGGGGTGAGAGCCACTTCACTGATCCGGGGCTCGTGACCGCCGAAGCCGACGGGCAGCGTCGTCGGGCCCTCCAGCCGTCGTACGACACGGTGTCCACGGATCAGCACAGGAGCGGGATGTCCGGCGTTGACCCACTGAAGCCTGCCCGTTGCCGTGTTGAGCCGCATCATCTGAGCGGTCGCGAAGTGGTCGGGGCCGAACTGCTCGGCGACGGCCCGGTCCATGAACGTATAGATCTCCGACAGGCCGACGCTGATGCGCCGGGCATGCCGGTAGGCTCCGATGACCACTGTGGCCATCGTGGCGGCATCCAGTCCGTGGCTCATCGCGTCGACCATGGCCACATGCAGGACATCGCCGTTGAGGGCGTAGTCGAAGCTGTCGCCGGCCACGTCGTAGGCGGGTTCCAGCATCCCGGCCAGCTCGACTCGGGGCGTGGACATCGCCAGCGGCGGCAGCAGCGACCACTGGATCTCCGCCGCCACACTCATCGGTTCCCTGCGGCGCAGCCGGAAGAACAGATCGGTGTAACCGTGCTTGGTCACCAGCATGTCGGCCACGAGTGAGGCGAGCCAGCGCAGCAGCCGTCGCTCGTCGTCGTGGAGGCGGTCCAGGGTGACGGCCAGGACGCCCACCTGGTCGCCACCGTCCAGCAGGGGCAGGTAGACCCGCACACCGCCAGCCTGCGGCACCTCGACGGGACGCGCCTCCTGGAAGGCACGACCGGCATCGGAGCCGTCGATCGGCTGCGGTTCCCCGGCCACCAGCCCGTCACCCGGCAGGGGGACGAGCCACACCTGGCCGTAGTCCTGCAGGAAGAGCGAGGTCTCGCGGCCGTCGAGCATGCCGATCTGCCGTGCGACGAGCGGACCGAGCTCGTGCGGCGGCAACTCGTGCCCCTGGTCCAGCAGGACTCCCAGGAACTCCTCCCCGAAGCGCTCCGACCGGGCGGAGCCTTCCCCGGGTCCTTGCCGCTCACCACCCGTCATCGCCGTGGCCCCGGGGGACGTTCGGGCGGATCCTCACGAAGGTGCTGTGCATACGAACTCCCGACGGAGACTCACCGGCTGACGCGGTGGGGAACTCCCACCCGGATCGTGGGGGGCGATCCACCGACTCCCCATCGAGTCGGCCGTGTGCTCGTGCGGCGAGGACCGGCACAACGGCCAGCGGGCGCCCCGCGTCCGAGCCGCGGCGGCTGACCGGCACCGCCGGCGGCCTCAGGCGGATCGGCCTCTCCGCGTCGTCCGCCGCCGCGGCCGTCCGGGTGGGGCCGGCCTGCCCGCAGCATGGATCACTGCCCTGCAGGGCAATGATCCCGCCTACCAGTAGTGGCGTCGACCGGCGACGGCGTGTCCCATCGCGCCGAGGATCCACAGGATGGCTCCGACGACCAGCAGGATGATCCCGATGGTCCACAGGATGGACAGGCCGGTGAGGAAGCCGACGACGAGCAGTATGACGCCCAGGATGATCATGATCTCTCCTTCGGGGAGTGGTGCCGGCACGCCCGCGAACCGCGGTGGGCCGCAAGGGCGTCGGCGGGAACGGCTGATCTCCTCCTTACTCCACGCGGTGTGGTCCGTGGCGGCTGACCTGTAGCCGGACCTCGGTAGGCGGGTCAGGGAGGCCGGTGGACCGGCGAGCCGTGCTGAGCGGGCCTTCGCAGAGGGCGCCGAGAGTGGCGCCGGGCGTGCCCTCGGGGGTGAGGGTGAGGTCGATGCGGGTGCGGTGGCGGGCCGGTCGGCCGGTGATGTGTACGGCCGCATGGCCTACCCCTGGCAGGGCACCGGCTTCGTTCGCGATCGCTTCGCTGAGTGCGTGGTCGCGCAGTTCGACGCCTTCCTGCGGGGGTGTGCCGCCGACGGGCAGGGAGCCGGGGCGGCGTCGGCTCAGCTGGGCGAGCAGCCACCACAGGGCGAGCAGGGCGACGAGTGCGAGGGCGGCGATGACCGCGGGCCACCACCACCAGCCCTGGCTGCTCCAGCGTGCCCGGTCGGCGGAGCCGAGCAGGACGTCGGCCGGGGTGGTCAGGGGCCAGCCGGCGGGTGGGGCCAGATCGTGCCGCCGGTAGAGGTCGAGCCCGGCGAAGAGGATGAGCAGTCCGCCGCCGAGGAGGACCAGCCCGGCGAGGGCCAGCAGGGTGCGATTGAGAGCGGATCGCGGCGTCATGGCGGGCTCCGGTGCTGCGGGTTTGTGTCAGCGGGTGCGTCGCCGCGTCCGTACGGCGATGCGGGGAGGACGGGCGAGGGCGAGCCGGTCGCGCTCCTCGTCGAGGACGGCGGTGAGGTCGTCCTTCACCTGTCGGGGCTCGCGGAAGCGGACGTCCGCGCGGGCTTTGATGCGGTGGCGGCCCACCAGGACGTGCGCCGCGCCGACTCCGGGGACCCGCATGGCGGCGTCGCGCAGCAGGACGGCGGCGCCGTCGCGGTCCACGAAGGCCCGCAGTCGCGGGCAGTCGGCGGGTGAGCGCAGGGGCAGCCAGCGGCGTTGACCGGGGGTGAGGGCCAGGACGATCAGCCAGACGCCGACGGCGGCGGCCACGGAGGCCCCCGTCAGCATCCACACGTCGTCCACCGGGCGGGTCGCCAGTTCGTCGGCCAGGTGCCGCCGCCAGGCCGCGGCCGGACGTCCCGCCCGTACGGCGACGACGTCGACGAGTGTCGCGACCGCGGCCACGAGGATCACCGCGGCGACCAGCGCCGCCGTGATGCGGCGCGCGGACCACTTGCGACGGGTTCGGTGCCCTCCTTCGCGCTCACCGGCTGTGAGGTCCGAGGCGGGCACGTCGCGTTCGGGAGGGTCGGGCTCCTTCGTCAGGGGCACCGCGGCAGGGTGCGTGGACGACGCGGAGTCGCGGCCCGGGGGACGTGGACCGGATGTCATGGCGATCGCCCTTCCTGCACGGCGTGACCGGTGACCCGGGCGGCGTGGCCGCTCACCGGACCCGCCCCCGGCTCGAGTCGGCGGCGGTCACCAGCCGCCGGACCGTGAGGAGGACCTCTCCCACCCGCAGCCCGGTGAGCTGGGCGACCCGTTCGGCGACGTCCCGCTGGATCCGCTCGCAGACACGGGGGATGTCGGTGGGGTAGGGCAGGTCCATGGTCAGATGCAAGCGCACCGATCCGGTACGGACGGCGGCGGAGGCGTGGGGTGCCGCCGGTCCGCCGCGGTCGGGTGGTACGGCGGCGCGCCGGGACTGGGCCGTGCGTGCGGCCTGGGCGGCGATACGGGCGACCACCCTGTCCGGGATGACGGTGGCGCCCCGCTCGGCCGGGGGCGGCAGCCCGGCGGCCGGCGCCGGCGGGCCCGACCCCTCACCGGGGGAACCGGGCCGGGTCTTCACCGCTGCCTCCGTGTCCGGAGGTCCAGGTCGCCCTGTACGACGAGGCCGACGATCAGCCCCGCCGCACCGAGGACCAGCACCAGCAGAAAGGCCCAGAAGCCGCCGAAGTAGCCGGCGAAGCCGAGGGCCATGCCGGCCGCGAGTCCCGTCGTTGCTGTGTTCATCTTGCACTCACCCGTCTCGTGAGCGTCCCTCTCGCCGTGATCATCCGCTCGGGCCCGAGGACACGGCGGTGCTCCCGGCAGCGGTCACCTCACGCGGCCCTCGTCCGGTCCGGTCTGTTCCTCCTCGTCGTCGGGCAGGTGGACGTCGTCGACGGCGATGTTCACCTCGACGACCTCCAGGCCCGTCATCCGCTCCACGGCGCTGATGACGTTGGTGCGTACGCCGCCCGCGACGTCGACGATGGAGACGCCGTACTCGACGACGACGTCCAGGTCCACCGCGGCCTGCCGTTCCCCGACCTCGACCTTGACGCCGCGGGTGACCGCTCCGCCTCCGCCTGCGCCGGGGACGCGTTCCCGCATGGCGCCGAAGGCGCGGGCCATCCCCGCTCCTAGGTTGTAGATGCCCGGTACCTCGCGGGCGGCCATGCCCGCGATCTTGGCCACCACACCGTCCGCGATGGTGGTCTTGCCCCGCGTCTCGGCCGGAGCTCCGGCCCCGGTGCGGCCCTTCAGCGCGCTTACGCCTGTGTCGGGCAGGCTGCCCCCGCCGACGCTGGTGATGTTGTCCGTCATGGCGGTCGCCTCGATCGGTCGGCCGGACACCGGAATGGTGCCCATCACAGGTTGGACATATCGGGCGGCACGTTCCTCACATGCCTGGTGTGTGACTTGCATCACACTCTAATTTCAGGGGTACACGCTCGTTCCGAGCCTGCGTGGGAGCGCCATGATCGAACACACTGCCTCCCCACGACTGGGATGCGACCTGCCCGACCGCCTGCTGGCCGTACGGGCGGCCGAGGGGGACGAGGACTCCTTCGCCGTTCTCGTCCAGCGGCACAGCCGGTCCCTCCTGACCCTGGCCCGTTGCATGCTGGGCAACCCCCAGGACGCAGAAGAGGCCGTTCAGGACGCCTTCGTCAGCGCCTGGCGCCACCTGCCGGAATACCGCCACAGGGCGGAGTTCCGCACCTGGATGTACCGGATCACCGTCAACCGCTGCCAGACCATGTGCCACCGCCGGCCGCCGCCCCTCCCCCTGGACACCGTGGCCGAACCCGCGGCGAGCGACGCGTGGAGCCAGCCCGCCCGGACCGCCGAGCAGGACGCGGCCACGGCCGCCCTGTCCCGCGCACTCGCCGAGCTGGACGCCGGACAGCGGGTCTGCTGGATCCTGAGGGAGGTGCAGGGCCTGCCCTACAAGGAGATAGCGCACGTGACGGGTACCGGCGAGCAGACGGTACGCGGCAGACTGTTCAGGGCACGCCGATCCCTGCAGGAGGCGATGGGCCCATGGCGCTAGACGACCCGCACACGCGGCCTCCCGAACCGCCCGGAGCCGACGGGCCCCGCAACGGCTGGGCCGCCGCCGACGTGCCCCCGATCGCAGGCGATGAGGTACTGCCCTGCGGCCGCCTGCTCAGCCGGGTCTGGGAACAGGCGCGGGACGCACCGCCGGCCGTGGACCCGCACCCGGTGTCCTGTCCATACTGCCGAGAGGCGGTCGAGGGACTGGCCACGGTGAACGCGGCCGCCCGGACGCTGCGCGACGAGGACCCTCCGGGCCTGCACGCACTCGCCGACCGGGTCATGGACGTCGTCAGGGCAGAGGTCCGGTTCGGGCGGCTGCTGCCCCTGGCCGACCCCGACCGGGACCTGCGGATCGCCGAGAGCGCCGCGGCGAAGGTGCTGAGGCGGGCCGCGGACACGGTCCCCGGTGCCAGGGCCGCGACCTGCCGGCTCGTACCCGAGGGCAACGGCACCGACGTGCGGGTGACCATGACCCTGGCCGCCGCCCTCGACCGCCCGTTGCCCGACCGGGTCCACCAGGTACGCCGATCGGTCCTCCACTCGGCCGGACAGGACCTGGGGCTCACGGTGACAGCCGTCGACATCACCGTGGCCGACGTACTGGAACCGGGACCGACCCTCGGTCCCCGCCTCTCGACGGGCGGTGGCGCATGATGACCGCCACCGGCACCACCGCGCTCCTCGGCGTCGCGGCTGAGGCAGCCCTCGCGGTTCCTGGCGTGGCCGCCCTGCAACCCCGCCTCGCCCGGCGCCTCGCGGCAGCCGCCGCGCCCACCCGGGCGGACACCACGCCGCCCGAGGCCGGCGTACGCGCCGACCGGGCGCCGGACGGTTCGGGATGGCACATCGAGGTGCGCTGCGTCCTGACGGAGGGTCGGCGGGCGCTGGACATCGCCCGAAACGTCCACGACCGGGTGACAGCCGCCCTCGTCACCCACCTCGCCACCCACGGTGCCGCGGAGCCGGTCACCGTCGCGGTCACGGTGACCGGTATCGCCGCCTGGCACGACGCGGCATGAGCGGCGGCGCGGGCGCAGGCACCGCGAACCGTCGTTCGGCAAGCTGGTTTCCCAGGGCGGAAGCGGCCGTAGAGCCCCCAGGCGGGTAGGTGGTCGCCATGGACGAGGATGACGCGGACGCGGCGCTGCGAGCGGCGCTCGACCAGCTGGCGTTCGCCACCCGGAGCGCGGCGGCGCTGTCGAGCACGCTGGACGCGGTCGAGGGGCTCAGGCGGGTGTGCCGGGTGCTGGTGCCGGGACTGGCCGACTGGTCCGCGGCCGACCTGATGGACGAGGACGGCGCCGTCGAGCGGGTCTGTGTCTCGCACCGTGACCCCAATGCCGCCCTGACCGGCCTGACGGGACCGTTGCCGCCGGTGCCGGAGACGGCGACAGGCCCGCTGTCCCGGGTGCTTCGCGGCGCCGGCCCGCTGCTGTTGTCGGCCGGGCGGCTGTCGGCCGCGCAGGAGGCGCCCGATCCGCTGCACACGGCAACCATGCAACCGTTCGCCCGACTCGGGGGAGACTCCGTGATCGTGGCCCCCTTGCGGGCACGCCGGCGAGTGCTCGGTGCGCTGACCCTGGTCCGGGGCGAGGGGCACCCGCCGTGGGCCGAGGCGGACCTGGAACTGGTCGAGGACCTGACCCACCGCATCGCGCTGGCCCTCGACAACGCCAGGCTCTACGCCGAGACCCAGGCCGTCGCCGAGCGCCTCCAGCGCTCCCTGCTGCCGAACCTGCCCGTCGTACCGGGTCTGCGCATCACCGCCCGCTACTCCCCGGCGCTCGCCACTGCGCAGATCGGCGGTGACTGGTACGACAGCTTCGTCCTGCCGGAAAGCGGTGACACCACTTTGATCATCGGCGACGTCACCGGCCACGATCTGCGTGCCGCCGTGACCATGAGCCAGATCCGGAACATGCTGCGTGGCATCGCCTGCGACCGCCGGGAGCCCCCCGGCATGATTCTGCGCCGCTTGGACCTCGCAGTCGACGCCCTCTACAGCCACCGCACCGCCACCTGCGTGTACGCGCTGCTCAAGGGCCAGGAAGGAGGGCCGTACCAGCTGGAATGGGCGAGTGCCGGACATCCGCCACCCCTGCTGGTCACCGCGGACGGCGACACCACCTACCTCTGGAAAGCACACGGCCTCCTGCTGGGCGTCGACCCGCACGCCGAACGGCCCAGTGCCTGCCTGTCCCTGCCCGAGGGCAGCACCCTGCTGTTGTACACGGACGGCTTGATCGAACGGCGCGGCGAATCCATGGATCACGGCATGACCCGGCTCCGGCAGCGCGCTGCCGCCCTGGTCGGCCAGGACCTCGACGAGCTGAGTGACGAGCTGATGAACGGACTCGTGGCAGGTGCCCACGACGACATCGCCCTGCTCGCCCTGCGACTGCCACAGTCGGACTACGGCGTCTCGCCCTGAGGCCACGCAATGCAGGCCGTACGCGATGATCCTGCGACCGTGACACCTAGGTGTGCGCGCCGGCAAGGAGACAACGCAAGAGCCATCATGTACGGGCGGCCTGCCGAGCAGCGAGGAGGGCGAGGTGGCCACCCGTGGGCCAGGAGATCGACACTCACGTCAGCACCCGTCCGAGTCCGTCCGGCCAGGCGTCTTGCGGACGCGGTCAACCGCATCGTCGGGCCGGATGAGCGGACCGGCGGCTGGTTTCCCCCCGCGCCCGGGCCGGCGCTCCCCGGCTTCCGGGGCTCCGCCTGTCCGGCAGCACAAGCCCGACGGCTCCGCAGGGCGCGGTCCTCGGCGCGGGGCTGCGCCGCGTACGGGAGATCACCGAGACCGCCATGGGCCATGTGCGGCTCGCCGATGTTCCCGGCACGTGATCCTGCACGTCGGCAGCCGCGCTTGCCACTGCGTCCCGCTGCTCGACGAGCGTGGTGCCTTGCTGGGAGCGATCTCGACGCATCACGCCCGGCCCATCGCCGGATTCACCCGCAGCCAGCTCGCGGCCCTGCGCGAAACCGTCGACGTGGTGGGCAGCTGGCTGGCATGACACCGACGCACCGTCATCCCGGATGCTCTGGAGGATCTCCAGCGCACAGGTCCCAGGCGTACTGAGCGGCTGTTCGGCCCGCGCCGGCCTGCCGCTCGGTGCCGGTACGCGGCCTCGGAGGGCACCGGCCCGCGTACATACGGCTTCTCGCTCAGCGCATGCCGCAGACGAGAACGGACCGGCTACGACGTTGTCCCGAGCTGCGTTCCGGTTTGGCCCCGGCGCTTCGTAGCGTGCGTGATCAGCGACCGCCGGAGAGCCTGGCGTGCGACGTTTTGGTCAGATGGGTTCGGGGACACGTTGAGCGGAGGTCGCGTCGCGTGCGGGTTCGGAAGTGAGCTGGCATTCAACTCGTCCGCCCGCCCTGCCGTCCGGCTCAGAACGCGGGCGGCAGAGCTGTTCTGCGTTCAGATGGACCGTGCGGTGGCCAGTGCCTTGTCGAGGGAGGTGCGGATCTCGTCGGGCAGCTGTTGGCTGTGTACCCAGTCCACGATCAGTTCGGAGACCTGCCGCAGTTTCGTATTGGTGTGCTGTGAGACCTCTCGTAGCACTTGGAAGCCCTGCTCGGGACGCAGGCCACCGAGGGTGATGACCACACCGATCGCTTGGTCTACCACGGTGTGGAGACGACGGCCTCCTGCAGCTGACTGATTTCCGTCTGCAACTCGCTGATTTTGTTCAGGAGCGGTGTCCGTGCCGGAACCAAGTGCCCGTCGAGCCGCATCGGGATGCCGTTCAGAGAGTTTTCCATCATGATCACATCCCAGACCGCGGGTTTCCCGTCCGGGTCGCCGATGCCGTACGGAATTGCGAGGACGACAGTTCGACTATCACCCCAGGTTGCCGTTTTCGTGCATCCCGTTCCACGGCGCGCAGCGGCCGGTGGAGCGGAGCTCACTCGGGGTTCAACTCGGCCATGACGGCGGGCCCTGCCCGTCGGACGATCAGTACCGCTCGGATCGAGGGATGTTCCGTCCATGGCCGCGGGTGGCTGTCGGCGCGCCTGATCCGGGCGGAGGACTGTTCGACCACCAGATACCGGGGCAGGATCACGAGGCCGGGTGTCGTCCTGGCTCGGCTGACCCGTCTTCAGAGTCGGTTCGAGGGTCTCCGGTGTCGGCGCGGACGGCCGTGCGTTCGGAGTGCATCAACCGCAGCCGGAAGAAGACGTCCTGATCGCGGCGTCCCAGAGCATCCCCTCCTCCCGGGGCCGTGCGCACGACCGGTCGCGGCTTCGATTGAGCGCCTGTCGCACATCGCGGCAGGCATTCGGGTGTGGGTGGGGGACTCGGGAGGGGGCCCCGGAGATGGGCCGCGTTCAGCAGCGCATCCATGGGGCTGGCTCGACTCAGGCTCCTCCGGTTCAGCCAACGAGCCGGGGGGGGGAGCCGCTGACGGGACCGCAGTGGTGGCGCCCCACGATGGCGCCCATGGCCCCGCCGTTGGTGTGACGGGTGGTGACGGCGAGTTCCACGCACGACCCTGTGCCATCGCGACCCGGGAGGTGCCCTCGTCCCGCGGGAGCGCTGCCCGCTGCTGTGGGCACTGGCCGAGAGGCGTTCGGCACGCGGGGACGACGACAGATGCCTGCGTGGTGACGGACTGCTGGTCCCGATCTCCTCGTCGGCCACCCCTGGCGGACGACGTCTCCGGCATCTGCGTGGCCTGGTCGTGCTGATCGTCGAGACCGCGGCGGACCGCCGTGCCGGTAGGGAACGCGCGGAACGTGCGGGGCAGTCAGAACGGATGGAACAGGCGGAACGAGCCGCTCGTGCGAGCGCGATGGAGAGTCTCGTCGAGCGGTTGACACTCGTCGCGGAGATCACCGACGTGCTCGGTCAGACCTGGAGGTGGACAAGGCCCTCGCCCGGTTGAGCCGCGGCCTTGCTCCCCGCCTCGCCGACTGGGCCGCGGTGGACCTGCGGGTCGGCTCCCGTCAGGTGCACCGAGTGGCCGTGACCGGTCCGGAGAGCCGTGAAGCCCGGCAGGAGGACTGGCGCGGTCATCTGCCCCCGGTCGGGGAGGCGACCCACTCGCCCCTGGTCCAGGTACTGAACGAAGGCGCTCCCGTCCTTCAGAAGCGGTGAAGCGGCCGGCCATGGGACACCGGCTCGGTATTCGGCGGTCAGGTCGGCGGAGTGGCCGCCCCTGAACTGCGGGATTGCGGGTCGGCCGCGTTGCGGGTCCACGTCAGCCGGGACCGGTGGCCGCCAACGTACCGGCCGCGTGGTCGGCAGCGGGCGCGACGCTCGCTGAAACTCCCCACTCCGTTGAACGCCGGACCAAGTGGGGCGACAAGTAGCCCTGGCCGTTTTCAGGGCTCTGTCCGCAGTTCCGTGAATCCCCAGGTCAGCGAGGGGAACGACGGGCACAGCGCCCACGGCGCGGTGAGGTTCTGTTCGGCGAAGAGGCGTTCCGGAGCAGCCCTGCGGCGCCCGCGTACGGCCACCTGGTCGTGTCGGTGCCCGCCAGGCGCAACAAGTCGAAGGCGACGAAGTGGGCGGGCCACTGCTCGGCGAGCCGGCCAGCGCCGGCACCGCGCCGCTGGAGGCGACCCCGGAGTCGCTCGAAGGCGAGCCTGCTGGATTCCCGTACGACCAGCTCGCCGTCCAGGGCCGTCGCGTCGGGCAGTTGGACCGTGCCCGGAACGAACCTCGGGGAAGGAGGGTGCGAGGTTCCTGCCCCTGCGAGAGCGCAACACCAAACGCCCGGCATCCAGAGAGAGCAGCGCTCTCCAGCGATCGTTCTCCAGACTCTGGCGTGTCTCCTAAGACATGGGCCCGTCGAGCCGCTTTTGTACAGAGCAGCCGTGGCGGCCGCGTCCGCGGGCGAGTGCCGGAGCATGACTGTTCACGGATTGACGCTCCCTGCGGTGATTACCAAGCTGGTGGGGGGCTGTGGAAGGGACTGCGGTCGTGAGTGGTGGACAGAGTGGGCTCACCCGATTGCTGACGGCAGCGGAGACAGCGGCGCCGGCGGACGCCGTCGACGTGATCGCGGAGGACCTGCTGCGGCGCTTCGAGGCCACGAAGGTCTCTTTCCTCATCGTGGACCTGACGGGGAAGGCGGTGGCTCGGCTGTCCACCGCCCCCACTCGGGGTGGGCGGCAGGCCGAGCGGATTCCTCTGTTCGGCAGCGTCTACGAGGAGGTGATCCGTACCCAGCGCCTGTATCAGGACGCGACCGGCGAGGGGCAGCGGGTGATCGTGCCCGTCACCAACCGGGGGGATACGATCGGGCTGCTGGAACTGCTCCTGCCGACCGGCCCTGGCGAGGACGTGCTCGATGCAGTCGGGGAGGCCGCCCACATCCTGGCCTACATCGTGATCGCCAACGGCCGCTTCACCGATCTCTACACCTGGGGCAAACGCTCCAAGCCCCCCACCCTGGCAGCTGAAATCCAGTACCAGCTGCTGCCCCTGTCGCTGTCGTGCGAGGCCGCACAGTTCACCCTGTGCGGGAACCTGGAGCCCTCCGAGGACCTCAGCGGCGACACCTTCGACTACACCGTGGACCGCGACACCTTGCACGTGTCGGTGACCGATCCCATGGGCCACGACATGGATTCCGCCCTGGCCGCCACGGTCCTGGTGTGCGCTCTGCGCGGTGCCCGCCGGGCAGGCACCGACCTGGCCGAACAGGCCCACCGGGCAGACCAGGCACTGATCGAACACGGCCACGGTCATGCCACCGGGCAGCTCCTGCGCATCAATCTCCATACCGGGCGGGCCCGGCTCGTCAACGCCGGTCATCCCTGGCCACTGCGCATGCGCAACGGGGCTGTGGAGACGATCACCTGCGAGGTGGACCATCCCTTCGGGCTGTCTGAGCTGACTCCCCACCCGTACCGTGTGCAGGACCTCGACCTGCGACCCGGTGACCGTCTGCTCATGTTCACCGACGGCATGCTCGAACGTCACGGAGAGAAGGTCGACCTGCCCGCCCTGCTGGCGCGCACCCGGAATTTGCACCCGAGGGAGACCGTGCTGGCGCTGACGTCCGCGGTCCGGGACGCCGCCGACGGCCGGCTCGAAGACGATGCCACCGCCGTCTGCCTGGACTGGCACGGCCCCCAGGAGACCCAGCGGCACGTCAGCACCGGCGCAGACACCCGGCAAGCCTCAGCCGCACGCACGAAGGACCAGTCGTGACCTAGCTGAACGGTGCCAACGCGAATGACACATCACGAGGTGTCTGGAGAACTGTCCCACTTCTCCTCGGCGGCCCACCCATCGGGCGGCGCCGGGTCGGAGACGGGGGCCGCGAGCATCGGGTCCGGCAGCGCCCACATGCGCCACGCCTTCCACGCGGGCGCCCCTTCGTGCGGTGCTGCTGGTTCTCCGTTACTCGAGTAGGCCGAGTTCCGAAGCACTCGCCGGTGCTCTTGCCGAGTTGCTAGGCCGTCTCTTTGGCAGCCCGCGCCATGACTTGCGGACAACCGTGCACCAGAATGAGGGCTCAAAGCCGTTCGTGCGATGGCCGATGGAGGGCGACCAGTAAGGCGGGTCACAGGCTGTCCGTCATTGCCGGTCGCGAGTGGGCGGGGAGTCAACTCATTCTCAGCCTGCTCCGGCCAGGTTGGGCATTGGTTCGGGCGAAGCCATCCGGCTGTGGTCGGTAGGTGCCGATACGCCGGGATCGATGGGACGGTTGCGCGATGCCGTCCCGGACGGGGGTCTGACTCTTGAGATCTTTGACCGAAGTGTCCAGTCACAGGCTTGTCGACCGTCGTTGCGGGCTGGCTTCTGCTGTCACCGAGCCACAGGGCGTGTCCCAATAGGGGCCTTGCCGAGTTCCAGGCGCCATCACGGTTCAGACCGCCCGAGCGGGCCGGTGCCATCCACCCAGCACGTCACCAGGTGGGAGGCGAACCACCATGACGACCAGAGAGCGCAGTACCTCTTCCAGCACGGATCCGCCCAATCGGAGTGAGGTCGTCCTGGGCGTGGACACGCACGCGAGGTTCACGTCGCCGCCGTGGTCTCCCCGCTGGGGAAGGTCCTGAGCACAGAGTCCTTTCCGGCGACGGCCGTTGGCTACCGTCGGCTGCTCGTGTGGGCCCGCAAGCGGGGGACGGTGCGCCGGGCCGGTGTGGAGGGCACCGGTACCTTCGGCGCGTGCCTGTCCCGCTACCTGCTGACCCAGCAGATCCAGGTGTTCGAAGTGAACCGGCCCGACCGCACGGCCCGCCGTCTGCTCGGCAAGTCGGACCCGCTCGATGCGCAGGCCGCAGCGCGAGCCGTGCCCAGCGGTCGCACCCGGGCCCAGGCCAAGTCCGGCGACGGACCCGTGCACGGCGCCCGGATCTACAAACTCGCCAAGGACTCCGCGGTCAAGGCCCGCACACAGGCGATCAACCAGCTCAAGGCCGTCCTAGTGATCGCCGACCCCGCCCTGCGGGAACGGTTGTCGAGCTTGGGCAATGCCGAGCTGTTCCGCACCTGCGCGACCCTCAGCCCACCCGATGGTGGGGGAGACGAGGACGCGGTGGTCCAGGCCACCCACATGACATTACGCATGCTCGCCGAACGCATCGAACAGCTCACCGGGCAGATCAACGAGCTGTCCCAACGCCTGACCCAGCTCGTCGAACACCACGCCCCACAGCTACTCGTACCGGTGGGCATCGGCCCGGACAGCGCAGTCACCCTACTGATCACCATGGGAGACAACCCCGAGCGACTGAACACCGAAGCATCCTTTGCTGCCCTTTGCGGAGTCAGCCCCGTCGAGTACTCCTCTGGCCCTCGGAGCACGCGCCGGCTCAACTGCGGCGGGGACCGCCGGGCGAACGCGGCCCTGCACCGCATCGTGTTCACCCGGCTGCGCCACGATCCGCGCACCCAGGCGTACTACGAACGCCGCACCAAGGAGGGGAAGACCCGACGTGAGATCATCCGATGCCTCAAGCGATATGCCGCCCGCGAGGTCTTCAACCTGGTCAGAACGGTACCCGGCGTTCCCCCGTTATAGGGGCGTCCGTGAGACGTGAGAGGGTCTGGGGCGTGAGTGAGACACCACCGAACACCCTGCAATACCGCTTTGACGGGCCAGAAGACGGTCCGGTCCTGATCCTGGGTCCCTCACTGGGTACCACCTGGCACATGTGGGACCGCCAGATGCCGGAGCTGACCAAGCAATGGCGCGTCTTCCGCTTCGATCTGCCCGGCCACGGCGGCGCCCCCGCCCACCCGGCCGGATCCGTCGCCGAGCTGAGCACCCGGCTGCTGGCCGTGCTCGACTCGCTCGGGGTGCAGCGGTTCGGCTACGCGGGCTGTGCGCTGGGCGGGGCGATCGGTATCGAGCTGGCGCTGCGCCACCCCGAGCGGCTCGCCTCGCTGGCGCTGGTCGCGGCGTCGCCCCGGTTCGGGACCGCCGACGAGTTCCGGCAGCGCGGGGTGATCGTCCGTACCAACGGGCTCGACCCGATCGCCCGGACCTCGCCGGACCGCTGGTTCACCGGCGGGTTCGCCGCGGCCCAGCCGGCGATCACCGAGTGGGCGGTGCAGATGGTCCGCACCACCGACCCGGGCTGCTACATCGCCGCCTGCGAGGCGCTCGCCTCGTTCGACGTGCGGTCCGAGCTGGGCCGGGTCGGGGTGCCGACGCTCGTGCTCGTCGGCTCCGACGACCGGGTCACCGGGCCGGCCGAGGCCCGCACCCTGGTCGCGGGCATCCCGGACGCCCGGCTCGCGGTCGTCCCCGGCGCCTCCCACCTGGTCCCGGTCGAGCAGCCGGCGGCCGTCACCGACCTGCTGGTGCACCACTTCGCCACCGCCTGGCAGCAGCCCTACGACACCGGCCAGACCGCCCTGCCGGCCGTGCCGGTCAGCCCGGCCATCGCCGCGGCGCCGCACACCGCGCCGGTCGCCGAGATAGCCCCGGCGGCGGTACCGGCGCAGCCGGCCGCGCGGCCCGACCGGTACGAGACCGGGCTGAAGATCCGCCGGGAGGTGCTCGGCGACGCACACGTGGACCGGGCGCTGGCGCAGGCCGACGGGTTCTGCGGGGAGTTCCAGGAGTTCATCACCCGCTACGCCTGGGGCGAGATCTGGGACCGGCCGGGCCTGGACCGCCGTACCCGCAGCTGCGTCACGCTCACCGCGCTGGTCGCCGGCGGCCACCTGGAGGAGCTGGCCTTCCACACCCGGGCCGCACTGCGCAACGGACTCACCCCGGACGAGATCAAGGAGGTGCTGCTGCAGGCCGCCGTGTACTGCGGGGTGCCGGCCGCGAACAGCGCTTTCCGGGTGGCCCGGCAGGTCATCCAGGAGGAGACCACGCCCGCCGAGTGAGCCGCGCCACGCTGCCCAGGGCAGGATGGGGAGTCATGAAGCTCACGAAGAAGTCGCACGCCTGCGTCCGTCTCGACAAGGGCGGTCAGACACTCGTCATCGACCCCGGAGGGTTCAGCGAGGAGGACGCCGCGCTCGGCGCGGACGCCATCCTGATCACGCACGAGCACCCGGACCACTTCGACGAGTTCCGGCTCAGGGCCGCCATGGAGAACAACCCGGCCGCGCAGATCTGGACGCTGAAGTCCGTCGCCGAGCAGATCACGGCGGCCTTCCCCGGCCGGGTGCACACCGTTGGTCACGGCGACACCTTCACGGCGGCCGGCTTCGACGTGCGGGTCCACGGCGAACTGCACGCCGTGATCCACCCGGACATCCCGCGGATCACCAACGTCGGCTATCTGATCGACGGCGGGAAGGTCTTCCATCCTGGCGACGCCCTCACCGTCCCCGATCATCCGGTGGAGACGCTGATGCTTCCGGTGATGGCCCCCTGGAACAAGATCTCCGAGGTCATCGACTATGTCCGCGAGGTCCGGCCGCAGCGCGCCTACGACGTCCACGACGCCCTGCTGACCGACCGGGCCCGCCCGATCTACGACCGCCAGATCGGCGCCCTGGGCGGCACGGACCACCGGCGGCTGACCCCCGGGGCCTCCGCCGAGGTGTGAGCCGGAGGCGGTGCCCGCTCTCGGGCCGGGACCGGTTGTCACAGGCTCCGGGTAGGTTGTGAGGCATGCGCATCGCTACCTGGAACGTGAACTCGATCACCGCCCGCCTTCCGAGGCTGCTGGCCTGGCTGGAGAGCAGCGGTACGGACGTGCTGTGCCTGCAGGAGGCCAAGGTCGCCGAGGAGCAGTTCCCGTTCGATCAGCTGCGCGAGCTGGGCTACGAGTCGGCGGTCCACGCGACCGGCCGGTGGAACGGCGTGGCGGTGCTCTCCCGGGTCGGCATCGAGGACGTCGTCAAGGGCCTGCCCGGCGATCCCGGCTTCGACGGGGTCACCGAGCCGCGCGCCGTCTCGGCGACCTGCGGCCCGGTCCGCGTCTGGTCGGTGTACGTCCCCAACGGCCGCGAGGTGGAGCACCCGCACTACGCGTACAAGCTCCAGTGGTTCGAGGCCCTGAAGGCGGCCGTCGCCGGCGACGCGGGCGGCAGCCGCCCGTTCGCCGTCATGGGGGACTACAACGTGGCGCCGGCCGACGAGGACGTCTACGACGTGGCCGCCTTCGAGGGCTCCACCCACGTCACCCCCGCCGAGCGCGCCGCCCTCGCCTCCCTGCGCGGGGCGGGCCTGACCGACGTGGTGCCGCGCCCCCTGAAGTACGACCACCCCTTCACATACTGGGACTACCGCCAGCTCTGCTTCCCGAAGAACCGCGGCATGCGCATCGACCTGGTGTACGGCAACGAACCCTTCGCCAAGGCCGTCAAGGACGCCTACGTCGACCGTGAGGAGCGCAAGGGCAAGGGTGCCTCCGATCACGCTCCCGTGGTGGTCGACCTCGACGTCTGATGCCACCCTGGGTCCATGAACCTCCCGTTCCTGGGCCACCGGCACAAGAAGAACGGAGACACGGCGCCCCCGGCCGACCCCGAGGCGGTCGCCGCGCTGCTCTCCGAGTGCGAACTGCTCCGCTCGCAGGCGGCCCGGGCCGGTGTCCGTCTCGACGACACCCCGGCCTCCCTGGAGGCCCTGGACCAGCTCGTCCCGCGCTGGCGTGACGACGCCGAGACCCTGCCCTGGCTGGGCCATGACGCGGGGCTGTATCTGGGCACGGTCGTGGTGCGCACCGTACCCGGCGCCGCCTGGCGGATCCGCCAGGACGGCGAGCCCGTCGTACGGCTGGCCTCCGGCCGCGAGGTGGAGGTCGTGGACCCCGGGCAGGACTGGGCCGCGAGCGGCGTTCCCGAGCTGTCCCAGCTGTACGCGGAGATCGCCGAGACCTGATCCCGCTCTCTGCCGTCCCCTGCCGGGCTTAAATACGGCTTATGCCCGAAAAGTGCGTGTCGTCCCTCAACCCCGCTGCCGTCTGGATAGTTTGCGGCAACCACGACACAGCTGAGAGCGATCCTCACGCACTGACGGGGGTACCCGTGTTCCGTACCACCCGTCAGCTCCTCGCCCCCCGCTTCCTGTTGCTCTGCCGGGAAGCTCATCGCATCGAACCTCGACTACGATTTGCCGTTCATCCCTGTGGTGGGATGGTGCTGCTGCCGGGTGGGGAGGCCCGAAGGCCCCGAAACCCTAGGGGGGTGGCAGTTCACGGGCCAGGCTCGTCCGGCGGCAGCCGGAGATCACTGCTCGCGCACGGGGACGGACACGTACGACGGGTCGTCCGAGGGCGAGGAGAAGGTCAGCTGCGCGCCGGACGGGTTGTGCTCGATGTACAGCGGGTCGACCGTGTCGACCACCAGCGCGAGGCGGTGCCCGGCGGGTACGTCGTAGGCCGTGGAGAACAGGTCCAGATCGACGTCGAACGGCTCGCCTGGCGTCCGCCCGTGCCAGGTGTACGGCGCGTGCGTGACCAGCTTGCCGAAACCGAGCGGCCCCACGTCGTACAGATAGCCGACGAGGGTGCCGCTCTCCGCGGTCGGGGTCAGCGTGGTGTGCAGGGTGGCCGTGCCGCGCACCTGCTGGGCGGTGCCGTAGCGCTCCGACTGCCACACGGCCGCCCAGCGGCGCGGCAGCAGCGGGATGGAGGCCATGGGCGGCAGCTGGGCGACCTGGTCGAGGATGTTGGAGAGGAAGACGATCCCGCCGTCGGCGCCGGAGTCGACGTTCGCGTGAATCGTGGTGGAACCGGCGAGCGCGATCTTCCGGCGGGTCGCGCCGACCGACTTCCAGTCCGGATAGCCCTCGTATCCCCCCGCGCTACGGGACTTCAACTGGACCGGCTGCTCACGGTCGATGCCGTTGTCGGCTCCCTTGAGGTAGTGGTCGAACCAGCGCTCGGTGTCCGTCCAGACGTCGTTGGGCAGCCCGAACAGGCCGGTCAGTTCGGCGGTCGCGTGATCGCCGGGACGCAGTTCGAGCCGCTTGGGCACGGTCAGCCTCTGGTAGAAGCCGGCGTACTGGTTGGCCGGGAAGACCGTGTCGCCCCAGGCGTTGGCGAGCATGACGGCCGCGCCGTTCTTGTTCAGCTGGTCGACATAGGTCGCGGCGGAACGTTTCCTCCCCCAGTCGATCATCTCCTGCTCCTTCGACAGGTTCGAGGAGTACAGGTTGTCGAAGATCTCCCGCAGCTCCGGGCTCTCCCGGCCGGTGAGGGTGGCCGCGCCGTCCAGCACGGCCGCCGCCTGGATGTGCTGGGTGCGGCCCGAGTAGATGGAGTCGATCAGGTCCGCCCAGCCGCTGAGCGCGGCCACGGCCTTGATGCGCTTGTCGTGTGCGGCGGCGAGCAGGCTGATCCCGGCGCCGTACGAGACCCCGGCCATGCCGACGTGCCCCGGGTCGGCCGGGGTGTTGGCGAGGGCCCAGTCGATGACCTTGGAGGCGTCCGCTATGTCCGGCGGACCGGCCACTTCTATCTGTCCGCCGGACTGCCAGAAGCCGCGCACGTTGTAGGTGAGCACCACATAGCCGGCGTCGGCGAGCTTCTGCGCCTGCGCCAGGTACTCCACCTGCGGCAGACTCCAGCTCGTGGGTAGCACGATGAGCGGGTAGCTGTGCGAGCCGTCGGCGCCTTCGGGCGTGACGACGTTCGCCTTCAGTACGGTGCCGCCGTCGCCGGTGATGTCGACGAACCGGACGCTCGGCGTGCCGGCCTGGGCGGTTGGCGCCAGGCCGACGACGGTGCCGGCGACCAGTGCCGCGGAGACGGCTCCCGCGGCGGCGGCGCGCAGAGCGGTGCGACCTTGTCCCATGGGTCACTCCTTCACTCGTGTCAGTGCAAAGTGACCCGACGGTAACGTGGTGCCTTACCGCAGGTAACCCGTCGGTAAGTTACGTACCAGTAAAGATTGTTGAACCGCTAAGCGGCCGCATCGGCGGAGGCCGGCTCCGGAAGCGGCGTCCGCGCCGCCCGCGTGACGTCGGCGACCAGCTCGACCACATCCGGGCCGTAGGCCTGCGAGTTGACCACCTTCAGCAGCAGGACGAAGGAGCCGGTGCCGTATTTGCGGTACAACCGCTCGTGGTGGCGGGCGAGATAGCGGGTGGCGGCCTGGTTGTCGACGGCCCGCTGGCCGCAGAAGAGGAACACCGGGCGGGCGTCCTCCTGGCCGTCCGCGGTGAGCCGGGCGAGCAGGACGTACTCGCTCCGGCCGCGCTCCATGCGGTACTGCTCCCCGCCGATCCGGAACGTCCCCCGCTCCGCCACCGGTTCGGGCTCCGTGTTGACCCACACACCCGGCAGCAGCGAGGAGAGGTGGGCCGCCGTCCGGCGGTTCGAGTACGGCCCGCCGACGCAGAATTCCGTGCGCCCGCCGAAGCCCTGCTGGGTCCCGTCATGTCCCACCACCTGGGCGCGCGCATGACAGTCCTTGATCAGGGCGGAGAGTTCCAGCAGGGCGTACATGTCGTAGCGCTTCACCGACAGCTCCGGTCCACCAGACGCGCGGGGGACCACCAGCAGTGACTCGGAGTGGTCCGGCAGCCCGAAGAACGCCTGCTTGCGGCGGAGTTTGCGCCGCCACAGATACGTACGGGCGAGCCAGCCCAGCGAGGCCGATATCCCGGTCGCCACCAGGCCCAGGACGATGTTGCGCACGTCGTCGTTCATGGCCGCGCATGGTAGCGGTCCAGGGCGACGCCGGTGGTACCCCAGGCGTACTGTCGGTACTACGGCAATCTGGCTACGCTGCGCGGACTGTCCCTACGGGAGGTACGGATGGGTCGTCCTGGCACGCGGAAACTGGCGGTTCTGGCGGTCTCGGCCGCCCTGGTGTCGGTGGGGGCGGCGGCGCCACCCGCCGCGACAACGAGCGAGACCCCCACGAAGGTTCCGGTGGCCGTCGGTTACGGCGGCGCGGTCTCCAGCGTCGACGCGGGCGCCTCCGCGGCCGGCATCGAGGTACTCAGACGCGGCGGCAACGCGGTCGACGCGGCCGTGGCCACCGCCGCCGCGCTCGGCGTCACCGAGCCCTACTCGGCCGGCATCGGCGGAGGCGGCTACTTCGTCTACTACGACGCCAAGTCCCGCACGGTGCACACCATCGACGGCCGTGAGACCGCACCGCTCAGCGCCGACTCCGACCTGTTCACGGAGAACGGCAAGCCGCTCGCCTTCGCCGACGCCGTCAGCAGCGGCCTGAGCGTCGGCACCCCGGGCACACCCGCCACCTGGCAGACCGCGCTGGACGAGTGGGGCAGCAGGAGGCTCGGCACGCTCCTGAAGCCGGCCGAGCGGATCGCCCGCGACGGCTTCACCGTGGACGACACCTTCCGCTCGCAGACGGCGTCCAACGAGAAGCGTTTCCGCTACTTCCCGGACACCGCCCGGCTGTTCCTGCCGAACGGGCAGCTTCCGGTCGTCGGCTCCACCTTCAAGAACCCCGAACTCGCCCGCACCTACGAGGAGCTGGGCCGCGAGGGCATCGGCGCGATCTACCGCGGCGACATCGGCGACGACATCGTCGACACGGTCGAGCAACCACCCGTGGACCCCGCCTCCGGCTGGAACGCCCGCCCCGGCAAACTGGCGGAGAAGGACCTCGCCGTCTACCACGCCAAGCTCCAGGCACCCACCAGGACGTCGTACCGCGGCCTGAACGTGTACTCCATCGCCCCCTCCTCCTCCGGCGGCACCACGGTCGGTGAGGCCCTGAACATCCTGGAGAACACCGACCTTTCCAAGGCGAGCGAGACGCAGTACCTGCACCACTTCATCGAGGCGAGCCGGATCGCCTTCGCGGACCGCGGGCGCTGGGTCGGCGACCCCGCCTTCGAGGACGTACCCACCAAGCAGCTGCTGTCGCAGGAGTACGCCGACTCGCGCGCCTGCCTGATCAAGGACGACGCGGTCCTCACCAGCCCGCTCGCCCCCGGCGACCCGCGCCACCCCGCAGCCTGCGGCGAGGGCGGTACGGCGGCCCCGACGACGTACGAGGGCGAGAACACCACGCACCTGACCGTGGCCGACAAGTGGGGCAACGTCGTCTCCTACACGCTCACCATCGAGCAGACCGGCGGCAGCGGCATCACCGTGCCCGGCCGGGGCTTCCTGCTCAACAACGAGCTGACCGACTTCTCCTTCGCCCCGGCCAACCCGGCCGTGCACGACCCGAACCTGCCGGGTCCGGGCAAGCGGCCGCGCTCCTCGATCTCCCCGACGATCGTCCTGGACAAGAGCAACCGGCCCGTGGTGGCGCTCGGTTCGCCCGGCGGCGCGACCATCATCACCACCGTGCTGCAGACCCTCACCGAGTTCCTCGACCGGCATCTGCCGCTGGTCGACGCCATCGCCGCACCCCGCGCCAGCCAGCGCAACGCGGCCCAGACCGAACTCGAACCCGCCCTCTACAACGGCGACCTGAGGACACAGCTGGAAGCCATCGGCCACTCCTTCAAGCTCAACCCCGAGATCGGCGCGGCGACCGGCGTGCAACGGCTGCCGGACGGCAGGTGGCTGGCCGCAGCCGAGAAGGTACGACGCGGTGGCGGCTCGGCGATGGTGGTGGTTCCGGATCCGGATCCGGCGCCCTAGACCGCAGGGGGTGTTCCGCGCGTGTCCGACGAACGCGCCGAAGGAGACGACCGGGCCGGACGTCGGGTTCGAGAACGCCGTGAAGCCGGGTGACGCGGCGCTCCGCCGGGTCGCGGCGAAGCTGCGGGGGGATGAGTAGAAGTACTCATGACGGCCGCCGAGCCGCGGGGAAGGATCGGGGGATGGCGACGCTGAGGAAGACGAGAGCCGGGCTCGGGATGCTGCCGTTGGCGGTGACGGTCCTGCTGACGGCGGGGTGCGGAACGCAGCGGGCAGGGGATACCGCCGATGTGTACCGGCGTTCGCATCCGACCCCGACCGGTATATCGACGCCGAGTACACCAGCGGATTTCCCCTGCCCCGGCGAGAGTCCCAAGCCGACGGCGCCCACGGCCGCCACTACCCCCACCTCAACCGTGCCGCCGACCGACCACTACGCCGAAAACCACGGCTTCAGAGTTCCCATCCCGCTCCACGGTCAGAGTCGCTGCGACGGGCTCACCGCCGTCGCACGCGTCAAGAGCGCACTCGAACCGCTGCGCCGGCGCGGCGACTTCGCCCCGGGCAGCGTCCGCAACGCGCTCACCGGCCTCGGCTACTCCGCCGGGAAGGTGCAGGTGTACCAGGACGGGTCCACCGGGGTCGGCTTCCTCATCGACATCGGCGCCTCTCCCTGGTGTGTGGAGGGCACGATGAGCAGTGACTCCGCCAAGGCGGACGCCTTCGGCGGCTACCCCGACGGCACTGGCTGCGAGCCTCCGAGCGGCGGCCACTGACACAACGGAGAACTCGGCGAAAACTCGCAGAACACCCTCTCACAACTCCGGTGCGGGCGGCCGGGTTTCCCGGGGTCGGGCTTCCTGGGCCTGGGCTTCCTGGGGACGGAAGTCCAGCCGCCCGTCCCGGACGTCTACGCTCACCCGGCTGCCCTCGGAGATCGTGCCGTCCAGCAGCCGCCTCGACAGCTGGTTGTCCACCTCCCGCTGGATGGTGCGGCGCAGCGGCCGGGCTCCGTACTCCGGCTGGTAGCCGCGCTCGGCGAGCCAGTCGACGGCCGCCTCGGTGAACTCGACCGTGACGCCCTGCCCGTCCAGCAGCCGCCGGGTGCTCTCCAGCAGCAGGTCGGTGATCTGCCGCAGTTGCTCGCTCGTCAGCTGCCGGAAGACCACGATCTCTTCGATGCGGTTGAGGAACTCCGGCCGGAAGTGCTCGCGCAGCGGCCGGAGGATCTGCTCGCGCCGCGCCTCCTCGTCGGCCTCCGCACCGCCCGGCCCGAACCCGATCCCGGCACCGCGCCGGGTGATCGCCTCGGAACCGAGGTTGCTGGTCATCACGATGACCGTGTTGGTGAAGTCCACCGTCCGGCCCTGGGAGTCGGTCAGCCGGCCGTCGTCCAGGACCTGCAGCAGGATGTTGAAGACGTCCGGGTGCGCCTTCTCCACCTCGTCGAGCAGGAGCAGCGAGTACGGGTACCGGCGCACCACCTCGGTGAGCTGCCCGGCCTCCTCGTGGCCGACGTAGCCGGGCGGGGCGCCGACCAGCCGGGAGACGGTGTGCCGCTCCTGGTACTCGCTCATGTCCAGCCGGACCATGCGGTCCTCGCTGCCGAACAGCGCCTCGGCGAGCGCCCGGGCCAGCTCGGTCTTGCCGACGCCGGTCGGGCCGAGGAACAGGAAGCTGCCGATCGGCCGGTTCGGGCTCGCGAGGCCCGCGCGGGAGCGCAGCACGGCCTCCGAGACCACGGCGACGGCCTCCTCCTGGCCGACGACCCGCTGGTGCAGGTGTTCCTCCAGCCCGAGCAGCCGCTCCTTCTCCTCCTGGGTGAGCCGGCTGACCGGAATGCCGGTCTGCCGGGACACCACCTCGGCGACGGCCTCCGCCGTCACCTCCAGGTCCAGCCCCTCGTCGACCCTGTCGTCGCCGCTCGCCTCCGTGATCCGCTGCTTCAGCTCGCCGATCCGGTCGCGCAGCTCCTTGGCCTTGTCGTAGTCCTCGTCGGCGACCGCCTGGTCCTTGTCCCGGACCAGCTGCTCGGTCTCGCGCTCCATCGCGCGCACGTCCGTGCCCTTGGTCCGCGCGCCGAGCCGTACCCGGGCGCCCGCCTGGTCGATCAGGTCGATCGCCTTGTCCGGCAGCCGCCGGTCGGTGAGATACCGGTCCGACAGCTCCACGGCCGCGATCAGCGCCTCGTCGGTGTAGCGGACCTGGTGGTGGGCCTCGTAGCGGTCGCGCAGCCCGCGCAGGATCTCGATGGTGTCCTCGGCCGTCGGCTCGGGCACCAGGATCGGCTGGAACCGGCGGGCCAGCGCCGCGTCCTTCTCGATCCGGCGGAACTCCTCCAGGGTGGTCGCGCCCACGATGTGCAGCTCGCCGCGGGCCAGGGCGGGCTTGAGGATGTTCCCGGCGTCCATCGCGCCGCCCTCGCCGCCGGAACCCGCGCCCACCACGGTGTGCAGCTCGTCGATGAACACGATCAGCTTGTCCGAGTGGGCGCGGATCTCCTCCACGATGTTGTTCAGGCGCTCCTCGAAGTCGCCCCGGTAGCGGGTGCCGGCGACGACACCGGTCAGGTCCAGGGCGACGACCCGGCGGTCTGCCAGGATGTCCGGCACGTCCCCGTCCGCGATGCGCTGGGCGAGGCCTTCGACGATGGCCGTCTTGCCGACCCCGGCGTCCCCGATGAGGACGGGGTTGTTCTTGCCGCGCCGGGACAGCACCTCGATGGTCTGCTCGATCTCCGTGTCCCGGCCGATGACCGGGTCGATCCGGCCCTGCCGGGCCAGCTCGGTCATATCGCGGCCGTACTTGTCCAGCGTGGGCGTACCGGTGGCGCGCTGCCGCTCCGGGCGCACCTGGACGCTCTCCGGGGCCTCGGCCGGCAGGGCGCCGGCCGAGAACCGGGCCGCGTGCAGGATGTGCCCGGCCGCCGAGTCCGGGTTGGCGGCCAGCGCGCTGAGCACATGCTCCGGGCCGATGTATCCGGCCCCGCTCGCCCGCGCCAGGTCGTGCGCGTCCAGCAGGGCGCGCTTGACGGCCGGGGTGAGCGACAGCGAGGTCGGCGGCGGGGCCTCGCCGGGCGGGTGCTGCGCCGGGCCGGCCCGGCCGTCGATCTCCGACGCCAGCGAGTCCGGGTCCGCGCCGGCCCGGCTCAGCAGGCTCCGGGTGGGCTCGGCCGCCACGGCGGCGCGCAGCAGGTGCTGGGTGTCCAGGTCCCGGCTGCCGTGCTCGGCGGCGTACACCGCGGCCCCTCTGACCAGCTCGCGGGCCGGCTGGCTGAGCAGGCGGCCGATGTCGATGTGGCGTTTGGCTCCGCTGGGGGCGCCGCCGAAAAAGCGCGCCAGGAATTCACCGAAGGGGTCAGGAGGGTAGCCGTTGGTCATGGCGTTGCTTCCTTCGCTGACGGCATGCGGAGCGGCCGGGTAACCCGGGGTGGGTTGCTCATGCCCACGATGTCACGATCTGTGGGGGTGGGCATGTTCGCCTGCGTTTCTGCGCGCCCCGGGTCGCCTGCTTCTAGTGCCCCTAGTGCCTCTCGGTGAGAACCCTCGGCCCCGTCTCCGTGATCGCCACGGTGTGCTCCACGTGGGCCGCGCGGGACCCGTCGGTCGTCCGCAGGGTCCAGCCGTCGTCGGCTTCGAAGTAGGTGTCCTTGCCACTGGCGATGAGCATGGGCTCGATGGCGAGGGCCATACCCGGGCGCAACGTCATCCCTCGCCCCGGACGGCCCTCGTTCGGGACGTCGGGGTCCTCGTGCATACGGCGGCCGATGCCGTGACCACCGAAGCCGTGCGGGATGCCGTAGCCGGCGCTTCGGCAGACCCGGCCGACGGCGTGTGCGATGTCGCCGATGCGGTTGCCGGCGACAGCCGCCTCGATGCCGGCCGCGAGCGCCCGCTCGGCCGTCTCGATCAGGCGGAGGTCCGTCGGGCGCGGGCGGCCCACCGTGAAGCTGAGCGCCGAGTCGCCGACCCAGCCGTCCAGCTCGGCACCGCAGTCGATGGAGACCAGGTCGCCGTCGCGGAGCCGGTAGCCGGTGGGGATGCCGTGCACGATCGCGTCGTTCACGGAGGCACAGATCACCGCGGGGAAGGGGGTCGGGGCGAAGGAGGGGCGGTAGCCGAGGAACGGCGAGGAGGCCCCGGCCTCACGCAGTACCTCCCGCGCCACCTCGTCCAGCTCCAGCAGGCAGACGCCGACGTCCGCGGCCTGTCGTACGGCGGTCAGGGCCCGCCCGACGACCTGGCCGGCCGCGTGCATCGCGTCGATCGATGTGTCCGTCTTCAGCTCCACCATGCCAATTACTATACCGGTATTTTAATGGGGAGCCGCCGTGTGGGCCGGTATTAGAATGGGCGACATGGTCCGTACCCCCCTCACCCCCGAAGAGCGCGAACGCGGCGAGCGGCTCGGGCGGCTGCTGCGCGAGGCGCGCGGCGGCCGGAGCATGACCGAGGTGGCCGCGCAGGCGGGGGTCTCCGCCGAGACGCTGCGCAAGATCGAGACGGGCCGGGCGCCGACGCCCGCGTTCTTCACCGTGGCCGCGCTGGCCGGGGTTCTCGGGCTGTCCATGGACGAACTGGTCGCACGGTGCGCCCTCGTGGTCGCGTGAGGCGCCGTCCGCGCAACGGCCGGGGTCCCGCGATGAGGTGTCCGCGCGCTGCCGGAAAACTCTGTGTAGCAGCGCCGTAACACAACTGGTGTTGCCTAACCGGCGGAGTACCGGCGGCCGGGCGGGAGCTGAGCGATGGCGGTGGATCGACTCCCCGGTGGGGTACGGGAGTTCGCGAGCTACCTGGACGGCCTGCTGGCGCGCCTGGACCGGGGCGGAGGCTGGAGCGGGGTCTTCTGGCAGCGCGACCCGGACGGCATGCGGGCCTGCCTGGACGGGCGCGAGGTGCCGCCGTGGGACGTGGTGGAGGCGCTGCTGGAGGACCTCGCGGGTGCCTACGGCTCCGCCGCCGCCGAGGCCGAGCGGGAAAGGGCCCGCGCCCTGTACCGGGCCGCCCTCGCCGCCTACGACGCCCGCCCCGGCGCGCGGGACACCTTGCTCGACCGCCTCGACGTCATGCTCCGCGAACAGCGCTACGCCGCCGAACGCCACGCCGACCTCACCCGCCTGCTCACCGCACCGACTTCCGCCGAGGAGGCCGACTCCCTCCGCCTGGACCTCGCCTGGGCCCAGGACGACCACGAACGCGCCACCGCCAGATGCGCGGAACTCCGCAGCCGTTTGACCGAGTTGGACCGACACGGAGCGATGAGCACACGGGGACCGGTTCACGGGGCTGACTCCGGTCCACTGCCCGTCGAGGCCGAGGATCCGGAGGCGGCGGGGGGTTCGGGGACGTCCGCTGGGGCGCCGCCGGACTTCGGCGGCGTCGACCGCGGCGACCACATGGCGGAGCGGGGGCGGCGGGGAGTTGGGGACATGCGTGGGGGTGTGGCCGGGCCGGCTCGGGGGACAGGCGGAGAGCCGGCGCCGGCGGGGCGGGGGACGTCGGCTGGGGCGCCGCCGGACTTCGGCGGCGTCGCCCGTGATCGCGCCCAGCGCCCGACCGGGTCCGCCTCCGGCTACGGCCCCCCGCACGCAGAGCCTGCTGACGGCTCGCCAGTCGGCCCGGAGAGCTGGACCGGCGGACGCGTCCCGGACGACGACCGTCGCAGAAGCGCTTCGTCCACCGGCGAGGACTTCCAACCCGCTGGCTTCCCCGCAGGCCACCCCGTCCGGGCACAGGCCACCCTGCCCCACGGCATCGCGGCCCCCGCTCAGGATCCGCAAGCAGTGACGCCTCCCCGGCCCTCGCGTGCCGACGGCTCCGCTCGGGCCCCGCATGGCGCCGCGCCTGCTCCGGCCCCCCGTGGAGCCGCCTCCGGTTCGACCCCGCATGGGTCCACGCCCGCTCCGGCCTCGCACGCCACCGCTTCGGCTTCAGCCCCGTACGCCGACGGCCCCGCTTGGGACTCGCAGAACGCAACGTCTGCCCGGTCCCGCCATGCCGACGGTTCCGCTCGGGCCCCGCATGCCGCTGCGTCCGCTCCGGCGTCGGGTGGGGGCGTGCCCGCTCAGGCTCCGCACATCGACGGGTTCCAAGGTGACCCCCGCATCGTCACGCCTGCCCAGCCCCCGCCTACCTCGCAGACCGACGGCTCCGCTCGGCCCCCGCACCCCGTAGCGCCCCCTCCGGCCCCGCATGTCGCCGCGCCCGACCACATCCCCCACGCCCCCGCTCATGCCGTGCCCCCCACCCCCGAGGCGCCCAAAGCCCGTAAGCGCCGGCGTGGCAGTGCTCGGTTCGCCGGGATGGTGGAGGAGGCGGCCGCTTCTGTCGTCGTGCCGCAGGCGGCACCGCCGGTCATGCCGGAGGGGAGTCCGCGTGGGGCGCGGTTCGCCGGGGTCGCCGCCCAGCCCGGCGAGGCGGGGCCCGTCGGCGGCGAGGTGGTGGACGGCGAGGCGTGGGCCGCGGCTGCCGGGGTCGTGGAGCGGCTCGCGCGGTTGCGGGCCGAGGGGCGCACCGGGGAGGCGCATGTGCTGCTGGTGGAGGTCGCGCAGTGGCCCGCCGGACGGTTCCCCGCGCTCGCGGACGCGCTGTATCGCGCGGGGCTCGACGCCGACTGGGCCACGCTGCTGTGGGAGGCCGTCTCGCTGCCCGCGGAGCGGCTGGTCGCCGCCGCCGACGCGCTCGCCGCCGCCGGACGGGACGCCGACGGGCGGCAGTTACTGCGGCAGGGCGTGGCCCGTCCGGCGGAGCAGATCGGCGCGGCCGTGCTACGCCTGGAGGGCGAGGGCCGCCGGCGGGAGACGGAGGCCCTGCTGGATGCCTATGTGCGGGTCCGTACGGCGGAAGAGGCCGCCCGCAGCGTCGTACCCGATCCGCGTCGGCTCGTGCCGCTGCTGCTCCGGGCCGCGCAGGCCGTCTCCGACGAGCGGCACTGGGACCTCGTGCACGCGCTGCGGGTGGCCGGACACGCGACGTGAGCGGCGGAACGTCATATCGTCCCGGTATGCTCCGGTTCACCCCTTCGAGTGGCCCCGTCGCTCACCCACCGGGGTGTGAAACGTGATCGAGTCCGCGGGTTGACGACGATGGTCTTGGCAAGGGCCTCCCGGAGGCTTACTTTCGTCCCTCTACGGCCTGCTCTACGGGCGTAGAGGCTCTGGCGGTCCCGTCGAAGGAGCAGCTCATGGCCAACGTCGTACGAGCCGCACTGGTCCAGGCCACCTGGACCGGCGACACCGACTCCATGGTGGCGAAACACGAGGAGCACGCCCGCGAGGCGGCCCGGCGGGGTGCCAAGGTCATCGGGTTCCAGGAAGTCTTCAACTCGCCCTACTTCTGCCAGGTCCAGGAGCCGGAGCACTACCGCTGGGCCGAGCCGGTGCCCGACGGGCCGACGGTACGGCGGATGCAGGGGCTCGCGCGCGAGACCGGCATGGTCGTCGTGGTCCCGGTCTTCGAGGTCGAGCAGTCCGGTTTCTACTACAACACCGCCGCCGTGATCGACGCCGACGGGACCTACCTCGGCAAGTACCGCAAGCACCACATTCCCCAGGTCAAGGGATTCTGGGAGAAGTACTACTTCAAACCCGGCAACCTGGGCTGGCCCGTCTTCGACACGGCCGTGGGCAAGGTCGGCGTCTACATCTGCTACGACCGGCACTTCCCGGAAGGCTGGCGGCAACTCGGGCTCAACGGCGCACAGTTGGTCTACAACCCGTCGGCCACGCACCGCGGACTCTCCGCCCATCTGTGGCAGCTGGAGCAGCCCGCCGCCGCCGTCGCCAACGAGTACTTCATCGCCGCCATCAACCGGGTCGGCCAGGAGGAGTACGGGGACAACGACTTCTACGGGACCAGTTACTTCGTCGATCCGCGCGGGCAGTTCGTCGGCGAGGTGGCGAGCGACAAGTCCGAGGAACTCCTCGTCCGTGACCTCGATTTCGACCTGATCGAGCAGGTGCGGCAGCAGTGGGCCTTCTACCGCGACCGCCGCCCCGACGCCTACGAAGGGCTGGTGCAGCCGTGAACGACCTCTACTCCCGCCACCGCCAGGTCATGCCCGACTGGCTCGCCCTCTACTACGACGAGCCGATCGAGATCACCCACGGCGAGGGCCGTCACGTCTGGGACTCCGCCGGCAACAAGTACCTGGACTTCTTCGGCGGCATCCTGACGACGATGACCGCGCACGCGCTGCCCGAGGTGACCAAGGCGGTCGGCGAGCAGGCGGGGCGGATCATCCACTCCTCGACCCTCTACCTGAACCGGCCGATGGTCGAACTCGCCGAACGCATCGCCCAGTTGAGCGGCATCCCGGACGCCCGGGTCTTCTTCACCACCTCCGGCACCGAGGCCAACGACACCGCCCTGCTGCTCGCCACCGCCTACCGGCGCAGCAACACCGTCCTGGCGATGCGCAACAGCTACCACGGCCGTTCCTTCAGCACGGTCGGCATCACCGGCAACCGCGGCTGGTCACCGACGTCGCTGTCACCGCTGCAGACCCTGTACGTCCACGGCGGCGTGCGCACCCGGGGACCGTTCGCCGAGCTGGACGACCGCGCGTTCACCGACGCGTGTGTCGCCGACCTGAAGGACATCCTCGGGCACACCCGCCCGCCCGCCGCACTGATCGCCGAACCGATCCAGGGCGTCGGCGGCTTCACCTCCCCGCCCGACGGGCTCTACGCCGCCTTCCGCGAGGTCCTGAACGAGCACGGCATCCTGTGGATCGCCGACGAGGTGCAGACCGGCTGGGGCCGCACCGGCGACAACTTCTGGGGCTGGCAGGCGCATGCCCGAAGCGGCCCGCCGGACCTCGTCACCTTCGCCAAGGGCATCGGCAACGGCAGCTCGATCGGCGGGGTGGTCGCCCGCGCCGAGATCATGAACTGCCTGGACGCCAACAGCATCTCCACCTTCGGCGGCACCCAGCTCACCATGGCCGCCGGACTCGCCAACCTCACCTACCTCCTCGAACACGACCTCCAGGGCAACGCCCGCCGGGTCGGCGGCCTGCTCATCGAGCGGCTGCGGGCCGTCGCCGCCCAGCTGCCCGGCGTGCGCGAGGTCCGCGGGCGCGGCCTGATGATCGGCATCGAGCTGGTGAAGCCCGGCACCGACGAGGCCGATCCGCAGGCGGCCGCGGCCGTGCTGGAGAGGGCACGCGAGGGCGGGCTGCTCATCGGCAAGGGCGGCGGCCACAACACCAGCGCCCTGCGCATCGCACCCCCGCTGTCCCTGACGGTGGCGGAGGCGGAGGAGGGCGCGGCGATCCTGGAACGGGCACTGCGCAGTACGTACTAGAGAGCAGGTGTACGGCCATGACCACCACCTCGGACACCCGGTACGCCTGGGAACCCGCCCTCTCCGTCCGCCAGGTGCTCACCCTGGAGCGGGTGCTCGCCGGGGAGCCCGAGGTGGTCGCGGGCAGGGCACAGCTCGACCGGCCGGTGCGCTGGGTGCATGTCGCCGAGGCCGCCGACGTCGGGGTGATGCTCAGCGGCGGCGAGATGGTGCTCACCACCGGCGTACTGCTGGCCGGTGACGAGGCCAAGCAGGCCGAGTACATCCAGTCGCTGCACCGGGCGGAGGCCTCCGCCGTCGTGCTCGGCCTCGGGCGCGCCTTCCCGGCGCCGCCCGAGGTGATGCGCCGGGCCGCCGAGCGGTGCGGGCTGCCCATGGTCGTCCTGCACCGGCCCTTCCCCTTCGCCGAGTTGACCGAGGAGGTCCAGTCCCGGCTGGTGCGGCGCAAGTTCGCCGCCGTCAGCCTCTCGGAGACCGTACGGACCGAACTCACCGCCCTGATCACGGCCGGTGCGCCTTTGCAACGCCTGCTCGACGAGGTCGCCCGGCACAGCGGCTGTCCGGTCGTGGCCACCAACCTGGCCCACCGCGTCCTCGCCACGGCGGGGGAGCGGTCCGCGGTGGACGACGTGCTGCGCGACTGGGAGCGGGTCGCCCGGCAGGCCGGGGCGGGCGCGGGTGGCGGCTGGATCAGCGCCGAACTCGGCGGGCGCGGGGAGCGTTGGGGCCGGCTGCTGCTGTGCGGCTACCGGGGGGACACGGCCACCGGACGGCTGCTCGCCGACCGGGCCGCCGAGGCGCTGGTCCTGCACCGGATGCTCGGCGGCGGCTCCGCGCACTCCTGGGAGGAGGAGTCCGCGCAGAGCCTGCTGACCGACCTGGTCTCCGGAGTCGTACCGGCCGGCCGGCTGCTGCCCCGGGCGCGCGCGGCCGGGCTGCCGGTCAACCGGCGCACCTTCGTCCCGCTCGTGGTCCTCGACCGCTCCTCGGCCGAACTCGACCGCGTGCTGCGTCTGTTGGGGCTGCCCGGACTGGTCGCCGAACTCGCCGACGGCGTGGCCGCCGTGCTGCTCAGCCTCGCCCGCGACCAGGACGCCGAGGCCCTCACCGCCCACTTCGCGGCCCGGCTCCGCGCCGGCTCACGGGCCGTGGTCGCGGCCAGCGCCCCCCGTACCGCCTGGGACGACGTGCCCGCCGGACTGCGCGAGGCCCGGCATGTCGCCGACGCCGTCGCCGACTCCTCGGCCGCCCTCGACCTCCCGGCCGTCGTCCGCCTCAAGGACGTCCACCTGCGCGGACTGATCCGGCTGCTGCGCGACGACCCGCAGGTGCAGTCCTTCGCCGAGCGGGAGCTGGACGGGCTGCTGTGCGACGCCGAGCCGGAGCTGCTGAACGTCCTGCGCACGTACCTATCGACCGGCCGCAACAAGTCCCGCACCGCCCAGCTCCACCATGTCTCCCGGCCCGCCCTCTACCGCCGCCTGGAGGCCATACAGGCCCGCCTCGGCGTCGACCTGGACGACTTCGAACAGGCGGCCTCCGTGCACATCGCGCTCCTCGCGCACGACGCGCAACAGGGGTGACACATGCGACGACCTGGGAAAACGGCGGTGAAACATGGGATCGCGAACACGTGACACGGTGGCACGCCGCATGCCCGCAGACGTGACACGCTGCCACTCAAAGGGGCCAACGGGGCTTTCTAGGCTCGCCCTACACCGAGCTACCGGAGGTCCCGATGAGCCGAGTGATCCGTGCCGCCCTCTTCCAGACCGCGTGGACGGGCGACAAGGAATCCATGATCCAGGTCCACGAGCAGGCGGCCCGCGACGCGGCCGCGCAGGGCGCCCAGGTCCTGTGCTTCCAGGAGCTGTTCTACGGCCCCTACTTCTGCCAGGTCCAGGACAAGGCCTTCTACGAGTACGCCGAGCGGATCCCCGAGGGCCCGACCGTCCAGCGCTTCCAGTCCCTCGCCCGCGAGCTGGGCATCGTCCTGATCCTGCCCATGTACGAGGAGGAGCAGCCGGGCGTCCTGTACAACACCGCCGCCGTGATCGACGCGGACGGCTCCTACCTCGGCAAGTACCGCAAGACCCACATCCCCCAAGTGCGCGGATTCTGGGAGAAGTTCTACTTCCGCCCGGGCAACAGCGGCTGGCCCGTCTTCGACACGGCCGCCGGCCGGATCGGCGTCTACATCTGCTACGACCGCCACTTCCCGGAGGGCTGGCGGGCGCTGGGCCTCGCCGGAGCCGAGATCGTCTTCAACCCCTCGGCCACCTCGCGCGGCCTGTCCCGCTACCTCTGGCAGCTGGAACAGCCGGCGGCGGCCGTCGCCAACGAGTACTTCGTCGGCGCCATCAACCGGGTCGGTGTGGAGGACCTGGGCGACAACGACTTCTACGGCACGACCTACTTCGTGGACCCCGAGGCCCAGTTCGTCGGCGAGGTCGCGAGCGACAAGGAGACCGAACTCGTCGTACGCGACCTGGACTTGGCGAAACTCCGCGAGGTCCGCGACCGCTGGCAGTTCTACCGCGACCGGGCACCGGGGGCGTACGAACCGCTGACCGCACCCTGACCGCACTGTTGACCGAGGGAGCAGCATGAGCAGCCGTACTGTCATCCGTGGCGGTCTCGTCGTCACCGCCTCCGACGAGATCCACGCAGACGTCCTGATCGAGGACGGCCGCATCGCCGCCCTCGCTGCCTCGGGCACCCCCGCCGCCGAGGCGTTCACCGCCGAGCGGGTGATCGACGCCACCGGGAAGTACGTCATCCCGGGCGGCGTCGACGCCCACACCCACATGGAGCTGCCCTTCGGCGGCACCTTCGCCTCCGACACCTTCGAGACCGGCACCCGGGCCGCCGCCTGGGGCGGTACGACGACGATCGTCGACTTCGCGGTGCAGGGCGTCGGCCACACCCTGCGCGAGGGCCTGGACACCTGGCACGCCAAGGCCGAGGGCAACTGCGCGATCGACTACGCCTTCCACATGATCGTCTCCGATGTGAACCAGGAGACGCTCAAGGAGATGGACCTGCTGATCGAGGAAGGCGTGACCTCGTTCAAGCAGTTCATGGCCTACCCCGGCGTCTTCTACAGCGACGACGGACAGATCCTGCGAGCCATGCAGCGCTCCGCCGAGAACGGCGGGCTGATCATGATGCACGCCGAGAACGGCATCGCCATCGACGTCCTGGTCGAGCAGGCGCTCGCCCGGGGCGAGACCGACCCGCGCTACCACGGCGAGGTCCGCAAGGCCCTGCTGGAGGCCGAGGCCACCCACCGCGCCATCCGGCTCGCCCAGGTCGCGGGCGCCCCGCTGTACGTCGTGCACGTCTCGGCCATGGAGGCGGTGGCCGAACTGGCCCGGGCGCGGGACGAAGGGCTGAACGTCTTCGGCGAGACCTGCCCGCAGTATCTGTTCCTGTCCACCGACAACCTCGCCGAGCCGGACTTCGAGGGCGCCAAGTACGTGTGCAGCACCCCCCTGCGCCCCAGGGAGCACCAGGCCAGGCTGTGGCAGGGCCTGCGGACGAACGACCTCCAGGTGGTCTCCACCGACCACTGCCCGTTCTGCTTCACGGGCCAGAAGGAACTGGGCCGCGGCGACTTCTCCAAGATCCCCAACGGACTGCCGGGCGTGGAGAACCGTATGGACCTCCTCCACCAGGCCGTCGTCGACGGGCACATCTCCCGCCGCCGCTGGATCGAGATCGCCTGCGCCACCCCGGCCCGGATGTTCGGCATGTACCCGAAGAAGGGCACCATCGCCCCGGGCGCCGACGCCGACATCGTGATCTACGACCCGCACGCCGAGCAGGTCATGTCGGCCCAGACCCACCACATGAACGTCGACTACTCGGCCTACGAGGGCAAGCGCACCACCGGCCGGGTCGAGACCGTGCTCTCGCGCGGCGAACCCGTGATCACCGAGCGGGAGTACACCGGACACGCCGGCCACGGCGTCTTCACCCCGCGCTCCACCTGTCAGTACCTCACCTAGGAGTGGCGCTCATGGACTTCGGACTCGTCCTGCAGACCGACCCGCCCGCCTCCCGCGTCATCAGCCTGATGAAACGGGCCGAGCGCAACGGCTTCACGTACGGCTGGACGTTCGACTCCGCCGTGCTCTGGCAGGAGCCGTTCGTGATCTACAGCCAGATCCTCGCGAACACCTCGAAGCTGACGGTCGGCCCGATGGTCACCAATCCGGGCACCCGCACCTGGGAGGTCACCGCCTCCACCTTCGCCACCCTCAACGACATGTTCGGCAACCGCACCGTCTGCGGCATCGGCCGCGGCGACTCCGCCATGCGGGTCGCGGGCCGCAAACCCAACACGCTCGCCCGGATCAGCGAGGCCATGAAGGTCATCCGGGCGCTGGGCAGCGGCGAGGAGGCCGACCTCGGCGGCACCAAGATCCGCTTCCCGTGGATCAAGGAGGCTGCCCGGCTGCCCGTCTGGATGGCCGCCTACGGCCCGAAGGCGCTGAAGATGACCGGCGAGGAGGCCGACGGTTTCATCCTCCAGCTGTCCGACCTCTACCTGACCGAGTACATGGTCAAGGCCGTCAAGGACGCGGCAGCGGCCGCCGGGCGCGACCCCGGCGAGGTCACCATCTGCGTGGCGGCCCCCGCGTACGTCACCGCCGACGACTCGCCCGAGGCCCTCGCCCACGCCCGCGAACAGTGCCGCTGGTTCGGCGGCATGGTCGGCAACCACGTCGCCGACCTGGTCGCCAAGTACGGCGAGCACTCCGCCCAGGTCCCCGAGGAACTCACCGACTACATCAAGGCCCGCGAAGGGTACGACTACTCCCACCACGGACGTGCCGACAATCCCGACACCGCGTTCGTGCCCGACGAGATCGTGGACCGGTTCTGCGTCATCGGCCCGGCCGAGAAGCACATCGAGAAACTGAACGCGCTCCGCGCCCTGGGCGTCGACCAGTTCGCGGTGTACGACATGCACGACGCGCAGGAGGCCACCATCGACGCCTACGGCACGACGGTGATCCCGGCCGTCAACGCCTGATCCGGACCCCTGCTCCGAGCCCCCCACGCCCCTCTTGGTCTCCCCTCCCCACCTCCCCGGGGAGGGGGCTGGTGCCCGCACGGCCACTCCCGACCCACCTCACCCCGATTGGCCAGCCCATGACCGACACCGCTCCCACGGCCATACCCCCGTCCGGCCAAGTCACCCTCCCCGACGGGCGCGTGGAACTCGCTCCCGGCACCCTGCCGCCCAGCGGTCCGTACGCCAACGACGACCTGCTCCCGGTCCCGGTCGAGAAGCGCACCTGGACCACGTACAACTTCTCCGCCCTGTGGGTCGGCATGGCCCACAACACGGCCTCCTGGACGCTGGCCTCCGGCCTGGTCGCCGTCGGCATGGACTGGAAGCAGGCCGTGTTCACCATCGCCCTGGCCAACCTGATCGTGCTGGTGCCGATGCTGCTGACCGGACACGCGGGACCCAAGTACGGCATCCCCTTCCCGGTGTTCGCCCGCGCCTCCTTCGGGGTGCGCGGCGCCAACCTGCCCGCCGTCGTACGGGCGTTGGTGGCGTGCGGCTGGTTCGGCATCCAGACCTGGATCGGCGGCGAGGCGATCTACTTCCTCGCCGGGAAGCTGATCGGCGACAGCTGGTCGAACGCGGCGCACTTCGGCGGCTACGCCTGGACCATGTGGCTGTCGTTCGCGATCTTCTGGGCGATCCAGGTCGCCATCATCTACCGCGGCATGGAGACCATCCGCCGCTTCGAGAACTGGGCGGCGCCCTTCGTGCTCGTCGGCGCGTTCGTGATGCTGTGGTGGATGAGCGGCAAGGCGGGAGGCGTGGGCCCGCTGTTCGACCAGCCGTCGAAGCTCGGCTGGGGCGGGGACTTCTGGAAGCTCTTCTGGCCCTCGTTGATGGGCATGATCGGCTTTTGGTCCACTCTGAGCCTGAACATCCCTGACTTCACCCGCTACGGGCGCAGCCAGAGAGCCCAGACCTGGGGCCAGGCCCTCGGCCTGCCGACCACGATGACCCTCTTCGCCTTCCTGTCCGTCCTGGTCACCTCCGGTTCCCAGGCGGTGTACGGCACGCCGGTCTGGGACCCGGTGCAGCTGGCGGCGAAGACGGACAACGTGGTCGGCCTGCTCTACGCGCTGGTCACGGTCCTGGTGGCCACCCTCTCGGTGAACATCGCGGCCAACCTGGTCTCCCCGGCGTTCGACTTCTCCAACGTGGCGCCCAGGAAGGTGAGTTTCCGTACCGGAGCGCTCATCACCGCCGTCCTCGCGGTCCTCATCTTCCCCTGGAGGCTGTACTCCGACCCGCAGGGCTACATCTTCACCTGGCTCGGCCTGGTCGGCGGCCTGCTCGGCACGGTCGCCGGCATCCTCGTGGCCGACTACTGGTTCCTGCGCCGCACCCGCCTGCACCTCGGCGACCTCTATCGCACCGGCGGCCGTTACTGGTACGCGGGCGGCTGGAACTGGCGGGCGGTCGTCGCGTTCCTCGTGGGCGGTGTCCTCGCGATCGGCGGCGCCAGCTTCAAGCCGCTGATCGACGGCCGCCCCATCCCCGCCCTGTCCTCCCTGGCCGACTACGGCTGGGCGGTGGGCCTCGGCACCTCCCTGGTGCTGTACCTGGCCCTCACCCTGCTGACCGGCGGCAGGCGGGCCACCACGGCGTGAGAACGGGCACCGGGGGCGGTCGGTCGGTCAGCCGGACTGCGACTGCCCGCTCCCGAGCCCGCCGGCAGCGGCCCGCGCCGCCTTGATGGCCCCCTTGTTGATCTCGTCCGCAGCGGGCGCCTTCTTCGTGTCGAAGTTGCTGCCGTTGTACGTGACGATCACCAAGGCGTTGGACACCTTGACCACCACCACGCCCTCGCGGGTCTGCTGCTTGTCCTCCGTGGTGAGGTTCACGACGGAGTAGGCGCTGTCCCCGAGCCCCGGCACGGCTCCGCCGCCGCTCTTCTCCTGCACCCGCTGCTGGTACTCCTGCTGCGCCTCCTGGTCCGACCCGCTGATCTCGAACGACACGTCGAGCCAGCGGTAGTCGTAGCCCTGCAGCGCGTTCCAGGAACAGGTGCGGCGCAGCTTGGTGTCCGTCGAGGGGATCTCCTTGCCGTCCGTCTTCGCCCCCGGCACCAGGGACTTGACGGTCGCCGCGGGCACGGTGGCGCAGGGCGAGGGAGCGGTGCTGTACGCCTTCGCGGCCGCGGTGGACGACGGGTCGGAGGAGGAAGCGGAGGAGGACTGGGTGGACGTCTTCTGGGCCGCCTGGTGCCCGGCGGCCGCCGACGGCGCGGCCGGGCCGGACGTCAGCGCCCAGCCGGCACAGGCGAGGACCGCGACCGGCGAGATCCGCGCGGTGAGGGCGAACGGCAGAGGAAGAGATCGCACGGCGCACTTCTCGTGGGGGAGGGGTACGGAAGGGGTCCGCATGGTGGACGGGGACGCCAGTGTCACACGACTCCCTGTGGTGCGGAAGTGGTAACTCCGCTATGTGCCCGCGTGGTCACGAAAGCGCCTTCACGACGTCCCGCTCTGCCCGTTTTGTACGGCGAGCCAGCGGCGGGCGCCGACTTCGCTGGGGTAGGTGCGGACGGTGAAGGCCGCGACCGACCAACCGACGGCCCAGGCGGCCGACGCGGGCAGGACGGGCGCGGCGATCAGCCAGAAGGCGCGACCGGCGACCGCCCGGCCCGTGGAGCTGCGGCGCTCGTCTCGCTCGGCGGCACGGAACTCGTCGGGCGCGGGTGGATCGAGGAGCTTCCTGCGGTGGTCCCGGCGCTGGACCAGCCACCCCCAGACCAGGGCCCCGAGGGATGCCGTCGCCTGTGCCCAGTCCCACACCGGGCGGACCGCCGGCGGCAGGGCGCTGCGGAAGCTTCCGTAGAGGACGAGTGCGATGTAGACGCAGAAGGCCAGGACCGCGAGCCAAACGGCGGCACCGAGGGCGCGGCGCAACCAGTAGCGCGGCCCCCGCCGGTACCAGGTGGTGCCGAGGCCCCGCAGGGAGGGGATCTCGACGGGTGTCTCGCTCGCTGTCATGCTCCGCCGGCCTGCTCCTCGAGCCAGCGGCGGGCGCCGACTTCGCTGGGGTATTCGCGGACGGTGAGCCACGCGGCCAACCAGCCCACGACGTATGCGGCGAACGCCGGCATCACGGGAGCGGCGAGCAGCACGAGCCCGCGGCCGACGGCGATCAGGCCCGGAACGCGCCTGTTGTGGTCGCGCTTGGCCCGGAGGGTCTCTCCCGGTGTCGGGGGATTCGCAAGCGATGCGCGGTGGCCCCGGCGCTGTTTCACCCATCCCCACACGAAGGCCACGACGGACGCCACCACCTGCGCCGCGTCCCACACGCCTCGCATGCCGGACGGCAGTTCGTCGCGGAACCCCGAGTAGAGGCTCAGCGCGAAGAAGCAGAACATGGCCATGACGAGGACGATGAACACCGTTGTACGCGCCCGGCACAACCAGTAGCGCACGCCGCGCTCATACCAGGTCCTGCCCAGCTTCGGCAAGGCTGGGATGGGGACCGAGAACCCCGGGTCAGGGGCCTCAGAAGATGCTTGTGACGCCATGCCAGACATCTTTCACCAGTCGCTTTCCGTCGTCGTAGGTCTCCGAGGCGACGTGCCCGGTTCCGGTCAGCACGCCACCGATCACCCCGTGGTCGTGGATGTCCTCGCTCCAGTGCTCGTGGAAGGCGTGGTCGATGACGGAGGTCGCGACGATCACCGAGCCGACACCGACTGCTGCGACCGCTACCGCACCCTCGACGGGCAGAGCCGCGGTGATGGCCGCACCGGCGGCCAGGCCACCGACGGCTGCCCCGACGTCGACGGTGACGGAGTGCTGCCAGGACCAGCCCTCGTCGTGGTCCTCCTTCGCTTCGAGCACCCCGCAGGCGGCGGCCGCGGCGACGTCCAGGACCGGGACCTCCTTCAAGACGTCCGGCAGTGCCTCCAGCCCCCTGCCCAGACGCAGCGCGTCCGCGGCATCGACCAGCTTGACGTTCAGGGCGCGGTCGTACGGCAACTCGGTACTGCCGTGGTCGGCGCGTGCGATGTCCTCTTCCAGCGCGTCGACCTTGGTGACCGCGTCGCGATAGGCGCTCTTCGCGGGCAGGTCGTCGGGCATCTTGCGGCCCTGCTGCTGGAACACCCTTCGCTCGGCCCGGAGTTGCTTCTTGGCGGCCTGCGCCTCGGCCTTGGCCGCGTCGAGGTGCTTACGTGCCTCGATACCTCCCGCGCGGGCGTCCTCGGCGTCATACGCGTACAGGCCGCGCAGCGCGTCGTACAGAGTGACCTTGTCCTGCGGAGACGTCGGGTCCTTCTTCGTCACCGTGTCGTACAGCTGCTGCAACTGCTTCGCGGCCACCAGCCGTGCGTGCTGGGCGGTGTGCAGGATCTCGTTGCGCGCCTTGCCGTACTCGTTCATCGCGGAGATGGTCTGCTGGTCGTCCGCGCTCGGGGGATTCGACGTCGCGATCGGCAGCGGCCCGCCCCTGGCGTCCGTCGCCACACCCTTGCGGGCCGCGATGTGCTGCACGTTCTGCAGGGACTTCTCGCACGTGGACAGAGCGTCTGCGAGCTTCCCGAGGATGTCACCCGCCCCATGCACCAGCTCGGCGAAGCCGCCGGCCGTTATCTCGTCCTCGCTCCACTTGCCGCGGTATGCCTTGGCCGCTTCCCCCTTCCAGCTGGAGTCGCCCGCCAGCTTGTCGACGGCACGGCTGAGCGGCTTCACCACACCTTCCAGTTTGTCCTTGGCGTTCTTGTACGTGCCGGCCATCGTGTGCAGGCCGTCGATGTCGCCGCCCACCCAGCTGTCGCCCATCAGTGCAGGTCCTTTGTCAGGTCCTCGAAGACACCGTGGATGTCTACGTCATGCCGGTGGAAGGAGTCACGCGCGTACGCGGCCTTGTCCCCGTGCTCGTCCAATCGGTCCGCGAGAGCGAGGTGCAGGCTGATGATGAGTTCGGCGACCTCCTTGATCGCCGAGTCGAGTCCCGGATCACCGCCGCTCACCACGGTCGGCGCCACGTCGGGGCGCAGCTTCCGGTAATCGTCGGCCTGGTCGTGGAAGGTCCTCGCCAAGGCGGACAGATCATCGTAGATGACCTTGAAATCGGCTGTCACCGGCGCACCTCCTGCGCGAATGCGACGAGGTCCTCCGGCAGCCAGTTGCGTCCACCGGGCGAGATCCGCGGGTCCAGCAGGACGGTGACGCCCTGTTCCCGCACTCCCTCGGTCAGTGGGCCGAGCGACGCGGCGACCCACGGCTGTGCCTCACCGAGTGCGTCCACCAGCTTCTCCGGCGTCGTGAAGGCGAAGGCCACGGTGCCGTGCCCGGGATGGGTGAACAGCTCCAGGACGATGAAGGGTACGCGCGCGGGCCGGCCGTCGCGGCCGGTCCCCGCGACGGACCTCGGATGTGCCGGAACGAGCACCGGCGTGTGGTACGCAGGCACCCCCGGTTTGGGCCCGGGCCGCCCGTCCACGGCCGTGCGCGGGGGCGGAGCTGCCTCCACGAGGTCCAGCAGGGTGGAATGGCGCGGCTGCGGAGCCTGCTCCGGAGGATGTCCTCCCGGAGGATCCGGTTCCAGGAAATCGAGCAGGCGTGAACGTATCGGCGCCCCCATCGCCGTCACCTCTTCCCCGTGATTGCGTGGCCGATCGGGCCGGACCACCGTAGCCAGCGGTCCAGGGGGCAAATCCGGCTTTGTCGGGGTGGGGCTGCGGGCGTACACGGAACTCATACACCCGCTTGGCCGACGCCAGAGCAGCCCTTGACCCGTTGCTGAACCGGGGCTTCCGGCCGGGTCTGCGGCCAGGGCGCCGTCCGGCTTGTCGGTCATCTTGAACATCGCGCCGCCGCCGAAGATCCGCCGCACAGTCTCGACGCGTCCAGCCCCTCGTCCGGCTCCGGGAAGAAGTCGCCCGCCACGCGCACGTGCCGCAGCACACCGTGCCCGACGTCCCCGGCGCAGGCCTGCGCCGTGTTCCCCGGACGGTGATCACGCTCGTACGATCACCCGTACGACGTACCCCAGCCGAGGAGGCGCTCGTGTTCACCACCCGGCCGACCCTGCAGGGCACCTTCGGCATGGTGTCCTCCACCCACTGGCTGGCCTCCCAGTCGGCGATGGCGGTCCTGGAGGACGGCGGCAACGCCTTCGACGCCGCCGTGGCCGGCGCGTTCGTGCTGCACGTGGTGGAGCCGCACCTCAACGGGCCGGCCGGCGAGGTGCCGATCCTGCTCGCGCCGGCGGGCGGCGCGGTGCGCGTCCTGTGCGGGCAGGGCGTGGCCCCCGCCGGTGCCACCGTCGCCCACTACCGGGGGCTCGGACTGGACCTCGTACCCGGCACCGGGCCGCTCGCGGCCGCCGTGCCCGGCGCCTTCGACGCCTGGCTGCTGCTCCTGCGTGACCACGGAACCAAGTCCCTGGACGACGTCCTGAAGTACGCCATCGGATACGCCGAGCACGGGCACGCGCCCGTGGAGAAGCTCGGCGCGACCGTGCAGGCCGTACGGGAGCTGTTCGACACCGAGTGGACCTCGTCCGCGCAGGTGTACCTGCCCGGCGGCCGGGCGCCGCGGCCCGGCGAGCGCTTCCGCAACCCCGCCCTCGCCGCCACCTGGAAGCGGCTGCTGGCCGAGACCGCGGGCGGCGGGGACCGGGAGGCCCGCATCGACGCCGCGCGCGAGGTGTGGCGGTGCGGCTTCATCGCCGAGGCGCTGCTGCGGCAGTCCCGGCGGCCCACGATGGACACCAGCGGCGAACGGCACACCGGCACGCTCACCGGGGCCGACCTCGCCGGCTGGTCGGCGGCGTACGAGACTCCGGTGACGTACGACTGGAACGGCTGGACCGTGTGCAAGGCCGGCCCCTGGAGCCAGGGCCCGGTCCTCCTCCAGCAACTTGCCCTGCTCCCCGCCGAGCTGCCCGCCTACGGCTCCGCCGAGTACGTCCACCTGCTGATCGAGGGCTGCAAGCTCGCCATGGCCGACCGTGAGGCCTGGTACGGGGACGCCGCCGAGGTGCCGCTCGCCGAGCTGCTCTCGGACGACTACAACGCCGCGCGGCGCGCCCTGGTCGGCGCCAAGGCCTCCTTCGAGCTGCGGCCCGGCAGCCCCGACGGACGCACCCCGCGGCTGCCGGCGCAGGCGTACGCGCGCGTGGAGAGCGGCGAGGACCGCGGCTTCGACCCGATGGGCGCGGGCGAGCCGACCGTCGCCGAGCCGGCTGTCCTGTCCGACGGCAGCACCCGCGGCGACACCTGCCACCTGGACGTCGTGGACCGCTGGGGCAACATGATCGCGGCCACGCCGAGCGGCGGCTGGCTGCAGTCCAACCCGGTCGTGCCCGAGCTGGGCTTCCCGCTCGGCACCCGCCTGCAGATGACCTGGCTGGAGGAGGGCCTGCCGAACTCCCTCACCCCGGGCCGCCGCCCGCGCACCACCCTCACCCCGTCCCTCGCGCTGCGGGGCGGCGTGCCGGTCCTGGCCTTCGGCACGCCCGGCGGAGACCAGCAGGACCAGTGGCAGCTGCACTTCTTCCTCGCCGCCGCCCTGCGCGCCCCGGTCCGCGGCGGCCTCGACCTCCAGGGCGCGATCGACGCCCCGAACTGGCACAACGACAGCTTCCCCAGCTCCTTCCACCCGCGCGGCCGCCGCCCCGGCAGCGTGACCGTGGAGTCCCGCACCGACGCGGACGTGATCGAGGAGCTGCGACGCCGCGGTCATGACGTCACCGTCGGCCCCGCCTGGTCCGAGGGACGCCTGTGCGCGGTGGCCCGGGACCCGGAGAGCGGTGTGCTGTCGGCGGCGGCGAACCCGCGCGGGATGCAGGGGTACGCCGTCGGCCGCTGACTGATCATCCGGCACCTGTTCTTCATCCCGATTCCACCCGCTGTGCACCCGGCGGGCGGGGATTGTCAGTGGGACGTGTTCTCATGGAGGCATGATCGGAGACACGGAAACCATCGACGAGTTTCTCACCCGCTGCTCGGCCGACGTGGAGGAAGCGGTCCGCAAGGCGGCCGCGGCCGAGATCCTGCCCCGCTTCCGCCACCTCGCCACGCACGAGGTGGACCAGAAGAGCGGGCCCCACGACCTGGTGACGGACGCCGACCGGCTCGCCGAGCTGCGGCTCACCGAGGACCTCGGCGCCCTGCTGCCCGGCTCGGTCGTGGTCGGCGAGGAGGCGGTGCACGCCGACCCGGCGACCTACGCGGCGCTCCAGGACGACGCACCGGTCTGGATAGTCGACCCCGTCGACGGCACCCGCCAGTTCGTGCACGGCGACGACGGGTTCTGCACCCTGGTCGCGCTCGTCCACCAGGGCGTCGTCCTCGCCTCCTGGACCTATGCCGCGGCGCGCGACCAGATGGCCACCGCGGTCCGCGGCCAGGGCGCCTTCCTCGACGGCGAGCGGCTGTTCGCGGGCCCGCCCGCGCCCGGCCGGGACCTCGTCGTCGCCACGTCCCACCCGGACTACACGACGGACGAGCAGAAGCGCGCGCTGCGCGCCCTGTGGACCGACGGCCTCGCCCCCCGAGCCTGCGGTTCGGCGGGACTGGAGTATCTCGCCGTCGCCCGGGGCGAGTTGGACGCCGTGGCGTTCTCCTGGGAGGCGGCCTGGGACCACGCGGCCGGTCTGCTCCTGGTCGAGGAGGCGGGCGGCACACATCTCACCCGCGCCGGCGAGCCGTTCCGCGTGACCGGCGGCAACGCCCTGCCGTTCACCGCGGCCCGGGACGCCGCGACCGCCCGCCGGGTGGCCGAACTGCTGCGCACGGCGGCCTGAGCCCGACGGGACGCGTCCCGTTACGCCCACGTGCGTCGCTCCACCCGGACACCCGGCCCGGGGGAGTGTCAGTCCTCCGGCATATCCTGACCGTGAGTGGCCATCGGCTGACGAAGGGGTCCGAAGGTGCCGTCAATGCTCGATGCGGTCGTGGTGGGTGCGGGACCGAACGGACTGACCGCTGCCGTGGAGTTGGCCCGCCGCGGCTTCTCCGTTGCGCTGTTCGAGGCCAGGTCCACGGTGGGCGGTGGCGCCCGCACCGAGGAGCTGACCCTGCCCGGCTTCCGGCACGACCCGTGCTCGGCCGCCCACCCCCTCGGCATCAACTCACCGGCGTTCCGCGCCCTGCCCCTCGACCGCTACGGCCTTCAGTGGCTGCACTCCGAGCTGCCGATGGCGCACCCCTTCCCGGACGGCACCGCGGCCGTGCTGTCCCGCTCGGTGGCCGAGACGGCCGCCTCCTTCGGACCGCGCGACGCGGGCGCGTACCGCAGACTGGTCGAGCCGTTCCTCCCGCACTGGGACACCCTCGTCCGGGACTTCATGTCCCTGCCGCTGACCGCGCTCCCGCGCGACCCCGTCACCCTGGCCCGCTTCGGCCTCGCCGGGCTGCCGCCGTCCACCTGGCTGCTGCGCCGCTTCAAGGACGAGCGGGCCAAGGCCCTCTTCGCCGGCCTGGTCGCGCATGTGATCGCCCCCTTGAGCGGCCTCGCCACCGGCGCCATCGGTCTGGTCTTCGCGCTGGCCGCGCACGCCCGCGGCTGGCCGGTGCCGCTCGGCGGCTCCCAGGCCATCTCCGACGCCCTCGCCGCCTACCTCGAAGACCTCGGCGGCGCCGTGCACACCGACTACGAGGTCAAGCGACTGGACGACCTGCCGCCCGCGCGGGCGTACGTCTTCGACACCTCGCCCACCGCGCTCGCCCGCATCGCCGGCTTCGGCGACCACTACCGGCACTACCGTTACGGCCCGAGCGTCTTCAAGATCGACTACGCGCTCGACGGCCCGGTGCCCTGGACCGCGCCCGAGGCCCGCACCGCCACGACCGTGCAGATCGGCGCGAGCCGGGCCGAGATCTCCACCGCACTGCGCGCCGCCTCCCGCGAGGGCCGCGCCCCCGGCAGACCCTTCATGATCACCGTGCAGCCCAGCATCGTCGACCCGACCCGCGCCCCCGAGGGCAAGCACGTCTTCTGGGCGTACGGCCATGTCCCGAACGGCTGGTCCGGCGACCTCACCGACGCCATGGAACGCCAACTGGAGCGCTTCGCCCCCGGCTTCCGCGACCGCGTCCTCGCCCGCGCCGTCGCCGGCCCCGCCGAGCTGGCCGCCCACAACGCCAACTACGTGGGCGGCGACATCGCCTGCGGCGCGGCGTCCGGACTCCAGCTGCTGCTGCGCCCCAGACTGTCCCTGTTCCCGTACCGCACCCCCCACCCGGCCGTCTTCATCTGCTCCTCGGCCACCCCGCCGGGACCCGGTGTGCACGGCATGTCGGGGCACAACGCGGCCAAGGCCGTATGGCGAAGACTGAGGCATTCATGACCACCATCACCCTCGTCCAGGGCGACATCACCGACCAGAGCGTGGACGCCATCGTCAACGCCGCCAACTCCTCCCTCCTCGGCGGCGGCGGAGTCGACGGCGCCATCCACCGGCGCGGCGGCCCCGCCATCCTCGAGGAGTGCCGCGCCCTGCGCGCCTCCCGGTACGGCAAGGGCCTGCCCACCGGCCAGGCGGTCGCCACGACGGCCGGTGAACTCGACGCCCGCTGGGTCATCCATACGGTCGGTCCGGTGTACAGCCGGAGCGAGGACCGGTCCGGCCTGCTCGCCTCCTGCTACCGCGAGTCCCTGAAGGTCGCCGACGAACTCGGCGCCCGTACGGTCGCGTTCCCGGCCGTGTCCACGGGCGTGTACCGGTGGCCGATGCAGGACGCGGCACGGATCGCCGTGGGGACGGTGCGGAACGCGGCGACGGCGGTCGAGGAGGTGCGGTTCGTGCTCTTCGACCAAGGGGCGTACGACGCGTTCGCCCGGCAACTTGCCTGATGGAGAGCGCGACCGGCGGGCGGCCGCCGGCGAGATAGGCGTTGACCGCGGTGTCCACGCAGGGCTGCCGAAGACGCCGTACACCGCGTGCTGGTCCGCCCCGCGCAGGGTGATCAGGCGGGAGCCGGGTCAGTTGCGGCAGACCGCCTCCGCGCCGCGGTAGGTGGTCCGCGGATCACCGGTGGCGTTCACGAGCAGGGCCGGCGGAGGGGGGCGGCCACGTCACCGCACAGGATCGCCGTCTGCGCACTGCCGTAGGTGGAGTCTTTTGCGGTCAGCAGGAAGTCCAGCGCGTCGGCCAGCCAGGGCGACGGGGAGACGGTGCGGCCGTGGGCGGCGCGAGCACGACCGTCGCGCTGACAGCACGTTAGGCAGCTCCCGGGACCGGATCACTCCGGCAGGCGGGCGGCTTGGCCCCCCTTGACCGCCGGACCGCGCTGCTACGCCGACGGTGTCAGACCAGTTCGCGCAGGGTACGGCCGAGCAGTGCCACGCCTTCCGTGATGGCTCCCGGCGCGGTCGCCGCGTAGCCGAGGACCAGCCCCGGCGGGCCGGGCAGCTGTCGGTGCCAGGACAGGGGGTGGCACTTCACGCCCCGGGCCAGCGCGGCGGCGGCGAACTCGGTGTCGGGTACGTCCGCGGCGTATGTGACCGTCAGATGCAGGCCCGCCGCCGCACCGTGCACGGTCCCGCCGGGCAGATGCTCGGCCAGGGCGGCGATCATCGCGTCGCGGCGGACCCGGTGCCGGGGCCGCAGCAGCCGTAGGTGGCGCTCCAGTCCGCCGGACTCCATCAGCCGGGCGAGCACCAGCTGCGGCAGCACCGCGTTGCCGAGGTCGGTGAAACGCTTGGTGTCGACCAGGTCCGCGTGGAAGCGGGCCGGGGCCACCAGCCAGCCGATGCGCAGCGCCGGCGCGAGCAGCTTGGACACGCTGCCCATGTAGCACACCCGGTCGGCCAGCAGCGCCCGCAGCGCGGGGACCGGCGGACGGTCGTAGCGGTGCTCGGCGTCGTAGTCGTCCTCCAGGATCAGCCCGCCGTCCCGGGCCCAGCCCAGCAGCTCACGCCGGCGCTCGCCGCTGGTCACCACGCCGGTCGGGAACTGGTGGGCGGGCGTCAGCAGCACCGCTCGGGCGCCGCTCTCGCGCAGCGCGTCCACCCGCACCCCGTCCCCGTCCACCGGCACCGGCGGGGTGTCGAGGCCCCCGTTGCGCAGATGCTGACGGCCCCCGAGCGAGCCGGGGTCCTCCACCGCGACGGCGTCGATGCCGTCCGCCCGCAGCACCTGGTGCAGCAGCGTGAGCGCCTGGGCGGTGCCCGCGACGATCAGGACCTCGTCCGGCTCCACCCGCACGCCCCGCATTCGCGCCAGCCAGTCGGCCACGGCCCGCCGCAGCGCGGGAGCGCCACGGGGGTCGCCGTAGCCGAGGTGCTCGGCGGACAGCCCCGCGAGCACGGCACGCTCGGCACGCAGCCAGGCGGTGCGTGGGAAGGTGGCGAGATCCGGCCGCCCGGGAGTGAAATCGACGGCGGCGGGGGCGGCCCGCAGCGTGTCGAAGACATCGGCACCGGGAACGCCGGAGAACGGCGTCGCCCCAACGCCGTCGAAGCCGCCTGCGCGCCCACCCCGCCGCGCGGCGAACGGGGCGGCCACCACCACCGTGCCCCCGCGCCTGCGGCCCGCCACATGGCCGTCCTCGGCGAGGCGGCGGTATGCCTCGGTGATCACCCCGCGCGACACGCGCAGTTCGGCGGCCAGGACCCGGGTGGCCGGCAGTCTGCTGCCCACCGCCAGCCGGCCGTCCGCTATCGCCTGCCGGAGCCGGCCGGTCAGCCACTCCGCCTTCCCGCCGGCGGGCACGTCCCCGGCCGCCAGCTGCAGGAAGTCCGAGCCGCGGCCCGGGAGTTCGCCCGTGGCGGCCGGCATCCCTCGCTCCTCCTTCACCCTGCTGATGCTGTCACGTCCCGGACTCGGTCGCCGAAGACGAATTCGGGCGCGGCCGGGGTGAGCACGGCCGTCTCCGTGACGGCACCCCAGTGCGCCGCCACCTCCGCCTCCACCGTCTTCAGCAGCTCGGGCACGATCTCCGCGCCGCCGTCGTGCATGGCCTCCGCCACCACCAGCACCCGGCGGGTGTGCTCGCCGACCGCCGAGTGGCCGCTCTGCCGATGGGTCCAGCGCCGGGCGTGCGCCCGCCCCGAGGAGTCGACGAAGGTCACCTCGCCGGGCACGGGATGCTCCACGCCACCGCCGAACGCCGTGTACGTCTCGTCGCCGCCGGCCGGCCGCACCTCCAGCAGCGGCCCGGCGACGCGGTCGACGTCGAGGACCGCCACCGGGACCGCGTACGCCACCGACAGCGCGTTGCACAGGTCGACCAGCGGATGGATGCGCGGCAGCGACCCCTCCTTCCGCAGCCGCCGCAGCAGCGACTCCGAGGCGCAGCGGTACTGCGTCGGCCGCACCCCCATCCGGCTGAACGTCCGCCGCCAGGCCAGCACCTCGGGGAACTCGCCCTCGGTGGCACCGGCCAGCCGGGCCAGGGCGCGGGCGGTGTACTCGGCGGCGCGCGGCCCGGTGTCCGTCCCGGCGTCGACGCCGGTGGCGTACAGCGCGCCGGAGGCCAGTTCGGGGAACGCGGTCCAGATGGTGTCCGCGTGCCGGAATCGCATGGTCGGGACCTCCTCGGGTTCGGGAGTTCCACCCTGCCGCGGCCATGGACCGGTCACCAGGGCCAAAGCCGACGCATGTCACCGGTCCATAACCGAGTCGTGATGATGCTCAGACGGGAGTGGCCGGGCCGGGGTGCGCCGGGTCCGCAGGGACAGGACGCGCTCCGCGTGATGCTCCTCGTGCAGGTCGGTGCGGCGCGCCGTCAGCAGGTGCCGCAGGCCGATGCCCCACCGCGGCGGCCGGCCGCCTGGCGGGCGTGGTGGACGACCCCCTGAACCCGACGCCGTAGCGGCCCAGGGGCCTTTGCCGCCCCACGGAGAGATCCAGCGGTGGAGGCCCGGCGACACAGATGCTCGCCCGACGGCACGGGCCCGCCGGGCGAGCCCGGTCAGCGCCGCACGCTCGTCTCCGCGACGAGCTACGGCGTCCCCGGAACCCGGCCGACGGCGGCGATCACCTCGCCCAGGCGGCGCCCGGATGCATGCATACGGTCGCCCAGGACGGCGCCCGGATCCATGCGTACGGCCTCGACTCCGCCGAGGACACTCCGCCGCCTCCCCCGCCCCGGGGCCCGGTGCCCCGCATGACATCATCGGCCGAGGTCAGGACCGCCGCCGTACGAGGAGCACGATGAACCCCGCTGTCACCGTCACCCCGGCGGTCGGTGCCGCTCTGCTGGACGACTTCTCGCTGGAGATGACGGGCAAGGACGTGCCCCGGCTGGAGGAGGCGCAGGGCAGCATCCCGCGGGGCACCCGGATCAACATCACCTTCCTCGCCGGCGAGGACCTCGGCATGCGGCTGGCGGCCGCCCGCGCGGTCAAGCGGCTCGGTTTCGTCCCCGTGCCGCACATCTCCGCACGCCGTCTGCCCTCCCGTGCCGCGCTGGAGGAGTTCCTGTCCGGGCTCGCCGCGGACGGCACCGCCGAGAACGTCTTCGTCGTCGGCGGCGATCCCGCTCGCCCCGAGGGGCCGTACGAGGACGCGCTCGCCGTCCTGCGCACCGGACTGCTCCAGCGTCACGGCGTCCGCCACATCGGCATCAGCGGCTACCCGGAGGGCCACCCCGCGATAGCCGACCGGACCCTGTGGTCGGCGCTCACCGACAAGGCGGCCGCCATCGGCGCGCACCGGTTCGCGGGCGACGTCATCACCCAGTTCGGCTTCGACGCCGACCCCGTCCTCGGCTGGCTGGAGGCCGCCCGCGCCCGGGGCGTGCACCTGCCCGTCCGCATCGGCGTGCCCGGACCGGCGGGCGTACGCCGGCTGCTCGGCTACGCCACCCGCTTCGGCGTCGCGACCAGCGCCTCCGTCGCCCGCAAGTACGGCTTCTCGCTGACCAACCTCATGGGTACGACCGGCCCGGACCGCTTCCTGCACGCGCTCGCCCAGCGCTACGACCCCGAGCGGCACGGCGCGGTGAAGGTGCACTTCTACACCTTCGGCGGCCTGAGGGCCACCTCGGAGTGGGTCGAGGGCTTCCGGCGGGGAGACCGGCAGGGCTGACGTGACGCCGCCCGATGCGTGGCGCGTCCGTGGCACGCAGGTGGCGCACATCGGTGACACGGTGTTCGACGGGGCGGTCGCCTGTCGGTGGGTCGGTGGCCGGATTCGATCGGTGGGCGCGCGGCGCGGCTGGGCGGCCGGTTCGCCGAGCCGACCTGCTTGTTGCTCTTGCGCTGCTCATGCCAGGGCTCTATAACGTCTCCTACAGGTATCGGCGGGGATGGCCGGAAATGGCATGTGCCGCCGACCAGGGGGGATCCTCGGCTCCGCCGCGATCGGCATCAATGCCCGCAGACCGACGGAGACCGAACCATGACCGACGACGCATACCGTGCTGCCCTCACCCGCCTGGCTGTCGACCCCGGCTTCCGTGCCGAACTCGACGGCGACACCGAGGAGGTCGCGCGAAGACTCGGCCTGACCCCCGCACAGGTCGCCGAACTCCGCTCCCTCCGCGTCGAGTCCGGCACCGACGGGGGGCCGGCCGCACTCGACCCACGGCTGTCCAAGTCGTCCCTGTTCTTCGGCAGCGCGGCGCATGCGCTGGCGCACCACGACATCCCGGCGGACCACTCCGCACCGTCCGATCACGCCGCCGCGCCGGACCACGCCTCCACGGCTGCGCACGACGTCTCCGCGGCCCACGTCGTCCCGGCGGACCAGGCCGGCGACGACGACGCCGGTGGCCCAGCCTCCGCCGGTCACAGCCTGCTCGGCGGCCCACTGCCGGACCGGTCGCCCGCCGAACTGGTCGGCGGACCGGGTGAGTTCGGCGATTTCGGCGATTTCGGTGGCTTCGGCGAGCACGGGAACGAGGGTGTCGGCGCGGACCTCGGCGGGCAGGTCGGCGGGGGTGCCGAAGGTGGCTTCGGTGACTTCGGCGCCGGCGGTGACGGCGGGCTGGGCGCAGCCGAGGGAGACTTCGGCGGGTTCGGCGGCGGTACCGACGGCGGGTTCGGTGGCGCCGACGGTGGGTTCGGCGACGGCGGTCTCGGTCATGGCGGCTTCGGCGAAGGCGGCTTCGGGGACGGCGGCTTCGGTGGTGGCGATGTCGGCTCCGGCGGCTTCGGCGACCTAGGCGGGCATGGCGGCTTCGGCGGTGCCGGTGGGGACGGCGGCGGGGACGCCGGTCACTTCGGTCACGGAGGCATCTACGACCGCGACGGCGACGGCGGCGGCGACAGCGGTGGCGGCGGTGGTGAGGGCGGTGGTGATCCGGAGAACACCAATCGTCCGAGTGGCGGTGGTGGCCATGGTGGTGGTGAGGGTGGCGGCGGTGGTGAGGGCGGCGGTGATCCGGAGAACACCAATCGTCCGAGTGGCGGTGGTGGCCATGGTGGTGGTGAGGGTGGCGGCGGTGGT
>NZ_JBSFGB010000032.1:0-12482 GCF_053596375.1 Streptomyces sp. NPDC001709 | reverse complement strand
GGTGAGGGCGGCGGTGATCCGGAGAACACCAATCGTCCGAGTGGCGGTGGTGGCCATGGTGGTGGTGAGGGTGGCGGCGGTGGTGAGGGCGGCGGTGACCCTGAGAACACCAACCGTCCCAGCGGTGGCGGTGGCCATGGCGGCGGTGACAGTGGGGGCGACGGAAACGGCGGCGGTGACCCGGAGAACATCGGTCGGCGCCCCGGCGGCTTCGGTGAGCCCGGCGGTGGTAACCGCATCATCGTCCAGGGCGGCCTGCCGGCCTCGGGCGAGGACGGCAGCGGTGATCACATCATCGTCCAGGGCGGCCTGCCCGCCTCCGACCTCGGAAACGCCGCCACGCACCTTGCGGACTCCGGCCCCGCCGCGGAAGGCGACGCAGGCTTCGACGGCGGAACGTTCGCCAGCGGTTCCGGCGCGGGCTGAGCCACCGCATGCTCTGCCATGTCTGTCGCGTCCACGTGCGGCGCGACTTCCCGTACTGCCTGCACTGCGGCACCCAGCGCCGGGGCGCCGCACCGACGTCGTACGCCGCGCCCCAGCTGCGCGGCCTCGACGACCCCACGCTGCTCGTCGCCCTCACCGGCCCGGTCACCACGCTGGGCCGCGGCGAGGACAACGACGTCGTCCTGACCGACACCAGCGTCTCGCGCCGCCACGCCCGTATCGTCCGCACCGCTGAGGGCTTCCGGATCGAGGACCTGGACTCCTTCAACGGCACCGCGGTCGCCGGCGTCGACCTGCACGGCGGCGCGGCCCGGCTCGCCGACGGCACCGAGCTGTCCGTGGGCGACGTACGCCTGGTGTTCGAGCAGCCCCGCGACGCCCGGATCGGCTCCCGCACGATGGTCGTCGGCACCCAGCTGACCCAACTGCCCACCGCCGGAGAGGAGGAGGCCCCGGAGGCGAACGGCCCGCTCACCGCGCGCCCCCGCCGCCGCTCCGGCTGGGCCCTCAAACAGATCCCGACCGAGCGCGGCGCCCCCCGCTGGGTGCTCAGCAGCACCCGCACCGGCCGCTACCTGGAACTGGACGAGCGCCAGGTCTTCCTCTGGCACGCCGTCGACGGCGAGAACACCGTACGGGACCTGCTGTTCGCCTACGCCGAGCGGTACGGCGAACTCGCCCTGCCCCGCATCGAGTCCGCGCTCGCCGCGTTCGCCGACGCCGGGCTGCTGCGCGGCCTGCCCGGCCGGCCGGAGCAGGAGCGGCCGACGGGCTGGCGCCGGGCGGCGCGCGCACTGCACCGGGCGCTGCTGAAACTGGAGGTGTCCGTCCCCGGCCTCGACCGGCTGGTGACCCGGCTCTACCAGGCCTTCGGCTGGCGGCTGTTCACCCGGTCCGGCGTGCTGCTCGCCTGGCTGTCGGTGGCCGGCGGCCTCACCGCGGTCTTCGCCGCACAGGGCCGCCACCACCTGCTGGACTTCGGCGGTGCGGGCGTGTGGGGCCCGGTCCTGCTGGCCGCCGGATACGTCACGGCCCTGCTCGTCCACGAGCTGACGCACGCGCTGGCCGTGAAGTCGTACGGCCGCAAGGTCAGGCGCGGCGGGTTCCTGCTGATGATGGGCATGCCGTTCGCGTTCGTGGACACCAGCGACATGTGGTTCGGCACCCGCTGGTCACGGGTCGTGGTGGCCCTGTCGGGACCGCTGTCCACGGCGGCCCTGGCCGGCTGGTGCGCCACGGGCGCGGCCCTGCTGCCCGCCGGCCCCGCCTCGGCCGTCCTCTACCACCTGGCCTTCGGCCTGTACCTGAACACCCTCTACAACTTCAACCCGCTGATGCCGCTGGACGGTTACCAGGCGCTGACCGACGCGCTCAGGGTGCCCCGGCTGCGCGAGGAGGCGAGTGCCTACTTCCGCACCGGCCTGTGGCGCGACCTGCGCGCGGGCAACCGACCGGGCCCCCGCCAGGCGGGCATGGCCGCCTACGGCCTCGCGGTCGTCGTGGGCACCTACGGCTTCCTCGCCCTCGCCCTGCTGGCCTGGCGCTCCCGGATCGGCGACCTGCTGGAAGGCCGGCTGGCCGAGCCGTGGACCACGGTGATCGAGGCGGCCGTGGTCGCCCTGGTCGCCTTCCCGGTGTGGGCCGCCCCGGTGCGCTGGCTGCTGCGCCGGGTACGGCGCCGCCGGGACGCGAAGGACGTACCGCAGGGTGCCGGGATCACCGCGCCCGTGGAGGGGACGGCATGACCGAAGACGTGGGCTGGGCCGTACCCGGCTACGCGGCCGTCCGCACGCTCGGCGAGGGAGCCGGCGGCCGGGTCGTCCTCGCCCGGCACACCGCGACCGGCGTGCCCGTCGCCATCAAGTACCTCAGCGAACGCCTGCGCGCGGACCGCGAGTTCCTGGCCCGCTTCCGCGCCGAGGCCCGGCTGCTCGGCGAACTGCGGCACCCGTGCGTGGTGCGGCTGTACGAGTACGTCGAGGCACGCGCCGGTGCCGCGATCGTGATGGAGGCGGTGGACGGCGTCAGCCTGCGCCAACTGCTGCGCCGGCACGGGGCGACCGGCCCCGAGGCCGCGCTCGTCCTGCTCAAGGGCTCCCTGCTCGGGCTGGGCGCGGCCCACACGGCCGGGGTGGTGCACCGCGACTACAAGCCGGAGAACGTCCTGGTCCGCGCCGACGGCACCAGCGCGCTCGCCGACTTCGGCATCGCGGTGCGCGGCGGCCGGGAGACCGAAGCCGCGGGCACGCCCGCCTACATGGCGCCCGAGCAGTGGAACGGCGAGCCCGCCGGCCCGGCCGCCGACGTGTACGCGGCGTCCGTGGTGTTCTTCGAGTGCCTGACCGGCCGGCGGCCGTTCCCCGGCGACGACGTGACCGCGTTGCGCCTGCAGCACCTGCGGGCTCCGGCCCCGCTGGACGACGTACCCGCGCCGGTGCGCGGGCTGCTGCGCGCGGGCCTGGCGAAGGACCCGGCGGACCGGCCCGGTGTCGAGACGTTCCTCGCCCGCCTGGAACGCTGCGCCGGCGAAGGCTACGGCGCCGGCTGGGAGGAGCGCGGCCGCCGGAGACTGGCGGAACTCGCCGCGTTGCTGGCCCTGCTGTTCCCGTTCACCACGACCGCGACCCTCGAAGGCTCGGCCAGTGCGCTGACCCTGCTGGGCCGGCTGAAACGCGGGGGATGGAAGGCGGCGACCGGTGGGGTGGCCGCGCTGGTGGTCGTCACGGGCGGAGCGACGTACGCGACGGGCCGGCCGCACGAGACGTCGACGACGGTGGCGATGTCGACCCCGTCCCCCGTCAACTCACCTGCCTTCCCCGGCACTTCCCCTTCCCCGTCGCCGTCCACCTCCGCCTCTGCCTCCGCCTCTGCCTCCGCCTCGCCGGGCAGCGTCCCGCCCTCGGCCGACGCGTCGCCCTCCGGAACGCCCTCGGACGGCCCGTCGTCCGCACCGGCCCCGTCCACGGAGACGACCGCACCGGCCGAGCCGCCTGCCACCGCGTTCCCGAGCGCGCCCACCGCCGGCACGGTCACCCTGACCATCGGCTCCTGGCAGCGCGGACAGAGACCGGGCACGCTCGTCGCGGCGGTCACGGTCGAGACGACGGGCACCGGACCGCTGACCGTCACCGCGAACTACTACGTCGACACACCCGCCGACTCCTACGGCTCCCAGAGCCGGCCGCTGTCCGGGAGCACCCGGTACGACCTGACCTTCGAGGCCGACTTCTCCAACCACCCGTGCCGGGGCACCTGGTACGTCACGCTGAGCAGCGATCCGGCGGCCGCGAACGGCTCCCAGACGGCCTCCCTGGACGCACCGCCGTGCTGACCACGCCACCGAGGGGGCCGAGGGAGCCGAAAGCCGCCCCTGCCGCGACGAGAACGGATCGACACGACGACATGACGACAGCCACCACAGTGGCCGGCCGGCCCCTGTCCGGCTGGTCGCGGGACACGCGCCACGGCACCTGGCACGCGCTGCTCCCCGCCCGCTCCGGCGATCACGCCGCCGGCGCGCTGCGGATCGACCGCGCCCTGCTCGTGCCCGAGGGCACGCGCGAGCGCCTGGCGGCCGTGGTGCTCGCCACGGCGAGGCTCCGGCTGCCCGGACTGCTCGGCACCGTCGACCTCGTGGCCGAGGCCGGCGAGGTATGGCTGCTCACGGCCCGGCCACCGGCCCCCGTGCTCGCCGACATCCTGTCGTCCGCCGACGGCCCCCGCCCGGACGCGGGCAGTGCCGCCAGCATCCTCAACGAAACCGCCCAGACCCTCCTCGCCCTGCACACGGCAGGCCTGACCCACGGCTCGCTCACCCCGGACACCGTCGTGATCGCGCCGGACGGGGTCGCCCTGATGGCCGAGGCGGGGCTGTGTGCCGTGTTGGGGGACGCGCCGGATGCCGGGCGTCAGGCATCCGCGTCGGGGTACGAGCCGGGCGCCGGGTGCCAGGCTGCGGACGCCGGTGCGGCTGCGGTGCCGGTGCCGAGTGCGGCGCCGTTCTCCGGCTGCCAGGCGGCCGACGCCGCGGCCTGGGCCGCCCTGGCCCGCGCCCTCGGTGCCGCCTGGACGCAGCCCGGAACCCCTGCGGCCGAGCTGTTCGCCCGCTGTTCCGCCACTGCCGAGGCCGACGGGCTGGCGGCGGCCCGGGCCGTGCTGGTGGCCGGGCGCGCGGCGCTCCCGGCGGACTTCCTGCGCCGTACGGCACTCCGCGCGGCCGCGGCCGCCTCGGTGCCGGACTTCGCGCCACCGAGGGACCGGCGTCCGGCACAACCCCTGGACCAGCACCCCTCACCGACCCCAGCGGACCCCGCTCCACGCGAGGCCTGCGCCGACCACGTCTCCCGGTCGACCGCCGTGGCTGACGGGGCTCCGCCGTCCGGTGGTGCCCCGCACGAGGTCACGCGGACCGGCGAGGCCACCGAACCAGGCCGCACCCCCGAGGCGGTCCCCCCGCACCACCGGCCGGCCGCCCCCGGCCCGGACACGCGAGCCCCGTTGCCCGGCTCCGGATCTCATCCGCGGGCCGCCGCCGATCAGTCGGCGACGGCCGGGCAGACGTCCGGTGCCGCAGTTCCGGACCGGGGAGCTGCGTTGCCGGGCTCGGGATCTCATCCGCCGTCCGCCGCCGATCAGCTCACCACACCCGGACGTGTCCGCCGCGCCACGGCCCCGGACACCCAGGCCACCGTCCTCGGCAAGCGCAACCGGGTGACCCTGCCTCAGGTGCCGGCCGGGGAGGACTCCGGCGAGATCATGCTGCGGTTCGGGCCCGGGGTTCCCGTCGAGGAGCAGGACGTCCTGCGCGCCCGGTGGCGCACGGCGGCAGCGGTACCCGCCCGGCAGCGCCCGCGCCGAAGACGCCGGGGCTGGATCATCACCACCGCCGTCGTGGCGATCGCCGCGGTTCTGCTCTGGCTCCTGCTGCGACCAGCCCCCGCCCCTGCGGTGGTCGCCGTCCAAGTCCAGGCCCCCGCAGGGCCGTTGCACTGCGGCCAGACGGCCGACCTGGTCGGTGTCGTCACCACCGACGGGCACGGCGGCCCCGTCACATACCGGTGGCTGCGCGCGAACGGCCAGGACTCGGGCGAACTGGTCCGCACCGCCCACCGCGGTGAGCGCCGGGTCAGGGTGCACCTGCGCTGGACGGTCCGCGGTCCGGGCCGCTTCCGGGGGACCGCCCGCCTCAGGATCGCGCACCAGACGGCCCCGATGGAGGCGGAGGCGAGCTTCACCTACGTCTGTCCTTGATGTCGTACCCGGGTGGGCCGGGCATCCCGCAGGCCGCCGGCACGGACAGGAGGCCCGCCCGGAAGAATGTCCTGGTCACCCGGAGGTACATGTCGGAATTCCGCCAGCACATGGCCCCTGCCGTGGCCGATGCTGGACGCATGCAGACAGCGACGCACCTCGACCGGGAGCACTGCGTACGGGCTGTGCAGTCCAAGGACGCGCGGTTCGACGGATGGTTCTTCACAGCCGTCCTGACCACCCGGATCTACTGCCGGCCCAGCTGCCCCGTCGTCCCGCCCAAGCCGGAGAACATGACGTTCTACCCGAGCGCGGCCGCCTGTCAGCAGGCCGGGTTCCGGGCCTGCAAGCGCTGCCGCCCGGACACCAGCCCCGGCTCCCCGGAGTGGAACCGGCGCGCCGACCTGGTGGCCCGGGCGATGCGGCTGATCGCCGACGGCGTCGTGGACCGCGAGGGTGTGCCCGGACTCGCCGCCCGGCTCGGCTACAGCAGCCGTCAGGTGGAGCGGCAGCTCCTCGCCGAGCTGGGCGCAGGCCCCCTCGCGCTCGCCCGCGCCCAGCGCGCCCAGACCGCGCGGCTGCTCATCGAGACCACCCCGCTTCCCATGGCGGAGATCGCCTTCGCGGCCGGATTCTCCTCCATCCGGACCTTCAACGACACCGTCCGCGAGGTCTTCGCCCTGACCCCGAGCGAGCTGCGCGCCCGCGCGCCGCAGTCCGGGCCCGGCACACCGGGCGCGCTCGGCCTGCGGCTGCCGTTCCGCGCCCCGCTCAACCCGTCCAACCTCTTCGGCCACCTCGCCGCCACCGCCGTACCCGGCGTCGAGGAGTGGCGGGACGGCGCCTACCGGCGCACGCTGCGACTGCCGTACGGCCACGGGATCGTCTCCCTCGCCCCGCGCCCCGACCACATCGCCTGCCGCCTCACGCTCAGCGACCTGCGTGACCTGACCGTGGCGATCAGCCGCTGCCGCCGCATGCTCGACCTGGACGCCGACCCCGTCGCCGTCGACGACCACCTGCGCACGGACCCGTTCCTCGCGCCCCTGGTCGACAAGGCCCCGGGACGCCGGGTACCGCGCACGGTCGACGAGGCCGAGTTCGCCGTCCGCGCCGTACTCGGACAGCAGGTGTCCACGGCCGCCGCCCGCACCCACGCCGCCCGCCTGGTCACGGCGCACGGCAAGCCCCTGGACGACCCCGAGGGCGGCCTCACCCACCTCTTCCCGGCGCCCGAGGCACTGGCCGGCGTCGACCCCGAAACCCTGGCGATGCCCCGCACCCGGCGCACCACCTTCACCACCCTCGTCCGCCAACTCGCCGACGGCACCCTGCACTTGGGGGTGGAGGCGGATTGGGCGGAGGCCCGCGCACGCCTGCTCGAACTGCCCGGCTTCGGGCCCTGGACGGTCGACGTCATCGCCATGCGGGCCCTCGGCGACCCCGACGCCTTCCTCCCCACCGACCTCGGCATCCGGCGCGCGGCCGGCGAGCTGGGCCTGCCCTCCACCCCGGCCGCGCTCACCGCCCGCGCCGAGGCCTGGCGCCCCTGGCGGGCCTACGCGGTGCAGTACCTGTGGGCGACCGACAGCCACCCCATCAACTTCCTTCCCGTGTAAGGATCTTCTCGATGAAGCAGCACACCGTCATCGACAGCCCCTACGGCCCCCTCACCCTCGTCGCCGACGACGGCGTCCTGTGCGGCCTCTACATGACCGACCAGCGCCACCGCCCGCCGGAGGAAACCTTCGGCAGCCTGGACGACACGCCCTTCGCCGAGGCCGAGAAGCAGCTGGCGGCCTATTTCGCGGGCGAGTTGACCGAGTTCCACCTCGAACTCCGCCTGGACGGAACCCCGTTCCAGCGCAGCGTCTGGAACCAGCTGACCCGCATCCCGTACGGCGAGACCCGCTCGTACGGCGAACTCGCCGACGCCCTCGGCAGCCCCAAGGCCTCCCGCGCGGTGGGCCTTGCCAACGGCAGGAACCCGATCGGCATCATCGTGCCCTGCCACCGGGTCATCGGCGCGGGCGGCGACCTCACCGGATACGGCGGGGGCCTCGACCGCAAGCGCCGACTGCTGGACTTCGAGCGCGGTACGGACCTGTTCTGAGCCGCCGTTGTCCGCGTGCGGCCCTTGCACCGGGCGCCGGTCTGTCCGTCGCAAACCTGCCACAAACGCGGTGCGGCCCGACCCGCTGACACCTCGAGTCGATCTCCATGCGTAAGGTCTTGGGAATCCGTTTACTCTTCCCAGGAGGTTCGCATGGAGTTCAGTTCCGCATCCCTTACCCGTCGGGGACTTCTGCGTACCGGCGCGGGCGCCTCACTCGCCGCGCTCGGCCTCGGATTCGGTGCCCAGAGCGCGTCCGCCGCGGTGAGCGCGACCAAGCGGTTCGACCTGGCCAAGCCCTCCTACGACCTGTTCCGCGACAAGGTGCTGCACAGCAAGCGCGTCCAGCAGAGCTTCGCCTTCGACTCGGACAACAAGCGCCTGTTCGTGGCCGCCAAGCGGTCCGGCAGCCCGGAGTCGGCCGGTGACCTGTGTATCAGCCAGCTCGACTTCCACGGCAACTACAAGTCGTACATGCACCTCAACGGCTTCGGCCACGGCGTCTCCTTCGGCGTCCGCGCGATCGGCGGCGCCAGCTGGCTGTGGATCGAGTGCGAGGCCAACAAGAACGGTTTCGGCACCAAGCTCGCCTTGATCAAGTACCAGCCGGGCACCACCCTCGACGCGTCCTCCACCAGCTTCGGCAGGTTCCGGCCGATCTCCGGCGCCTCGGAGTACACCTGCTCCATCGACCCGGTGTACCAGCGCATGATCGTCCGCTACCACAAGGACGGCGCCAAGCACATCGCCATCTACAAGCTCTCCGACACCGACAGGGGCGACTTCAGCGAGCCGCTCGTCAAGTTCACCCCGCCGGCGATCCCCGGTACCCCGCAGGGCTACACGCTCTACGGCTCGTACATGTACTTCCAGACGGGCGACCACTACTCGTCCACCAACAAGGCTCCCGGCAACACCAAACTCACCAGCATCAATGTGAACACCGGCAAGATCGCTCAGGGCCCGGTCCTCACCAAGGCCGGCTCCACCCTGCACTGGCGCGAGCCCGAGGGCCTCGCCGTCTACCGCACCGACGCGGGTGAGGCCCGCCTCTTCATAGGCTTCGCCACCGGCGACGAGGGCGACCGCCGCTCCAGCATCTTCTACAAGAAGGACCTGGTCTGACAGGCAGGCGGCGGGCTCAAACGCCCGCCGCCCAGCGCACTGCGGCGACCCCTCCGAGCAGCAGAGCCGGTCCCATCCACCACCAGCGCATGACCCGACGCACCGGCGGCAGTGCCCACATGGCCGCCGCTGCAGCGGCCGCCCCGATGGTCAGGACACATGACAGAACGATGCCCGCGTACGCGTCGTGGTCCCATGACCCGGAGGGGCGGATGGTGAGGGCTGTCCAGCAGAAGTACGCGGCAATGAGGGTGAGAAGGGCCAGGGGCACGGCGAGGACCAGGAGGAGGCAGCCCCGGTCGTCGTCCACGCGGGAAGGATCGTTCACCGGCGCAGCGCACTCCTTGCGTCGTTCAGGTTGTTCATGAATGCGAGCTCCTGGTACTGAGCCGGCGTCATTTCCTCTGGAGCAGCCGACTCTCGTCATGCCACCCGGCGGCCGTTCTCCAGTTCCGCGGTGCCGGAGCCGTCCGCGAGGACGTCCAGCGCGGTCAGGACACGGTGGCCTAGGGCGGTGGGGAGGTGGTCGGTGATCTCCTCGCGCGGGACCAGGCGCCAGGACAGTAGCTCCTCCTCCTGCAGGCGGATCGCCTTCAGGTCGGACTCCGCGAGGACACCGCCGTCGTACAGGTACGCCACCAGCGGCGGGCGGCCCGCGCCGTGCACCCAGTCCACGGCCAGCAGCCGGCCGAGCTCCCGGTCGAGCCCGATCTCCTCCAGCGTCTCCCGGCGGGCCCCCTGGCGCGGGGTCTCCCCGTCGTCCGACTCGATCGTGCCGCCCGGAAGCGCCCAGCCCTCGCGGTAGTTGGGCTCGACCAGCAGCACGCGCCCCTCGGCGTCCCGGAAGAGCGCGGCGGAACCGGCGAGGACACGGGGCAGGCTCGCGATGTACGCGGCGAAGTCAGGAGTCGTGGTCATTGGGGAAGGGTAACCAGCCGAAGGACCGCTACGGGCCTGCTGTCGCCAGGCGCAGGGTGCGTTCGGCCAGCGCACTGATCCGTACGCCGTCGAAGCCGAACACCGCGCTCCGTACCGTGTCCTCCAGCGGGTCCTTCCACTGGGCCGGGATCGCGGCCGCGCCGGTGCGGACCCCGGCCACCGAGCCCGCCGTCGCCCCGTTGGAGTCGGTGTCCAGGCCGCCCCGCACGGTCAGCGCGACGGTCCGGGTGAAGTCGCCGTCGCCGTACAGCAGCCCGGCGGTGAGGACGGCGGCGTTCGGGACGGTGTGGATCCAGCCGAGCCCGGCGGTCTCCGCGGCCAGCGTGGCCAGGGTCTCCTCCCAGGGCAGCCGTGTCTCGTGCAGGGTCATGACCCGCCGTACGGTACGGGCGAGCCGGCTGCTCGCCGGGATCACGCCGAGGGCCGCATCGAGCGCGTCCCGCACGGTGGGGGCGGTGAAGGCCGCGGCGATCAGCGCGGCGGCCCACATGGCGCCGTACACCCCGTTCCCGGTGTGCGACAGCACCGCGTCCCGGCGGGCGAGGCCGGCAGCACCCACGGGGTCCCCGGGGCGGGTCCAGCCGTGGACGTCGGCGCGGATCAGCGCGCCGATCCAGTCCTGGTACGGATTGTCGTACGTCGCCGTCAGCGGCGGTTTCAGCCCGTTGGCGAGGTTGCGGTACGCCGCCCGCTCCGCGGTGAAGGTCTGCAAGTACGGCAGCCGCAGCAGCCACAGCTCGCCGACGTCCTCGGTGCTGAAGCCGAAGCCGTACGTCTCCAGCAGGTGCAGCCCGAGGATCGCGTAGTCGACGTCGTCGTCGCGCACGCTGCCGTGGATACGGCCGCGCACGCACTGGCGCCACTCCGGCCGCAGTACGGCGCCGTCGGCCGGGTCGGCGGGCCCGGGCAGGTAGTCGGTGAGCGGCAGGGCCGCGGCCTTGCGCAGATAGCGGTCGATGCGCTCGCGGGTCCACACCTCGCCCTGCTCGACCGGTTTGCCGAGCATGTTGCCCGCGATCCGGCCGAGCCAGCCGCCGTGGATGCGGTCGGCGAGGCCGTCGGGCTGCCGGCGTTGGCTGGTCATGACGGGGATCTACCCGTTTTCCCCAGGCTCCTCCCAGCCGCTGCCCAGCCTTCGGTCGGGGCATGACGCCGGGGGGCTCCTCCGGTTAAGGTCGCAGCGGCGCGACTGGCCCTGACGTGCGCGGGGCCCGGAGAGCAAGGGGAAAGCAAGGTGGCGGACGCTGCAGTGAACGAGACCCGTCGGGTGCTCATCGCCGCGGACAAGTTCAAGGGCTCGCTGACGGCCGTGCAGGTCGCCGAGCGGGTGACGGCTGGGCTGCGCCGGGTCGTGCCGGACCTCCAGGTCGAGGCGCTGCCCGTGGCCGACGGCGGCGACGGGACCGTGGACGCGGCGGTCGCGGCCGGGTTCGAGCGGCGGGAGGTGCGGGTCGCCGGGCCGCTGGGCCAGGAGGTGACGGCCGCGTTCGCGCTGCGCGGGCAGACCGCCGTCGTGGAGATGGCCGAGGCGAGCGGCCTCCAGCGCCTGCCGGCCGGAGTCTTCGCGCCGCTCACGGCCTCCACGTACGGCTCCGGCGAGCTGCTGCGCGCCGCGCTGGACGCGGGCGCCCGGACGATCGTGTTCGGCGTCGGCGGCAGCGCCACGACGGACGGCGGCGCGGGCATGCTGTCGGCGCTCGGGGCGCGGTTCCTGAACGAGGACGGCGAGCCGGTGTCGCCGGGCGGCGGCGGGCTGGCGGATCTCGCGCACGCCGACCTGTCCGCCCTGGACCCGCGGCTGTCCTCGGTGGAGCTGGTGCTGGCCAGCGACGTCGACAATCCGCTGACCGGGCCGAAGGGCGCACCGGCGGTCTACGGCCCGCAGAAGGGCGCCTCGCCGGACGACGTGGAGACCCTGGACGCGGCGCTGGCCCACTTCGCCAAGGTGCTGGAGGACGAGGCCGGGCCGCAGTCGGCTCGGTACGCGGCGTCGCCCGGCGCGGGCGCGGCGGGCGGCATCGGCTACGGCGCCCTGCTGCTGGGCGCCCGCTTCCGTCCCGGCATCGAGGTCATGCTGGACGTCCTCGGCTTCGCGCCCGCGCTGGAACGGGCCACGCTGGTGATCACCGGTGAGGGATCGCTGGACGAGCAGACGTTGCACGGGAAGGCGCCGGCGGGGGTCGCTGCCGCGGCTCGGGCGGCGGGCAAGCAGGTCGTGGCGGTGTGCGGTCGGCTGGGTCTGCCGGGTGAGGCTCTGCTGGCGGCCGGGATCGAGCGGGCGTACCCGTTGACTTCCGTCGAGCCCGATGTCGCTCGTTGCATCGCGGACGCCGGGCCGATCCTGGAGCGCGTCGCCGTCCGAATCGCCGAGGACTACCTGGCCTGAGGCCCCTGGGGGCTCCGCCCCCAGACCCCCGTTTCCCACCCACCCACCCGTCTCGGTCGGCTGGGTGGGCACCGTCTCGGGCTACCTCGCCGTTCCCACCCTCGGCTCGCCTCTCGACCTACCGAGTCGGGTGGGCGGGTGGGCAAAGGGGGGTCTGGGGGCGGAGCCCCCAGGTCGCCCACACAAGCAGGGGGCCCCGGACCGTTGGCTGGTCCGGGGCCC
>NZ_JBSFGB010000031.1:0-119657 GCF_053596375.1 Streptomyces sp. NPDC001709 | reverse complement strand
TCCGAGTAGTCCTTCATCGCCATCGGCGGTCTTCTCGCTTCCTCCGGACCAAGCAGATCCAGTATCAGCGTGTCCACCACTCAGGGGGAGGCCCCCTCAGCCGCGCGCATGGGTGAAATCTCGGTCCCGTCCGGGCCCGTGCTGATACGGATCACCGATCGGGCGTGGGTGGCGGCGCGCTCGTCGTCTCCGAGGAGACGGTAGGCGTCCATCTCGTAGAAGTCCCACTTGTCGGGGTCGATGATGAAGTGGTGTTCGGGATGATCTGGCCGTGGGAGTCGGTCCAGCCTTGCCCGGCTGGCATCCAGGGAGTCCCGGACCAGGCGGCCGTCACCCATGCGTGCGGCGGCTCGGGCCTTGTGGGCATAGAGCTGTACACCGACAGAGTGCGTCTGGTCCGCCACGTGTCCGGCCTCGACGGCGCTGAGCATGTCCTGCCAGCGGCTCTGGGTGAGGGCGAACCACGCCTCGATCTCCCATGCCCATGCCTTGATCTCGCCGTGCCCGGCCTCCTCTCCGATGCGGAGTGCGGCGGCTTTGCTGAGGTTGGCGGCTTCGCGCTGGCCCCGGTCGTACTGCACGCACGCGTTCAGCAGGAACAGCCATCCGGTGTCGACCAGTAGCTCTCGGTGCTGGCGCAGGGTCATACGGCCTTCGAGCTGTTTGGTGACGTATTGCAGGCCGTTGCGGGTGCGCTCGTGGAGGTAGTCGGCGTCGGCGTATGGGTAGGCGCGGGCCAGTTGGTCAATGCCCTGTTCGATCGACTCCAGGGCGGCGCTGTTGATGCTGGACATCTCCGTGCGGCGGAGCATCTCCGCGATGTCCCATATACCTGCGCCGCCCTGCGCGATCAGGGTGCTCGGGTCCTCCGGCTGCGTAGCCCTGGCCGGCCGGTCCAGCTCCCATGGGCGTGGGGCGAGTCCTGCGAGATGACCTGGGATGCGCAGGCCGTCCACCACTTCCAGGATCTTGTGGAACTGGGTGATCCGTGGGCGGACGCCCTTGCCGTCGGTCTCGGGTCGGGCCATCTTGCCGATGTGCTCGCGTTTGTAGCCGACGGCCTCGGCGATCTTGGCGTAGCTGATGTTTCCGTGGATCTTGGCGAGTCTGAAGACCTCGCCGAAGTCGTGGTTGGCGATCGCCGACCGCACGTCTGCGCGTTCCAGCACGTGAGGCGGGAGAGCTGCCGGTGTCGGTGCAGCTGTGGTCATCTCACTTCCCCATTGTGATTGACCTAACGTCTGATCTTGTTCGATCTTCTCTTTCGATCATCGCGCCCCGTCTGTCCCGCGAGTCTACCGAGGGGGTCCCCAAGAGGGGGGTCCCCAAGTGGGGGGAGTCACGCTCGGGATGCGTAGTGCACCCTCGGGTCACCCTGCCGGGAGAGCCTCGGCGGGATGTGATCAGAGATGGTGATCGATGTCATGGACGCGAGGAAAACTCGGCGGTCTGAAGACCTCGCGCACGATCTAGACGCATACGCCCACTGGTTCGTGGTGCCGGATCCGTCCACCGGGCACTTCCTGGCGTTGACGCTCTTCGCCGAGTGCTGTGGTACGGCGCGCGTCGCGCGTGACACGACGTCCGTGTTCCTTCGCGGTGCGGTTCCGGACGAGGTCATGTATGACGCGCGGCTGGTCGTCTCGGAACTGGTCGGAAACGTCGTGAACCACGCGGTGCCGGACAGTCGCCGGGCCCATCCCGGCGGCCTTCGGCGCATTGAAGTGACCTTCAAGCGGTATCCGAGGTGGCTGTTCATCGGGGTCACGGATGAGGACTCGACACCCCCGCTGCTGCCCATGGGCGACTTCTACTCACCGGAGTTGATGACGGAGCTCTCAGAAGCGATCTTACCTGACAACGGCCGTGGGCTGATGCTCGCCCAGCGGATGGCGTCGGCGGTCTGGTGGACGCCAGAACAGCAGGGCGGCAAGACGGTCTGGTGCCGCTTCGATCTCGACGGAGAGGACGTCGGCGGTCAGCCCTGATGATCTCCGGCCTGTCGCCTCCGCGTTGCTCCCTCAGGAGCGGGCGGCAGACCGGGCCGGAGGGTGATTCCTCTGGCGATCGGAGCGTGGCTCTTGGGGGACGGTCCGCCGGGTTCCCCACTCGGCGGCCCCGAGGGCCACGCTTCACAACCCCATACCGAGACCGGACCACCCCCGCGCCTGGCAGCAACTGGGGTGGTCCGGGAGGGGGCACGACGATCCCCGGTGCCCGATGGTACCGGGGTCGTTGTGCTGTGCATTCGCCCTGGTGCCAAGAGAGTTGACGAACAGTTACCAGAGCGGGAGTGGCAACGTGACTGGCGCGGGGGCTGAGTGGCCCGTAGAAGGCTCGGACGTGGCGGGTGAGGACTTCGGTCTGTGGGTCCGTGGCGTCGACTACATGGGGGGCTGGCGTGATGCCCGTGAGGCTGCCGATGAAGTCAATCTTGCGATTCTCGGATCCGGTTTTGAGCCGTCCGAGTTACGGGCTGTTGCAGCGACGGATGATAATGGCCGTGGGGTTGTCCGATTGGTGGGGCAACCCGGTGCGGTGATCCGCCTCGCGGGGCTTCTCTGGCGGCTTGCGGACGGCGACGGTGGTGCAGCGTGAGGGGCCCTGCCGCTGGTGAGGGGTGCATGAGGTCGACCCCAAGCTCCTTGGGCCCCGACCCACGACGGCTTGCTGCGGCTCGTCTGCCTGGCTCAACTCCTGCCGTGCTTGATGCCTCAGCCACGGACAGTCAGCCACGACGATGCGGTGTGACGAACGGGCTGGCGCGCGTGTGTCTCGATCAGCCACCTACCGGCAGCAACCACGCTTCCGTGTTCTCGAGCGTTACGACCGGTACCGCCCCAGATTCGGCACCGATGGTTGGTCGAGGTCTCGACTCCTCGTGCGTGCTGCGGGTGGGGGCGCCGGCCGACCGGACGGGACCGGCGCCCACGCCGCACGCCCGGCCGGGGCGGCCGGGCGCCCCGCGCGCCGCAGGCGCGCCCTTGAGGAAGTGAAGGCTGTTTCGACCGATGCTCTGTCTTGCTCAGGTGCGGGCGCGTCGGGCGGGTTGTTTGTCGGCAGTGATCTGGTAGGCGAGTTCGGCACGGTCCGCGCTGAAGCGCAGCTCTTCGAGCAACAGCGGGCGGTCGTTGGTGCCGTGTGCGATGCGGGCGATGTGCAGGATCGGGGTCGCGTCCGGGAGCTGGAGCGTGGTCCGCTCGTCGGGCAGGGGCATGCGCGCGCGTACCGTCTCGGTCCACGACAGCTTGTGTCCGGCCTGAGTAAGCACCCAGTAGATGGCGGCCGGAGGCTTGCACGGCTCCTGGCCGAGCAGTGGAACCGTCTCGGCGGCCTCGAACGGGATCAAGGTGCGGTGCATGGCTCGTGTCCCGGTGCCGGGGTCGATGAGCAGCCGGTCGCAGCCGAACAGCGCTTCTTCTTCGCCGAGTTGGAGGAGTCGGCCGGTGTCCTTGGTGGTGCGGGTGCGGTAGGTGCTCGGTTTCTCGGTCTCCTGCCAGGTGTCGCTGTTGGGCATCACGTACTTGCCCTCGTCGGTGCGGCTGATGCGGCGCTCGATCGTGAGGTGGGGCTGTCCGCTGGAGCGCACGAAGCTGCCCTTGCCGTGTCGGACATCGATGAGGCCTTCCGCGCGAAGGGCCGAGATCGCGTTGCGGACCGTCGGGCGGGAGACGCCGTACTTGGCCATGAGCTGGGCCTCGGACGGCAGCAGGGAGTCCGGGGCGAACTCGCCGGACAGGATCGCTTCGCGGATCGCTGCGGCCACCTGCTGGTAGAGGGCTCCGGGGCGCTGGATCTCCGACATGTCGGCATCTCCGGTTAGGTCGTAGGCACGTCGCACGCGCGACATCACTCGTCAGCATAAGTACTGGCGTCATCGCCGTATAGGGCCCCATAGTCACCACTCATGAGGACAAGTGACGTCAGTATGACTGGCGTCCAATCGGCCAAGGAGGCCAAGGAAATGCAGTCCATTCCCGTAGACACTGCGCGGCTGGGCGTACTGCGGTGCGCCATCGCGCCCGAAGCAAAGCTCAGCAACCCCGAGACACAGGAGGTGAAGAGGAACCGGGACGGTAATCCGGTCTGGACCGTGGCCGTCACCGTGCGGCAGGACGGACGGCGGATCTCCGTCATCGAGATCGCCGTGAGCGGTCAGCCGAAGGGCATCGAGGAAGGCCAGATAGTCAAGGTCACCGGCCTGACGGCGTTCGCCTGGTCGATGGGCGAGCGGCACGGCGTCAGCTTCCGCGCCGCCGCGATCACCCCCGTCCAAGGCGGCCCGGCGGCGCACGCGAAGGGCGGTGACGCGTGATGGGACTTGTCCTGCTGGCCTTCGGCCTCGCCGTTCTGGCGTGGGTCCTGGTCGTCGGTGACCTGGTCCGCCGGCATCAGCCGGTCTGGCACTGGTACCTGGTCGGCTACCCGGCCACGGCCTGCCGGGTGGTGTTCACCTGGCGCAAGGTCGCCCAGCTCAACGACCTCGCCGTATCCAAGCGTCCGCCGCGCGGGCTCCTCGGCGACCTGGTCGTCAAGGGTGACCCGCTGCGGCCGGTGGCTCCGAGGATCTCCTTCCTTTCGTGCACGCATGGAAGGTCCACGCTGTCCGTGTCACCTCCCCGGAACGCGGGCTGGTGCTGCTGACCGCAACGGCCACCGATCCGCTCCAGCGACCCGGCTTAGCCACAGCCCCCGCCGAATTGCTCTCGGCGCTCATCGGCGTACTGGAGAGCGGCGGCGCCTGGGTGATGAACCTGCGGCTCGTGCCCCACTGGCTCATCGCCGGGGCCACCCGCTCAGGCAAGTCCGCGCTGCTGGCCCGGCTGATCACCCAACTCGCCCCTCAGCCGGTCGCCCTGGTGGGCATCGACTGCAAGGGCGGGATGGAACTCGGGCTGTTCGCCGGACGGCTCAGCGCGCTGGCAACCTGCCGACGCGAAGCCGTCGCCGTGCTCTCCGCGCTGGTGGTCGACATGCAGGACCGGATGAGCGCCTGCCGGTCGGCCGGAGTGCGCTCGATCTGGGAACTGCCCGACAAGCTCCGGCCGTTGCCGGTCGTCGTGATCGTGGACGAGATCGCGGAGCTGTACCTCTCCGACGGCACCCGCGAGAGCAAGGCCGAGGCCGAACAGTGCTCCACGCTCCTGCTCCGCATCGGGCAGCTCGGGGCCGCGCTTGGCCTGCACCTGGTCGTCGCCGGCCAACGCGTCGGCTCCGACCTCGGCCCCGGCGTCACCGCCCTGCGCGCCCAGCTCGGTGGACGGATCTGCCACCGCGTCAACGACCCCGGCACTGCCGAGATGACCCTCGGGGACCTGAACAAGGACGCCGTGGCTGTCGCCCAGTCGATCACGGCGGAGGAACGCGGCGTGGCCGTCTGCACCGGCCCTGACGGCGGCTGGAACCGCGCCCGCTCCCACCTCACACCGACCGAGGAAGCCGTGTCGACGGCCCGGAAGTACGCCGCACTCACCCCGGAACTGCCCGCCCTGGAACGCGCCCTTGGGGTGTCGGAAGGAGACGAGAAGTGATCAGCGAAGGTACGGCGTTCACGTTCGCGGTGGTCTTCGGGATCATCACCGTCCTCCTCGTCCGCTCCCGCGACGTGCGCCCCTGGGAAGCGGTCTGCGTCGGCCTCTTCGGCCTCTACCTCGGCCAGACCCCCGTCGCCTTCACCGTCCACGACCTCGTCATGTGGCTGATCAACGGCTTCTCCCACCACTGAGCAGAAGGGACAGACGGCAATGCCCATGCCTCGCGTGAGGTGCCCCCACTGCAAGGGCGACGGAGCCCGCAGGACCTGGACCGGACGGATGCACCGCTGCCGCGTCTGCCGGGGCACCGGAACCATCCGATGAGCCCACAGCACCATCTCTGATCAGGAAGGACGTGATCCCCATGAGCAACGGCGCACCACCACTCACCACCTACCAGGCCGCTCCGGCGGCCCACCCCGGAAGGTCACCACCATCACCCCGCAGTCCGAGAACGCCTCGGCTGACCGGCGCGCCGTTCTCGACCGCGCGGCGCGCCTGGGCCAGCTTCCCGAAGCAGACAGAGACGCCATCCTCCTCGCCCAAGATCCCAAGTTTCCCCGCCTGCTGGAGCAGATCACCGCAACCGGCGGCTGCGCCCACCCCGTCCACCTCTCCGGCTCCACCACCGCCCTGGACGGCACAACCGGCGAGATCCTCCACCACTACGACACCCGCAACGAACCCGGCGAACGCCTCCTCGTCCGCTGCCGCAACCGCCGCGCAACCATCTGCCCGGGCTGCTCCCGCCTCCACGCCGGAGACACTTACCACCTCGTCCGCGCCGGCCTCCTCGGCGGCAAGAACATCCCCACGACCGTCCGCCAGCGCCCCCGGCTCTTCGTCACGCTGACCGCCCCGTCCTTCGGGCCCGTCCACCGTGCCGGAGAGCAGCGCCGACCGCGGCGCGATGGTGGAACGTGCGAACACGGACGTCCCCTCAGTTGCGGTGCTGCCCACACCCCGGACGCGGCCGCTGTCGGCCAGCCGCTCTGCCCCGACTGCTACGACTACGCCGCCCACGTCCTGTGGCACGCCCATGCCTCCAAGCTGTGGGACCGGTTCGTCATCGACGTACGGCGGCGCCTGGCCTCCTCCGTCGGCCTAGTACAGTCCCACTTCGCCCGGCACGCCCGGCTGTCCTTCGCCCGCGTCGCCGAGTACCAGAAGCGCGCGGCCGTCCACGTCCATGCCATCGTCCGCCTCGACGGACCCAATGGACCCGATGACGAACCCCCGGCCTGGGGCACCGCCGACCTGCTGACGGACGCCGTGCGCGCCTCGGCCCGCCGGGTTCTGGTCCATACGCTCTACAGCGCGGCCGTGGGGGAGCTGGCATTGCGCTGGGGCGCCCAGGTCGACGCCCGGCCCCTGCGCACCAACGGCGACGGACCCGACGACGACGCCGTAGCCGCGTACGTGGCGAAGTACGTCACCAAGGGAGCGAGCGAGACAGGCGCCGGCATCGACCACCCGCTCACCACCTGGGCCGACATCGAGTCCGCCCGCGTCAGCGAACACGTCTGCACCCTCATGCGCGCCTGCTGGCGCCTCGGCGGCCTTCCCGAGTACGAACCCCTCCGCCTGCGGGCCTGGGCCCACTCCCTCGGTTACCGGGGCCACATCCTCACCAAATCCCGCGCCTACTCCACCACCTACGCGGCACTCCGCGCCGAACGCGCCCACCACGTCGGCCGCACCGACATGCCCAACGCGATCACTGAACGGAACTGGCGCTACGTCGGCTCCGGCCACACCCCCGGCGCTGCCCTCATCGCGGCAGGGATCGCTGAGGACCGACGCATCAACCGCGAGATGGCCCGCGAAATCTCGAACGAGGGAGGGGCCCTTGGCTGAGCCGAAGAAGATCATCAGCACCGAAGAATGGATCAAGAAGCACCTTGCGCGGGCTCCGGCACGGGACAGGGCATGGGTGGAACGTGCTCGGCTGCTGCATCGCAGGACCACATGACAGAGGCCCCGGTAGCTCCGGGGCCTCTCGGTGCTCTGTGGTCCGGCGTCATTCCCGCCAGACAGGCTCGATCAGATCAGGATCGAAGATCCGCTTTCCCCTACCTGCCGGGTGAATGATCACTGCCGACAGGCTATGGAGGATGATCTCCTGTTGGCGCTCAATAGGGAGATCGAAGAACTCCTCTTCGGTCAGGTCCTCGGTGCGTCCCTTCGCCTCCCTCTGCTTCTGCTCCTTGTAGAACCGGGACCGCTCCAGCTTCAGCTCGTCGCGCAACCTCTCCTTGGCCGGCAGCAACTGCAAGAGGGTGGACACGCTGATCTGCTTGGCCTTCTCTGCCTCCACAAGTTGGCGGATGTCGGCGTTCACGTCCTCCAGCTCCTGCTCTCGAGGCCACCGCTGATCTTCGGCCGCATCGGAACCGGCGGCCTTCTCACGCTTCTCCTCAAGCACCAACCGCGCGATGTGTTTGTCCACGGGCTCGCCCACGCGCCCGACCTTGCCGCACCCGCCGTTGACCACCGAGCACTGGTAGGTGTACTTCGACGCCTTGGAGCCGGGCTTCCAGTTGCGGTTGTTCTGCCCCCGGATCTTCGTCTTGCATAGTCCGCACCGCGCGATGCCGGAGAGAAGGTACTTGCGGGCGAGCGACAGACCGGGCCGCTGCTGCTTGCGCTCGGCGACCGCCGCGCACACCGCCTCCCACTCCTCGGCGGTGTTGATCGGCTCCCAGTCACCCATGACGGGCTGGCCGTCGTCGCCGTACAGGATCTCGCCGTGGTACGTCCGGTAGCCGACCAACCGGGGGTTGGTGAGGCTGTGCTCGACGTGGTGGTGGGCCATGCGCTTGGTGCCCTCGCGCGGGTTCCCGAGACCCTGTTCCTGCCACCGCGTGCGAATCGTTCCGATGCGGACTCCGGCAAGGATCTCGCGCTGTGCGGCTCGGATGGCCTTCGCGGCCTCGGGGTTGACCTTGCTGCGGTCGTCCTTGCGCCAGCCGTACGGTGCTGGGCCTCCGCTGTCCTTGCCTTGCTGGGCCAGCTCCAGGTGCTTGCGCCTGATGCGGCGTGAGGCGTCATGGGACGACTTGTTGGCGAACGCCACCATGATCCGGGCCATGGTGCGGCCGTCGGGCGTTCCCAAGTTGATGTCGTTGGTGACGGTCGCGAACTCAAGTCGTGGCCGCTCGTCGAAGATCTCGATCAGTCGCTCAAGGTCGCGCGGCTGGCGGGCGAGACGGTCAAGGTCGTACGCCACGATCCCGTCGATGAGCCCGGCACGGAGATCCTTCAACATTAGCTCGAACTCGTCGCGCACCACGTTCCGCTTGAACGCGGACACGTCGTTGTCCTCGTAGACCTTCACGGCCTGCCAGGAACGGAGATCGGCGAGACGCTCGCAGTCCGATTGCTGCCGGGCGACGCCTAACGCCTCGCCCTCGTCGTCCCGCGAGATGCGGGTGTAGATCCCCACCTTGCGCGCCACTGTCGGGCCCTCCCCTGACTGCGCCATGCTGCGACGATGCCGGAAGAGCCTACTACCCTCATTCAGTTCAATCAGCCTGGAGCGTCGAGCCGCCCGTGGTGAAGCGGGCCGGGCAGGTGCTCGACGCCTGAGACATCGGGCACACCAGGCATGTGAAAGGGCCCCCGGAATCCGCCACGGCGCCGGGGGCCCTTCGCATGCTCTTCCCAGGGAACTAGAACGTCCCCAGCTTCACTATCGACAGCAGCGCGATCAGCTGGATCGCGGACGCCCCCAGCGCCTTCGGCCAGGGCAGGTCGTGGGAGCGGGAGACCATCAGGGTCAGCAGGGCGCCCGCGCCGATCCAGGTGGCCCAGCCGAGCAGCTGCACAAAGCCGGCGTCGCCGCCGAAGAACATGGCGAAGACCAGGCGGGGCGCGTCCGTGAGGGCCGTGATCAGCATGGACAGGCCGACCGTCGGCTGCCAGGCACCGTCGCCGCCCAGCTGGCGGGCCAGGGTGTGGGTGACCACGCCCAGGATGAACAGGCCGAGCACCATGACGACCGCCGTGATCAGCACGATCGGCACCGCGTTGGAGAGCGTCGCGCTGATCGCGTCCTTGCGGGCGCCGTCGAAGCCGAAGACGGCCAGCAGGCCGTAGAGGAACGTGGTGATGAGCGCCGGGGTCCACATCGTGTAGTCCCGCATGCGCAGGAAGGTCTGGTTCGGGGAGAGGACGATCCCCTTCAGCAGTTCCTTCCAGTGCAGGGGCGGGCCGAGCGGTGCGGCGGGGGCGGCGGCCGAGCCGGCCTGGTAGGTCGCGCCCTGGGTGTAGCCGGCGGCCTCGTCGATCGAGAACGCCTGGGTGTGGCCCGGGTTGTTGGCCGCGTACGGGTCCTGACCGCGGGCGCCGCCCGGGTAGCCGCCGTCGTCCCCGAAGTACTCCGGCCCGTCGTCGGCCGGGCCCGGCTGTCCGTACGACTGGCCCGGCCGGCCGTACGGCTGCCCCTGGGGGTGCGACGGCTGTCCCGGCTGTGGGTACGACTGCTGCGGGTACGGCCGCTGCGGCGCCTGCGGGTAGCCGTACGAGGGCCCCGAGGGCTGCCCGTACGACGGTCCCGCGGGCTGCCCCTGCTGCGGTCCGGGCCGCCCGTACGACCGTCCCTGCGGCGCCTGTTGTCCTTGGGGGGTGCGGTTGTCCCGGCCCCCGCGTCCGATCCTGAATCCAGCCACGTCATCGAACGTACCTGGTCCCGGAGGGTGACGTGGCGGGCCCCGGCGTCCGGGCCCGGCTTTGCGGCCGACCTGTGACATCCCCTAAGGGACCGTCAGCGACTCGACCAGGGGACGGTCAGGGGTTTCCCCCGGTTTCCCGCAGCCGTGCCGCCCCCCTGTGGGAGATCGGTGGGCCAGGATGGTGGCATGAGCGTAGTGAAGATCAATGTGCTGACCGTGCCCGCCGAGCAGCGGGAGGTGCTGGAGAAGCGGTTCGCCTCCCGTGCCCACGCGGTGGAGAACTCCGACGGCTTCGAGTGGTTCGAGCTGCTGCGCCCCGTCGAGGGCACCGACACGTACCTCGTGTACACCCGCTGGCGTGACGAGCAGTCGTTCCAGGCGTGGCTGGAGGGGCCGATGAAGGCCGCGCACCAGGGGGGCGGGGAGGGCGCCGAGCGGCCGAAGCCGGCCGCCTCCGGCTCCACCCTGTGGTCCTTCGAGGTGGTGCAGCAGGCGGGGCCCAAGGGGGCGTAGGGCGGCGTAGGTGGCGTAGGCGATCGGCAGTTCTGTTCCGTCCGGTTTTCACTGCGGGTGGCGGAACAGATCTGCCAGTCTCTCCCCGACCTCGAAAGGCGCGGGCACCATGATCGGCGCGGGTGCGCCTGAGGCCTATGTGCTGCGCGAGGCGTTCGCGTACTCGTACGACGAGATCGCGGGCATGCTGCAGCTGTGAACCCGTCGAGGCGGCCCAGCGCCGGCGGCTGGTCGAGGCCAACGGCCGGCCCGGCCTGCCGCTCGTCCAGGACGGGGTCACCGTGGCCCTGGTGGGCTTCACGGCCGGGCCGGACGGCATCGACGGCCTGTACTGGGTCCTCGCGCCCGACAAACCGAGGGCCTACGAACGGTCCGCGCGCAGGCCCGCCCGTCCATAGCCGCGCCGACCGCAGGGAGCCGGCCAACCAACCGCAGCCGCCTGTCAGTTGACCGCGGTGCACCTCGGGCTCCGCGAAGTCGCGCACGCCGTACGACGGCTCGTCCTGGGCCGCGTCGGCCACGGCGGCCGCGACGTCGGCGGAGGCCATCGGACGCAGGCGGACGGACGGCAGGCGCACCTCCGTGCCTTCGGTGGACATGCCCATCACCGGGGCGACGACGGGGAGTTCGACACGTCCACGACCACGTCCGCGCCCTTGAGCGCCTCGGCCAGGCCCTCGCCGGTGACGGCGTCGACGCCCGTGGCGGGAGCGGGCGACAGGGCCTCGTGGCCGCTGTCCCGCAGGAGCGCGACCACCTGCGAGCCGATGAGCCCCGTACCGCCGACAACCACGATCTTCAAGTGCCGAGCCACCGCCGCGCCGATCCCGCTCGCCGCGCCCGTGACCACCACGACCTGCGCCATGCCCTGCTCCTCCCGTGGTTCCGATCGCCCCGTCAGCCCGCCGCTGCTGCCGCCGTTGGCGCCGTCGCGGTTTCGCGGTGGATGACGGCGAGCCGGGCCGGGCCGCGCGCGTAACGTCGGCTGAAGATCTCCAGGGCGGCGAACAGCGCCACGTACTGGAGCGTGGTCACCAGCATCACCGAGTCGACGGGCAGCGTGTACGCGATCACCACCCGGACGACCGAGTCCAGTAGCAGCCCCACGCCCCAGATCGCCGTCAGCAGCCGCATCACGTGCCGGAAGGTCGGCGACGCCTGCCAGTTGTGTGCCAGCTCCGCGCGCCTGCCGCCCTTGGCCACGGAGGACAGGAGCCGGTAGATGAGCGGCTGCCCGCGCAGCGTGGCCAGGAAGACCAGCCCGACGACGCCCGTCATCCAGCCGTCCTTGGCGAGCATGAACCGCGGGCTCCCGGTCACCGCCGACAGCGCCGCGCCCAGCGCCACCATGCCGAAGACCAGGATGCCCAGCATCCCGGTGCGCCGCTCCCGCGCCACCGTCGGCAGCGCCGCCAGGGCCGGCGGTACGGCGCTCGCCAGCACTGCCCACCACAGGCCGGTCCCGGCCGCCCGGAGGCCGTAGAACACGGCCGGCGGCGCGACGACGTTCAGCGCGAGGCTCCGCAGCAGCGGCCCGTTCGACGACCTCGTGACCCTGCCGTCCTTGTCGTCCGTGTTCGCGATGCGCATCCCGGTCCTGTCCTTCGCCCTGGTCCGTGTCCCGTCTTCCGACGCCTTCGACGCTACGGAGCCCGGGGGCGGCGCACAGTGCGCCCAGCAGGCGAGTGGGGGTGGTGCCAGGCCCACCTTCGCGGGAAACGACGACGGCGCCCCCTGCCTGTGCGAAGCAGGGGGCGCCGTACGAGCGGGACGGCCGTTGTTACTTCACCGGCTCGGGCTCCGGCTCGCTCTCGGTCTCCGCCTCACCGGCCGGGTCGACCGGCGTCTTGACGGAGTCGAGGAGCAGCTGGGCGACGTCCACGACCTGGATGGACTCCTTGGCCTTGCCCTCGTTCTTCTTGCCGTTGACCGAGTCGGTGAGCATGACCAGGCAGAACGGGCAGGCCGTCGACACGATGTCGGGGTTCAGGGAGAGGGCCTCGTCGACGCGCTCGTTGTTGATGCGCTTGCCGATGCGCTCTTCCATCCACATCCGGGCGCCGCCGGCGCCGCAGCAGAAGCCGCGCTCCTTGTGGCGGTGCATCTCCTCGTTGCGCAGGCCCGGGACCTTGCCGATGATCTCGCGCGGGGGCGTGTAGATCTTGTTGTGGCGGCCCAGGTAGCACGGGTCGTGGTAGGTGATGATGCCCTCGACGGGGGTGACGGGGATCAGCTTGCCCTCGTCCACCAGGTGCTGCAGCAGCTGGGTGTGGTGGATGACCTCGTAGTCGCCGCCGAGCTGCGGGTACTCGTTGCCGAGCGTGTTGAGGCAGTGCGGGCAGGTCGCGACGATCTTCTTCGCGGACTTCGGCTTCTTGGACTCCGGCGTGACGTTGCCGTCCTCGTCGGTCTCCTCACCGAAGGCCATGTTCAGCGCGGCCACGTTCTCCATGCCGAGCTCCTGGAACAGGGGCTCGTTGCCGAGGCGGCGGGCGGAGTCACCGGTGCACTTCTCGTCGCCGCCCATGATCGCGAACTTCACGCCCGCGATGTGCAGCAGCTCGGCGAAGGCCTTGGTGGTCTTCTTGGCGCGGTCCTCCAGGGCTCCGGCGCAGCCGACCCAGTACAGGTACTCGACCTCGGTGAGGTCCTCGATGTCCTTGCCGACGACCGGGACCTCGAAGTCGACCTCCTTGGTCCACTCCAGGCGCTGCTTCTTGGCCAGGCCCCAGGGGTTGCCCTTCTTCTCCAGGTTCTTGAGCATCGTGCCCGCCTCGGACGGGAACGCGGACTCGATCATGACCTGGTAGCGGCGCATGTCGACGATGTGGTCGACGTGCTCGATGTCCACCGGGCACTGCTCGACACAGGCGCCGCAGGTGGTGCAGGACCACAGCACGTCCGGGTCGATGACGCCGTTCTCCTCGGCGGTGCCGATCAGCGGGCGCTCGGCCTCGGCCAGCGCGGCGGCGGGGACGTCCTTCAGCTGCTCCTCGGAGGCCTTCTCCTCGCCCTCCACGGTCTTGCCGCCGCCGGCCAGCAGGTACGGCGCCTTGGCGTGGGCGTTGTCCCGCAGGGACATGATCAGCAGCTTCGGGGACAGCGGCTTGCCGGTGTTCCAGGCGGGGCACTGCGACTGGCAGCGGCCGCACTCGGTGCAGGTGGAGAAGTCCAGCAGGCCCTTCCAGGAGAACTGCTCGACCTGGGAGACACCGAAGACGTCGTCCTCGCCGGGGTCGGTGAAGTCGATCGGCTTGCCGCCGGACGTCATCGGCAGCAGCGCGCCGAGGGAGGTCTCACCGGTGGCGTTGCGCTTGAAGTAGATGTTCGGGAAGGCCAGGAAGCGGTGCCAGGCCACACCCATGTCGGTCTTCAGGGCGACCGTGATCATCCAGATGAAGGAGGTCGCGATCTTCAGGCCGGCGAAGAAGTAGGTGAGGTTCTGGAGCGTGGAGACGTCCATGCCCTTGAGCCACGACACGACCGGGTACGAGATGAAGAACGAGGCCTCGTAGCCGTCGACGTGGTGCTGGGCGCCTTCGAGGGCGTGCAGCATGAAGATGCAGACGCCGACGATGAGGATGACGGCCTCGACGAAGTACGCCTGGCCGAAGTTGGAGCCCGCGAAGCGGGACTTGCGCCCCGGCGTGCGCGGGTGGCTCAGCTGGCGGATCGCGATCAGGACGAGGATGCCGAGGACCGTCATCGTGCCGATGAACTCGACGAAGACGTTGTACGGCGCCCAGTCGCCGATGATCGGCAGGATCCAGTCGGCCTTGAAGAGCTGTCCGATCGCGTTGACGATCGTCAGCAGCAGGGAGAAGAAGCCCACCGCCACGAACCAGTGCGCCACACCGACGACGCCCCAGCGGTTCATCCGGGTGTGGCCCAGGAACTCCCTGACCACGGTGAGGGTGCGCTGTGCGGGGTCGTTGGTCCGCGTCCCGGCCGGCACCGACTGGCCCAGCCGCATGAAATTGAAGATCTGGAGGAGGGCGCGGCCGAACAGTGCCACGCCGACCACGATCAGGACCAGCGACACGATGATCGCGGCGAGTTGCATTGGGGCTCCTGGGGCGGCCTCGAAACCGAGCGACATTACTAAGCGGTAACTTATCCAGTCCGTCTGAGACTACCCCCATCTTCCTGCGAGATGCAGCAGAGCTCGGGGTGATGCGCATCATCCCACGGGTCATCGGATCGTGTTATTCGTACCGAATTGCTACATTCACCCCTACCTTAGAGCCGTGCTCTACGGGATCGCTGCCGCCACCGCGGCCCTGCTTCTTGCCGCCGTCCTCTCGGCGCTGCTCAGGGTGCCCGCGCTGCGGGCGGGCATCCTCGATCGGCGGTGGCAGCGGCCCCTGCCCCTGCTCGGCGGGCTCGCCGTGGTGGTCGTCACCTGTCTCGTCACCTGGGTGGGCCAGTCGACCCGGATCGCCCCGCTCGGTGACGGGGTCGTGCAGCTGCTGTTCGCCGCCGCCGCGGTGGCCGCGCTCGGCCTGGTCGCCGACGTCTGGCGGCTGCGCCCGCGCGTGCTCGTCGCCGGTACGGTCGTGGCGGCGGCCTGGGTGGTGCCCTACGACGAGACGGGCGTGTGGGGTGGGATCCTCGCCGTCGGCTGGATCGTGCTCGTCTCCCTCGCCTTCAAGGGGCTCGACCACGCGGACGGGCTGGCCGGGACGGTCGGGGTGGTGACCGCGTTCGGCGCCGGCGTCTGCGCCGCGGCCGAGGTGATGGACGGGCTCGCCGTGCTGCTGAGCGTGTTCGCCGCCGCGCTCACCGGCTTCCTGATGCACAACTGGCATCCCGCGCGGATCGGGCTCGGCGCCTGCGGCTCGCTGTTCACCGGGTTCCTGCTGTCGTCGTCCGTCGTCTTCACGCGCGCGGGGTACGGCATCGGGCCGAGCGCGGCGGTGGTGTTCTGCCTCGCCGCGGTCGCCGTCGCCGACGCCGTCCTGGTGGTCCTCGCTCGCGCGCTGGCCCGGCGTCCGCTGCTGCGGCGCGGCCCCGACCATCTGGCGCACCGGCTGCGCCGGCTCGGGCTCACTCCGGCGGGGGCGGTCGTGCTGCTGGGTGCGGGCTCCTTCTCCGCGGTGCTCGTCGGGGTGCTCGTGCACACGGGGTGGACCGGGGAGGGAGCTGCGCTGTGGGTGGCCGGAGGCGCGCTGTTCGCCGTTCTCGTACTCCTTCGCATCCGTGTGCGCATCCCGGCCCAGGCGCCTCCGCAAGGGGCATCGACGCAGGTCAGAGGGCAGGTGACCAGCCAGTTGCGTGTAAGGAACGGATAAGACTTGAGCGCTGTCGACTCAGGTCTGTTGACCCAGCGCTGGCCGTCATGCACACTTGAGTCCGTTCCACTCAAGTCAGCTGGAGGAATCAACCATGGCACGTGCGGTCGGCATCGACCTGGGCACGACTAACTCCGTCGTCAGCGTTCTGGAGGGCGGCGAGCCCACCGTCATCACCAACGCCGAGGGTGCCAGGACCACGCCGTCCGTCGTCGCCTTCGCCAAGAACGGTGAGGTGCTCGTCGGCGAGGTCGCCAAGCGCCAGGCGGTCACGAACGTGGACCGGACCATCCGCTCGGTGAAGCGCCACATGGGCACCGACTGGAAGATCCAGCTCGACGGCAAGGACTTCAACCCGCAGCAGATCTCCGCCTTCATCCTGCAGAAGCTGAAGCGGGACGCCGAGGCCTACCTGGGCGAGAAGGTCACGGACGCGGTCATCACCGTCCCGGCCTACTTCAACGACTCCGAGCGCCAGGCGACGAAGGAGGCCGGCGAGATCGCCGGTCTGAACGTCCTGCGCATCGTGAACGAGCCGACGGCGGCCGCGCTCGCCTACGGCCTCGACAAGGACGACCAGACGATCCTCGTCTTCGACCTCGGTGGCGGCACCTTCGACGTGTCCCTCCTGGAGATCGGCGACGGCGTCGTCGAGGTGAAGGCCACCAACGGTGACAACCACCTCGGTGGTGACGACTGGGACCAGCGCGTCGTCGACTACCTGGTCAAGCAGTTCGCGTCCGGTCACGGTGTGGACCTCGGCAAGGACAAGATGGCGCTGCAGCGTCTGCGCGAGGCCGCCGAGAAGGCGAAGATCGAGCTGTCCTCGTCCACCGAGACCTCGATCAACCTGCCCTACATCACCGCGTCCGCCGAGGGCCCGCTGCACCTGGACGAGAAGCTCACCCGGGCCCAGTTCCAGCAGCTGACGGCCGACCTGCTGGAGCGCTGCAAGACGCCGTTCCACAACGTCATCAAGGACGCCGGCATCTCCATCAACGAGATCGACCACGTCGTCCTCGTCGGTGGCTCCACCCGTATGCCCGCCGTCGCCGAGCTCGTCAAGGAGCTGACCGGCGGCAAGGAGGCCAACAAGGGCGTGAACCCGGACGAGGTCGTCGCCATCGGCGCCTCGCTCCAGGCCGGTGTCCTCAAGGGCGAGGTCAAGGACGTCCTGCTGCTCGACGTCACCCCGCTGTCCCTCGGTATCGAGACCAAGGGCGGCATCATGACCAAGCTGATCGAGCGCAACACCACGATCCCGACCAAGCGCTCCGAGATCTTCACCACGGCCGAGGACAACCAGCCGTCCGTGCAGATCCAGGTCTACCAGGGCGAGCGCGAGATCGCGGCGTACAACAAGAAGCTCGGCATGTTCGAGCTGACCGGTCTGCCGCCGGCGCCGCGTGGCGTCCCGCAGATCGAGGTCTCCTTCGACATCGACGCCAACGGCATCATGCACGTCACGGCCAAGGACCTCGGCACGGGCAAGGAGCAGAAGATGACCGTCACCGGCGGCTCCTCGCTGCCGAAGGACGAGGTCGACCGGATGCGCCAGGAGGCCGAGCAGTACGCGGAGGAGGACCACCGCCGCCGCGAGGCCGCCGAGACCCGCAACCAGGGCGAGCAGCTCGTCTACCAGACCGAGAAGTTCCTCAAGGACAACGAGGACAAGGTCCCCGGCGAGATCAAGACCGAGGTGGAGTCCGCCGTCGCCGAGCTGAAGGAGAAGCTCAAGGGCGAGGACACCGCCGAGATCCGCACGGCCACCGAGAAGGTCGCGGCCGTCTCGCAGAAGCTCGGCCAGGCCATGTACGCCGACGCCCAGGCCGCGCAGGCCGGCGGCCCGGAGGGTGCCACCGCCGGCGGCGCCAAGCCCGCCGACGACGACGTCGTGGACGCCGAGATCGTGGACGACGAGCGCAAGGACGGTGCCGCGTGACGGAGGAGACCCCGGGCTTCGAGGAGAAGCCCGACGTCCCCTCCGGCGCCACCCCCGACGACGCCGAGTCGAAGGCCGCCCCCGAGGAGGGGGCGGCCCCGGCCGGGGACGGAAACGCGAACGTGGGCCTGGTGGCCCAGCTGGACCAGGTGCGTACGGCGCTGAACGAGCGCACGGTGGACCTCCAGCGCCTCCAGGCCGAGTACCAGAACTACCGCCGCCGGGTCGAGCGCGACCGGATCGCGGTCAAGGAGATCGCCATCGCGAACCTCCTGACCGAGCTCCTGCCCGTGCTCGACGACATCGGCCGCGCGCGGGAGCACGGCGAGCTGGTCGGCGGCTTCAAGTCGGTGGCCGAGTCGCTGGAGACCGTCGCGGCGAAGATGGGCCTGCAGCAGTTCGGCAAGGAGGGCGAGCCCTTCGACCCGACCATCCACGAGGCCCTGATGCACTCCTACGCGCCGGACGTCACCGAGACGACCTGCGTGGCGATCCTGCAGCCCGGGTATCGCATCGGCGAGCGCACCATCCGCCCCGCGCGGGTGGCCGTCGCCGAGCCGCAGCCCGGCGCGCAGACCGTCAAGGCCGAGGGTGCCGAGGAGAGCACCGAGGCCAAGCAGGCCGGTGCCGCCGATGACAAGGAGAACGGTGGCCCGGACGAGGGCTGACGTAGAGACACTCAAAGGGAACCGCGGAAAGGGGGCGCGTCGAGGATGAGCACCAAGGACTTCATCGAGAAGGACTTCTACAAGGTCCTCGGCGTCCCCAAGGACGCCACCGAGGCCGAGATCAAGAAGGCGTACCGGAAGCTCGCCCGCGAGTTCCACCCGGACGCCAACAAGGGCAACGCCAAGGCCGAGGAGCGCTTCAAGGAGATCTCCGAGGCGAACGACATACTCGGCGACCCCAAGAAGCGCAAGGAGTACGACGAGGCTCGCGCCCTGTTCGGCAACGGCGGCTTCCGCCCCGGGCCGGGCGCCGGCGGCTCCTTCAACTTCGACCTGGGCGACCTCTTCGGAGGCGGCGGGACCACCACCCAGGGCGGAGGTTTCGGCGGCGGACTCGGTGACGTCTTCGGGGGCCTGTTCAACCGCGGCGGCACGGGTACGACACGTACCCAGCCGCGCCGCGGCCAGGACATCGACACCGAGGTCACGCTGAGCTTCACGGAGGCCATCGAGGGCGCCACGGTGCCCCTGCGCATGTCCTCCCAGGCGCCCTGCAAGGCCTGCTCCGGCACCGGCGACAAGAACGGCACACCGCGCGTGTGCCCGACCTGCGTCGGCACCGGGCAGGTCGCCCGGGGCTCCGGCGGCGGCTTCTCGCTCACCGATCCCTGCCCCGACTGCAAGGGCCGCGGCCTGATCGCCGAGCACCCCTGCATGGAGTGCAAGGGCAGCGGCCGCGCGAAGTCCTCGCGGACCATGCAGGTCCGCATCCCGGCCGGGGTGACCGACGGCCAGCGCATCCGGCTGCGCGGCAAGGGCGCGCCCGGCGAGCGGGGCGGACCGGCGGGCGACCTGTACGTGGTCGTGCACGTCGGCGAGCACCCGGTGTTCGGGCGCAAGGGGGACAACCTCACCGTCACCGTGCCGGTGACGTATCCCGAGGCGGCCCTCGGCGGCGAGGTCCGGGTGCCGACCCTCGGCGGCCCGGCCGTCACCCTGAAACTGCCGCCCGGCACGCCCAACGGCCGCACCATGCGCGCCCGGGGCAAGGGCGCGGTCCGCAAGGACGGCACCCGCGGCGACCTCCTGGTCACCGTCGAGGTGAGTGTTCCCAAGGACCTGTCGGGGAAGGCTCGTGACGCACTGGAGGCGTATCGCGAGGCGACCGCGGGCGAGGATCCGCGTGCGGAGCTGTTCGAGGCCGCGAAGGGAGACTGAGAGTGATGGACGGCCGTCGACGAAACCCGTATGAACTGACCGAGGAGACCCCGGTCTACGTCATCTCGGTGGCGGCCCAGCTCTCCGGACTCCACCCGCAGACGCTGCGCCAGTACGACCGCCTGGGCCTGGTCTCCCCGGACCGCACCGCCGGCCGGGGCCGCCGCTACTCGGCCCGCGACATCGAACTGCTCCGTCAGGTGCAGCAGCTGTCGCAGGACGAGGGCATCAACCTGGCCGGCATCAAGCGGATCATCGAACTGGAGAACCAGGTCGCCGCCCTGCAGTCCCGTGTCGCGGAGCTGGAGGCGGCCCTGGACGGCGCGGCGGCGACGATGCGGCAGCGCGAGGCCGCGGTCCACGCCTCCTACCGCCGCGACCTGGTCCCGTACCAGGAGGTGCAGCAGACCAGCGCATTGGTGGTGTGGCGGCCGAAGCGGCAGCAGAACGACTGAGGCAGCATGGGCAGGGGCCCGGAGGGAAACCTCCGGGCCCCTGCCGTATGTGGCCGCAGGACCGCCGGTCAGTCCAGCTGCTCCGTCGAGCCGTCCGGATGGACCAGGAGGCGGATGGCGCCGCCGAAGCGGTTGTCGGTGATGCTGGCCGGGGTGGGTCCGCCGAGCTGCCGGGCGCGTTCCTGCAGGATCGTCAGGACGACGTCCTGGATGTCGCCGTAGGGCGGCGCGGTGACCGGGACGCCGTCGACCAGTGCGGCGTTGGGGGAGAAGACGTGGACCTGGGCATCGGAGGCGGTGCCCGGGGCGGAGGGCGTCGGCGTCGGTTCGGTCATCGGATCCTCTGAAGGTGCGGGCGGCGGGCTTGGACACAGGGGTCAGGCGATCCTCGGCGCGCCCGGGACGGCGGGGCCCCCGTGCCCGGCCCGCGCGTAGGTGCCACGCGAAAGCCGTTGCAGGCGGCCCGCCTTGACCAGGGCGGACAGGACATTGCTGATCGTCTTGGCCGGGTCGCCGTAGACACCCGGCGGCAGCGCGCGCCGCACGTCGCGGGCGGAGAACGGGCCGGGGAGCGTCTCCACCGCCCGCTCCACGGCCGCGCGGATGCTGGGCGTGGTCGGCGGACGGCGGCGCGGGCCCGGGGCGGCCGTCGTCGTGCCGTGGCCGGTGGGGTCGTCCGGGGACGCCGGGTGGGGCAGATGGGGGCGCAGCTTGTCCAGGGCCGAGCGGATGGTCGTCAGCAGGTCGTCGTCGCCGTCCGCCGTGGCGGCCAGCATCGTCGCCACCTTCTCGATGTTGCCGAGGCCGACGGCCAGTTCGCGCAGCAGCGGGTGGAGGACGTCGTGGCGCAGTGCGGCCACGGGGTCCTTGGTGGCGAGTTCGACCGAGATGGATCCGCTGAGCATGCGGGGCCGCGCTGCGGTGTCGCCGCCCTCCTCCTCGGGGACGAGGGAGGCCACGGCGGCGCGCACGGCCCGGACCTCGCCGAGCGTCTCCGGGCGCACGTCGCTGCCCGGCAGGCACACCAGCATCGCGACGAACTGCTCCAGGCTGGCCAGCGCGGGCAGGGTGGTGCGCACCAGCGGGCCGAGCAGCGCCTGCCGTACGGCCTGGGCGGGATCCTCGTAGGAGAAGGCGATCCGCTCCCCGGCCCCGGCCGCTGTCATGTGTTCGTTCCCGCTTTCCGTGTGCCCGGTCGCCCCGGGCGTTCGTGGTGCTCTCGGTCTTCGTGTGTGGGCCGGCTGTGCCGGATCGGCCGAGGGCTGCCTCGGCTCCTCGTGACCGCGCGGCGGTTCGTCCTGCAGGAGGTCGAAGGCGTCGAGGATCTGCTCCAGGGTGGGCAGGCTGTGGTCGGCAGCGCGGTGGCGAATCGTTTCGGCGGAGCGTGAGCGCACCCGGGCCAGGCGCCGCGCCTGGTCGTCGGCGCCGTCCGCGACCCGGTTCGGCAGGTCGCCCGAGGCGTCGCCGATGCCGAGCGCACGGCGCATCCGGCGGCGGTCCTCGGGAGCGGTCGCCGCCGCGTAGCCGTAGGGCTCGGCGTAGGCCACCGCGTCCTGGAGGCACTCGGCCCACAGGGGGCAGGAGGCGCACAGGTCGCGGGCGGTGCGCAGCAGAACGAGATGCTGGCGGCGCTGTTCGGGCGGAGCGCCGGCAAGGCCCGCGGGATCCGGCGCGTTCTCCAGCAGCGGGTGCTGGAAGACGTCCGGGCGGCGGCGGCAGGGCAGTGCCGTGATGGGCATGTACGGCCCCCGGTGCCGCTCACGCGCGCGTGGCGTGGGCAGTGCGGGCAGCGTCGTAGGACGTGCCAGGCGCATATGTGAAGTCCCCCGTGGTGATCTTTGAGCGTGGGGGACTTTAAAGCACGGTGCAAAACCCGTGCAACGCATCTGCAAATCGCGTATAGAGCTGAGACAGTGACGCGACGAAACATTCACAACGGCCTCAACTGCCTGTCCGCGTCTTCACCTTGTCACCCGGCTTCGTAGCGGACACCCCGCGCAGCCGCGTGAGCAGCGTCTTCGCCGTTCCGCCGCGCAGCGCCAGCACCGAGAGAAGGCCGAGGAACCCGGTCGGGACGCCGGCCTCCGGCGCGAACATCCCGACGACGGAGGCGATGACCAGCGTCACATCCGCCAGCACCACGGTCACGCCCCGCCGCCCCGGGTGCTCCTTCACCATCCACGCACCGAGCAGCGCCATCCCGGAGAGCGCCCAGTAGCCGAAGACGGCCTGGCCGGTGAGGACGGCGCTCGCCGTGCCGCGCGCGTTCTCGCCGACGGCGGAGAAGTAGCCCACCAGCGCGGCCGTCAGGACGCTCGATGCGAGTGCGAGCAGAAGCTGTGTACGGCGGCGCAGCAGCCAGACGATCGTGCCCAGCACCACCAGTGCCACGACCGTGATGAAGGAGGAGCCGCTGCGCGCCGCGAGCGTGAGGAGCGTGTAGACGGCGGCCAGGCCGAAGACGATACGAGGCAGGAGACGGACTGCCCAGGTGTCGTTCTTGTCCTGGCCGAGGAAGCGGCGGATCGCCGACTGTGGTCTGCCGGTCATCCGAGCCCCGTTTCCGCGGACTCCTTGCCGAGGGCGGGCGCGGGTGGGGCCGGGGGTGTGACGGCCGGTCCGGCGGGCCCGGTCCTGAGCGCGGTGGGAACGGGCTTGAACCCCAGTTGCCATACCGGGACGGACGCTGCGGGCTTCGGTGCCGGCGCCTCGGCCTTCGCCGTCGGCTCCGCGGGGGTCCGTTCGGCCGCCACCGCAGCACAGGAGGCCTCGACGGCGGCCTGCCGTACGGCGGGCTCCTGCTGCGCGTAGGTCTTCGGGTCGACGTAGTGCGCAAGGGTGGGGTCGTCCACCTGAAGCTGCGCGCGTACGGCGTCGGCGCCGAGTTCCTCCTTCGCCTCCTGCGACCAGCCGCCGGGCGGGGTGTAGGCGAAGTGGATGCCGTCCAGGCCGACCTGCGGGTTGGCCTGGAGGGCGGGCAGCTCCGTGTTGTAGAGGATCGAGCGGGTGTGGGCGGTCTGGGCGAAGACGACCGCGGGGCCTTCGGCGGCTTTCGCGTAGGTTCCGGAGAGGCTGCCCCAGACAGCGCGGGCCCAGTCGTAGGTGAAGCCCTCGTCTGCGCCACCGAGCTCCTTGAGGACTCTGTCCTCGAAGAGGTACATCGCGTTCAGACGACGACCCGCTTCGGTCGTCTCCAGCGTCTGTGCCGAACCGGCATGCCGCGCGTTCTGCGTCCTGGCCCAGGCCTCGGCGATGTACCGGTTGTCGAGGAAGTGCTCGCCCTTCCAGTTCGGCGGCGCGTCCGGGTGCTCGACGCCGTGCGACCAGAAGGCACTTGTCGGGCTCGTCCCCTCGGGAGGTGTCACGCCCTTCGAGTCCTTGGTCAGAGCCTCGACGTACTCCTTGGCCGAGCCGAAGCCGGCGGCCTCGGCCTCGGCCTCCACGCGACGGGCGATCGCCCGTGCTCCGTCCCTGGTGTTCGCCTGCCGAGCCCGCTCGGCCTCCTCCTGGGCGATCTTCAGGGCGAGACGTTCGATGTACTTGGGTATCGGCTGAGGGCTCACAGTCCTCCGATCTCGACGGGACGGGGATAGAACTCCACGGCCAGGTTGGCGGCGCCGCGACGAGGAGAGGGGCCGACGGTGTCGGCCTTGAGGGAGGTCTCCATGATCACCATGGGGGCCGTGGCCTCCTGAGGCATCCAGTACGCCAGGCGGTACGGATCCTGCTGCTCCCACCGGTCGTCGCGCGATCCGACGTCGTAGCCGCCGAGGTTCCCGGGGAAGTCCTCGGCATCCCAGGCGCCCTCCCAGGTCGGCTCGCCCAGGACCGCGGTCGCCGCCGTCAGGTATACGGGCCAGACACGCACCGCCTCCGACAGCAGCTCAGGGTTGTCCTCGACGGTCTCCGCGTGCGCTCCCCACAGCCAGTGGCTCAGGTGTGTGACAGGTGCCCAGGTGCCCCCGACGTTGTTCAGCGTGAAGTCGCCGCCCGTGTCGGTGCGCACCTGAAGAACCCGCTCGAAACTCGTGGGCGTCCAGCCGAACTGGGCGCACCACATCTCCAGCCCGTGGCCCGGGTACGGCGGTCCCGCCCACACGGTCGGCCAGTCCACGTCTGCGAGCCCGCGCAGCTCGGTGACCAGCTCCTGGGGAGAGCGGGGCGGTCGGCCCGATGCGATTCCCACGGTCAGTTCCTCGTCTCTCTCGTCGTCACAACAGCCAGCCCACCCCGTCGTCCGCCGCGTCGGCCGGCCCGTGGCAGGCGAGAGAGATCGTCGCACTGCCGGGGCCCCAGCCTGCGGCCATGCCCGGTGACAGCCTCGTGCTGAGCACGAACAGCGGCGCTCCGGGCGTACGGAAGGACCACACGGCCAGCCGGTAGGGGTCCCGGTGCTCCGCGCGCCACTCGCCGTCCCCCCAGTACCCGGGGCCGGGCGGCTCCGGGAAGCCGGCCGTGTCCGGGTCGCCGCTCCACGCGGGCGGGCCCAGGACCGACTGGGCGACGGTGAGGCAGCTGGGCCATCTGCGGGCCGCGAGGGCCATCACCGGGCCGTTCTCCGCCGCCGAGTCCGCCCGCACCGACCACACGGTGTGCTCGACCCGGGTCACCGGGCGACCGAGGGCCACCGAGGCCAGCCGGAGCCGGCCGCCCAGCGGGGTACGGACCCACTGACCGGCCTCGAACCACAGCGGGTGCCAGCCGAAGCCCGCGCACCACCGCCTGCGCTGCTCCGCCTCGTCGGGGACCCCGGCCCAGATCGCGGACCAGTCCACTTCGACGAGCCGGTGCAACTCCGCGACCAGCTGGTCGGGCGTGCGGTCGGCGGTCAGGGCGGGCATCGGGCGGCTCCTCGGTACGGGGGCGGGAACGGCGCGCGGGCAGGGTCAGACGCGGCCGTTGGGGTTGCGGGGGTCCCTCGGCGGTGTGGGCGCCGGCGGTCGCGGCGCGGCCGGGGGCTCCGGTGCCGGCACCCGGGGCGCGGGCGGCCGGGGCTGGGGCTGCGGATGCGGCCGGGGCTGTGACTGGGGCTGTGGGTGCAGCTGTGGCCGTGGCTGCGATTGCGGCTGCGGGTGCGCCTGGGGTGCCGGCGCGGGCTGGTGCTCGACCGGCGCCGTGGGCTGGGGGGCCGTGGACTGCGGGGCCGGCCGGCCCGTGGCGGAGCTGACGCGGCGTCCGCGGCGCGGGGCCGGCGCCGCCTCCGGCGGGGCCTTCCGCTCCTCGGGTTCCGGCCGGTCCGCCTTCTCCGCGTACGCCGTGCGCGCGTTCTTCGCCTGCTGGTACGCCGCCTGCCGCTGCTCCCGCTTCGACTGGCCCAGCACGCCCCAGCTCTGGAGCTTCTCACGGCCCTTGCCCTTGAAGGCCACCTTGTCGATCGCCCAGGAGCCGCCGCGTACCGCTCCCTTGGCGCCGGTGCCCGCGACCCGGCCGCCGGTGCGGGCGGTGGCCATGGCGAGCCCCGGTGCCATCGCGGCCGCCTTGCCGAAGGCGGAGTCAGCGGTGTCCCGGATGCCGAGCGCGTCCTCGCCGCCCGCGATCTGCGGGGTGAAGTTACCGCTGAGCAGCTTCTTCAGCATCATCACGATGGCGATGGTGACCAGGAGCAGCAGAAGCAGCTGGGTGCCGAGGGCGACCTTGGCCGGAAGGATCATCTGGTAGAGGACCAGCAGCACGCTGAGGATGACGCCGAAGCCCGCCCGCAGCACGAAGCTGTGGATGAACGTCTCCAGCCAGCTCTTCATCAGTTTCTGCTGGGAGGGGTGGATGCCGAGCGTGGCCACCAGCGGCAGCAGGATCACCAGGATCAACGTCACGGCGTGCCAGAGCAGGGTGAGGGCGCTGAGCACGATGACCATCAGGCCGACGATGAGCGCGGCGATGACCGAGTAGAACGCGAGACCCACGCGGTTCCCGGCGTTCTTGCCGGCCCAGTCGTTGAAGGCGACCGGGTAGATGTTCTTGTCGGATACGTCGTCGCCCTTGTCGTAGCCGCCCGCGATCTCCCGGCGGATGGGCGTCCACCGGAGCATCATCTTGTCGACCTGCTTCTTGTCGAAGGCCTCCTTGTTGGTGACGGACTGGGCCACGAGCTGACGCACCCGCAGGTCCTCGCATCGGGCGCCGCGTCCCCACTCACAGGTCGCGCTCGCCTCCTTCGGGACGCAGGCGCCGCCCTCGATCTTCCCGCCGTCGTTCTTGAAGATGCAGTTCTTGCCCGGGTCGCCGAACTGGCCCAGGGCCCAGGGCCGGAAGGCGAGGGTGTCGTACATCGCGCAGCTGGAGATGCGCAGTCCGCGGTTGTAGGCGTTGCCAGGCAGGTCGCATGGCGGCTGCATGCGGCCGCTGGTCCCACTGAGCACCGCCTCGGTGAGCGCTGAATTGGCCTCGGCGATATAGGAGTCGGCGCTGCTGACGACCCGGTCGTAGTTGCCGCCGGTCAGAAACGCGGTGACCGCGATGACCGTGAGCGCGGACCAGGAGATGCCCGCCCACACCTCGCGCATGTCGCCCTTGCGCCACTTGGTGAACACCCACAGGCCGACCAGCAGGATCATGACCGGCACGGCGGGCTGCAGGACGTTCTTCTTCAGGGACGCGACGACGCTGTCCCGGCCTTCGTAGAGGCCGGAGAGCGGGCTGGGGTTCGACGCGGACTCCTTGATGGAGATGGCCGCGCGCGTGAGGATCTTGGTGCCGTCGAAGATGGAGTTCGCGATGCCGTTGTTGACGTAGGCCATGACGGAGCAGCTGTCGGCGCCGCTGCCGACGGAGCCGTTGCGCTCGGAGGCGTCGCCTCGGCCCTTGAACGTCTGCGACCAGTTCAGGCCGCGCATGGCGTCGAGTTCGTAGATCGTGTACTGGTCGGCGCCGAGCGGCATCCGGACCGCGCCGGTGACCGTTCCGCTGGGGTCGGTGAGCGAACCCGCCTGGTTGCCCTTCTCCCACTGGGCGGTGGCCGCGAACATGGACTCGCCGTTCGAACCCGGCGTGTCCAGCTGGTAGCTGTCGTCCCCGGTGAAGTCGCACGAGAAGTCCGCGTACGCCGACGACGGTACGGCGAGAACGAGCGCCGTCAGCGTCAGTGCCAGGAAGAGGACGGCACGGACCACCACACCTGCCTTGCCTATGGCGCGGTGCAGCGTGGTGCGCGAGGGCATCTGTAATCCTTCGGGGACGCGGGGGACGGGGAGGGAAGCAGGAGCGGGCTTCGGGTCAGACGGGGAAGTAATTGCTCATAACGCAGCCGCCGACGAGTGCGGGCTCCTTCTTGTAGCCGCTCGGCACCGAGAAGCCCGGATCGCAGGTCAGGAACCTGAGGTCGGACTTCGTCAGGCCGCGGATCGCTTCCTTGCCGACCGGGATGACCGCGAAGTCCTGGCCGACCAAGACCTTTTCGTTGTTCTTCTTGACCGCGGACTGGAACTTCTGCATGTCAGGGGTGATGAGCAGAGTGATGGCATCGCCGGACGCGCCCTTGCAGACAGCGCGTTCCTTGATGCCCCAGGACGGGTCCTTGGCCTCCTCCGTGCCCCATGACTCGTTCTCACCGACGTGGACGTTGTCGTACTTGTCGCCCTCCGTCACGCCCGTGCAGGAGGTGTACTTGTTCACGTAGGACGCGACGGACGCGATGTCCTTCGCCTCGGGCAGGCCGGAGCCGGACTTCTTGTCGCCGCCTCCGCACCCCGCCGTCGCCGTCAGGGCGACGATGCCGGCGCCGATTGCGAGTGCTCGGGTCATACGCATGATGCCTGTCCTGTTCCTCGGGTGCTGGTGGGTGTGGGCCGTCACGCAGGCTGGGCGGCGAGGTCGGGCTCGGGCTCCGTGGCGGTGGCCGCCGGGTCCTCCTGCGCCTCCTGGAGGAAAGTCCACTGCCACACGCTCGGCGACGGGTCGATGCTCTGGCGGGCCGGGCGGGTGGTGCCGTTGGTGTCGGTCGCGGCGAGTATCTCCTTGAAGACCAGGTCGACGGCGACCGTGCCCACCCGTCGGTCGGCGTCGCGCTGGAGGCAGACACCGGTGCGCAGTTCCTGGAGGGCGGCGATGACCTTGGGGTCGTCCTCGGGGCGGCCGAGGAGCGGTGCGACCAGAGAGGCCTCCTGGGCCGACTTCTGCTTGAACGCGAACACCGTGTGGATCTGGTTGGCGCCGCCGCTGCGGGCCTCGGAGTCCTCGATCTGCACCAGGTCGATGGCCTGCTGGGTGATCAGGACGGTCACCGCGAGGTAGGAGCGGCCCTGCTTGAGCGCGCGGCGCATCAGGTCGCGGCCCGCCTCGGTGGCGGTGACGACGTACGCCTCGTCCACGAACAGCGCCTTGGGGCGCAGGCCGACCTCGCCGGTCACCGGGTTCTTCTCGTAGCCGACGTCCAGCATCTGACTGCCGAGCTCCACGACCGCCATCAGCGCGGTGGCGGCGAGGCGTTCGGCCGGGTTCCAGTTGCGCGGGTCGGAGGCCGCCGGGGACTGGAAGCCACGCAGGGTGATGACCGTACGGCGCTTGCGCATGCTGCTCAGCGGCTGCGGCTTCTCCGCGAACGCCAGCCGGGCGTAGGGGAGCGTGCGCAGCTCGGTCAGCAGCATCTGGGCGAGCTTCAGGTCCTTCGCGGCCTCGCGGTCGCCGGTCGTGACGGCGTGGTCGTACGACTCCACGACCTCGTCGACCACCTGCCACAACGTGGGCCGCGGTACGCGCAGTTCGGCGTCGCGGGCGGACAGGCCCTGCTCTACGGCCTGGCGGATCGCGGAGTTGTAGCGGCCGACGACCGCCGCCATCGCCTCGATGACGGGGAGGCGGACCCGCTGGTAGTCCTCGTCGCCGAGGAAGCCGCGCAGCATCGACTCGGCCAGCAGCCGGCCCGCCGGCACGTCCCGGGCGATGACCCAGGGGTCGAGCACGCCCGCCTGGCCCTTGAGGAGGTCCACGACCTCCGTCTCCGCCCAGAACTCCCGGTTGACCGGCTGGAAACGGCTGGCCGGGGTGCCGAGGACACCCGTCTCGGCGTCCGCCGCGAAGGCGGGGTCGTTCACCTGGGAGCCGAAGGCCAGGTAGTAGCACATCTGGGCGAAGTCGGTCTTCGGGTCGATGACCAGGCAGCGGACGCCCGACTCCGACTCCTCGTAGAACTTCTGCAGGGCGAGGGAGGACTTGCCACCGCCCGACGCGCCGACGATGGCGAGGCCACCGCCGTCGTTGCGGGCCGGGCCGACGTGCAGCGAGTAGTGGACCGGCATCTTGCCCGCCCAGCCGACCAGGTTGCCGACCCAGCCCAGGCGCCGGCCGGAGCGGGTCTCCGGGTTGTCGCCCAACTCGGTGCCTGCCGTGGGCAGTCCGGCGCCGAGCTGCTCGACCTCCTGGAGCCGGATGTAGGGCGCGATCGGGAGCTTGGGTGCGTCACCGGGGAGTTGGGACTGGAGCAGGCGCCACTGCTGACGGGTGGGACGCAGCAGGGTGACCTTCAGGTCCTGCTTGAACTGCATCTCCAGCACGCGCCGGCGCCGCTCCAGCTCCTTCACGTCCGGCGCCGAGATCGTGAAGCGGATCTGCGCCTCCATGCCCGGCATCTTGTGCTCCTCGATGTCGTCGACGAGCTCCTGGGCACGGGTGACCTGGTTGGCCAGCTTGGTGTCGGGCGTACGGCCCGAGTTGGCCATGTCGTTCATCTCGTCCACGAGGTTGCCGCGGATCTTGTCCGCGCGGTCCTTGAACTTCGGGTACGGGATGAGGGTGAACCGCATGTCGATCTCGACGGGGAAGTCGACGTGCTGTGCGGCGTAGCGGGCCCAAGCCGTGGACTGGCGGAAGCGGGTCTCGGCGGGCCAGTTGGCGGCGACCAGGGTCGTGGTGTAGCTGGTCTGCCGTTCGCCGGTGATCTCGTCGTACTGGTGCAGCACGATGTGGGTCTTGCGGTTCTCGCCGGAGAAGTCGACGACCAGGTCGAACTGGTCGGGGCCCCAGGCGCGCGAACCGAGCACCGGCTCCGGCGGGACCGGGAGGTCGCCGTGGAGCGGCTTGCGGATCAGCCAGACCAGTTCCTCACGGGTGAGCGGGGTGCCTTTGAGGTTCTCCAGGCTCTCGTGGACCTCGACGGCGACCTGGGACCACTCGGCGAGGACGGACGGGGACAGCTGCTCGTCGGCGACGCCCGTCGCGGTGGCCGCCGCGCGGTCGGCGGCGCCGCGCACACCCCGGAGCAGGCCGGGCTCGTCGTACGGCTCGGCGTCCTGGCGCAGGACGCCGGTGGAGCCGCTGCTGCGCTTAAGCGAGCCCAGCTTGACCAGCAGGATGTTGCGCTCCCGCTTGGCGCCGATGCGTTCCTGGTACTCGGCCTTGCGCAGGTTGTACGCCTTGTAGTTCTCGGTCGGGTCCCAGGCGACCGCGTTGAGGTCCTCCGCCCAGGTCAGCGCGGTGATCGGCTGGTAGACCTTGCGGTAGTGGCACTCGACGTTGCGGTCGCCGCGGGCCAGGTTGAGCAGACCGCGCGGCGGACCCTCGGCCATCGCCTGCAGCTCGGTGGCGTTCAGGTACTCGTCGATCGCGTTGGGCAGGACCAGGCCCGTCCACACCGAGTCGCCGTGCACGAAGATCATGTCGTCGGCGTAGCGGTAGGGCAGCCGCAGGTCCTCGCGGCGGGCGGACGCGGACTGCGCCTGCCGGGAACGGGCCGCGGCGGGGCCGCCGTTGCCGCTCTGCCGCTTCTTGCCCGACGAGGCAGCCATGATCATGGCGACCACGAAGAAGGCGACGGCACCGCCCAGGAGGATCAGCATGAACATGGGGTCACCTAGCGGTAGTAGCGGTAGTAGCAGTAGTAGACGTGTATCGGTCGGTCAGGAGCGGGCGGAGAACGCCGTGCCGCGCTCGGCGGCGGACCGGCGGGCCGCGTCGTAGCGGGCCTGCCAGCGCGGGGAGCCGGGAGCCCACAGGATCACCTGCCAGTGCAGCTGTTCCGGCTCCCGGTCCGCGGCCAGGCCCTGCAGCCGCTTGGGCTGCCACCACCAGTCGGCCCACACCACCAGCTGCTGGCTCAGGGTGAGCGCCGAGGGCAGGGGCCGGCCCCAGACGAAGTAGACGGCGATCGGCGGCCCGAAGTACAGCAGCGACGTCCAGATCGACATGCCCAGGAAGGGCAGGAACGCCGCCAGCGAGAACAGGGCGACGAGCCAGAGCAGCCCGAAGCCGAAGGCCGCGCCCAGCGCGGGCAGCAGCAGTCCCGGCAGGGGGATGTTGCCCCAGTTCCAGATGCGCTTGGGCCGGTTGACCAGGTCGGTGTGGTCGTACGCGACCAGCGGCTCCGGAGCGTCCTGACTCATGAACTCCCCTTACTGCTGCTCTGGCTGCTGCTCTGGCCGGCGAGGGCTCAGTTGCCCTTGCCGCCGCCGATCTGGCCGCCGAGGTCGATGAGCAGGCCGGCGAGGCCGGTGGCGCCGCCGATGATCAGCGCGGCGAGGGCGATCAGACCGAAGCCCTGGAACGCCTCGCGCATGCCGTCACCGCGCTTCATCGACAGGAGCATGCGGATGCCGAGGATGAGCAGGGCGATGACGGCGACCATCGTTCCCGCGTCGCGGAGGATCGTCTCGATCCGTCCGAACATGTCGTCCAGGGAGCTGGCTGCAAGGTACACGGTGTTTCCTCTCGGATGCTGGCGTTGGGTACAGGGCTGAGCGGGGGCGGAAGGCGTCAGTGCGCGCGGTGCCGCTTGCCCTTGGACGACTGGACGGTCGTGCCCGAGCCGGTCGGGGACGGGGAGCCGGAGGCCGACGGCGTGCTGTCGGCGGAGCCGTCCGACCCGGACGAGTCGGACGAGTCGGATGAGCCGGGCGAGTCGGTGGAGCCGCTCCGGTCGCTGTCGGCCCGGCCGCCCTGCGGGTCGAGCACGCCGCCGCGGATGTCCTTGATGAACCAGCCCTGGGCGGTGTCCACCACGGTCATCCGGTAGGCGCGGCTCACCGTCTGTCCCTGCGGATCGCCCCAGTCGACGACCACGCGCAGCTGGACGTTCTGGCCCGTCGGGTAGGTGTAGGGGGTGTTGCCCTGCACATTGTCCGGGACCAGCGCGACGACCTCGGTGACCTTCGGCTTCGACAGCCGGCCGGCCAGCCCCGAGGTCGCCGGGAGCGTCGCGTCGGGCGTGGTGAAGCGGGCCATGGCGGTGGCGTCCGAGGCTCCCCAGGCCGTGAAGTAGCCGGGCAGCACCTGGCTCTTGAGCTGGTCCGCGAGCTTCTCGTCCGTGACCTCGTGGTTCTGGTTGACCTCCGGCACGTCCGCGCGGGCGGGCAGCGGCATCTGGCCGACGTCGCCGGCGATGCGCATGCCCTCGCCGCCCTTGAGGTCCTTGACGTAGACCGGGACGGTCAGCTCGGTGAGTGCGCCGTCCGCCGTACGGACCTGTATGCCCAGGTAGCGCCCGTGGTCGCCGTACTCGGGCAGCTCCTCCACGGTGCCGTCCCAGGTGGCGGACAGGGCCCTGCTGCTGCCCTCGCCGTTCCAGCCGCACTCGGGATCGACACCGGCGGAGGCGTACTGGGCGAGCTTGGCACGCCGCTCGGAGTCCTGCTCCGGGGAGTACGTCAGGCACAGCGACGCGTACTGCTCGGCGAAGCTCGCCGCCTGCTGGACCGGGAAGTCGGTGAGCCGGTACCGGGCGGCGTCCGACGCGTCCAGCGCGGCGCTGCTCGTCCGGGACGACACGCCGACCATCAGACCCATGACGCTGCACGAGCCGAGGGCCAGCACACAGGTGGTGACCAGCAGCGTGGCGCGCAGGGCGACATGCGTACGGCGTCCACCGGATCCGCCGGAGGGGATACGGCCACCGGGCTTGGGGACGTCGAAGGTGCGGGCGGGGGAGGCAGCCTTGGCGCCGGCGGCGGAGGGAGCCTCGGCTCCGGAGGCGGGCGTGGGCGTCGAGGCGGGGGCGGACGTGGAGGGCGGTGCGGCTACCGAGGCGGGTGCACCGGCCGAGGGCTCGGCCGCGGACGGGTTCGTGGCAGAGACCGGCGCGGGAACGGCGGGAGTCGCCGGTGTGGGCGCCGGCGCCGGTGCCGGTGCGGCGGTGGTCGCGGGTGCAGCTGCGGCTGCCGGTGCGGTGGCGGTGGAAGGGGCAGGGGCGGTGGGCGCCGGCTTCGAGGTGCCTTTCTTGCGCTCCTGCTTCGCCGCCTTCTTCTGCTCGTACGCGGCCTTGCGAGCCGCCCGCTCCCGCTCCCGCTTCTCCTTCTTCGACTCGGTCCGCGGGGCGGTCTCCCGCGGCGGCAGGGCCGGTACGGCGGCCTGGCCGACCCGGGGCTGGCTGCGCACCCAGGCTGCGGCCACCTGTGCCCGGGCCGCCTCCGAGGAGAGCTGCTGAGGCTGCTGCTGCCCCTGGGCCGGCCACCCCTGCTGCGGGATGTGCGCCTGCTGCGGGACCTGCTCCTGCTGCGCGGCTTGCGGAGGACCGAAGGACCCGGGCTGCCCGGAAGGCTGGCCTGCGCCGACCGCGCCAGCAGAGCTGTTCTGGTCTGTCATCGAGTCGGTTACTCCAGCGAGTCGGTTACCCGTCCGCCTGGGCGGGCGCGACGGCGCCGCGCGACGGGCCCTGGCCCGGCCAGGTGCGCTGGCAGTGTGGCAAAGACACGTCATTTCGAGCCGTGGCCGATTCCCGTCGGGAGCAGGGGAATTCCCGGCGCGTCGCGTTTCGGGAAAGCGGCCGGGAACAGCACCGGGGACTCCTCGGGAAGGGGAATGGCGGTCCGGGCGGGCGCTCGGCCCACAATGCGCGGGGCAGTCCAGACGGCGTGCCCCGCACAGGAACTGAGGACCCATGGCCCCGGCGAAGGACGAGAGTTGAGCGACCAGAACGGGCACGTGGCCCCTCCGCAGGCAGTGCAGGCGAGCCGGGCGTGGATCGACGGTTACGAGCCCGGCGACCCGTGGCAGTCCCGCCTGTGCCTGGAGACTCCCTACGGCATCGTCGCCTATCCCCTGACCCCGAACACGATTCCCGGCCTGCTGGAGCCGATGGTTCTGGTGGCCCAGGAGCAGCAGGGCCTGCCCGTGGGGCTGGACGCGGAACCGGAGCCGGAGGAGAGGGCCGAGCAACAGGACGAGGAGGAGCAGGCCCTGGCCGCTCGCCTCCAGAGCGGTCGCGCGGCCCGGCTGACCGGGTGGGCGGTCGTCCACGACCTGTGGGAACGCGAGGATCCGACGGCCCGGATCGTGATGGGCGCGATCGTGGTGGGTCTGCTGTTGCTCGGTATCGTCCTGACCTGATCATCCGCCCATCCGACCGAGAGGAAGCCCATGCTGACGGAGACGACGGGACGCACCCCGCAGGATCTCGCCGCCGAGCTGACCGTGCTGCGGGAGGTGGACTGGGCCTCCGTGTGGGCGGGGCCGCCGCAGAGCGAGTACGCGTTGCGGGAGTGGTGCGGACGGTACGGCTGGGAGCCGCTGACGTTCGACCGGCAGCTGGTGGTGCGGGGGCGGAGCGGGGGAGAGCTGACGCTTTCCTCGAACGGGCAGTGGGTTCCCGTGACCGGTGTGCGCTATGACGCCTGGGAGGTGCGGGCCGGCGAGGCGGCCGACAACGGCTCGGTGCTGAGCGGCGCCGACGCGGCGTGGCCCGCCTATCTCGACGCGGCTGTGAGCGCGCTCGGCGCTCCGGTGTGGACGGGGTCCTGGGACGCCGAGGACTTCCCGGAGCCGCCGGCCCCCGCGTTCTGGCGGGACCGGGAGTCCCGGCTGAGCAAGCGCAGCCCGTACCGGCTGGCCTACTGGGCACCCCGGAGCGCGGACGGGGCCGCGTTCATCCTGGACCAGTCGGTGTCGTTCCCGACCTGGACGCAGGACCTGCCGGGCGGGTCGATGATCTGTCTGACGGCCCGCGCGGCCACGGCGGACGGGGGCGCTGGGTGAGCTTCGACTCCCCTCCCAGCGGGGAGGAGATCGCCGAGGCCGTGGCCCGGCAGCATGCCTACCGTCAAGCCGAGCCCCAGTCGCAGGAGGCGGGCGAAGCGGTCGCCCAGCGCATCTACGGGGACTGGCGGGCGGCGCATGCCCAGGGCCGTGACGTGCCGGACCTGATGTCCTACGTGCGGGACGTGGCGGGCACGGAGTCCGTCACCCGCGAGGACCGCGGCGAGGTCCGGGCCTTCTGGTCGTACATGTCCCAGCCCGAGGGGGCGCCCGAGCCGATCGGGCACCGCTACCTGGCGCAGGCGTGCGGCAGCTCTCGTGGCTTGCAGGTGCTGGAGGACACCCCGGCCGGGAGCCGGCTCGACTCGTACCAGCTCTGGAACGACCATGTGAAGGACGCCCTCGTCCGGGACTACGGGCTCGACAAGGAGGCGGTGAACGCCCTCGCCCCCGAGGTCTGGTCCACCGTCTCCCAGCGCTACGCCGAGGCCGCCCAGGGACCGGTCGTCGCCTTCGCCACGGACGTCGCCGCGTTCTCCGTCCTCGGCAAGGACGAACTCCCGCGTCTTCTCGCGCACGAGCAGGTCGGCAAGGACAACATCAAGTTCCCGCTGCCCGCCCCGCGGCATGAGCATCTTCCGCCGGAGATCGACGCGTTGATCGCCGACGACGCGATGCGGGCGCAGGTGCTCATGGAGGACTTCAACCCCGAGAAGTCCCCGAAGGAGTTCGCGGCCAGGCTCGGCGGCGTCGACGTACCGGAAAGGCTGCGCGAAAGCCACCAGGCCGCACTCTCGCGGCTGCAACTGGCCGACTCGTACGAGGAGTTGAACGCCAAGCCGACCGCTCCGCAGCGTGCCGCCGTGAACGAGTTCCTCCCCGGCGTCGACGTCCGCCCCGTCGCCCGCCCCGCCGCCCCCCGCGGCCCCACCGCCGGTCACGGCGTCCTCAACCCGGCCGCGGCCCTCACCCTGCCGCCCCCGATGCCCGAGCAGCAGCCCGCGGGAGTGGAGCGATGACCACAGCCGCCGAACAGGCCGAGGAAGAGCCGCAGTTCTACTTCCCGGACGTCTACGCCTTCGTCTCCGACTACCTCGCCCAGATGATCCGCCGCCGTGTCAACGGCTCCTCGGCCACCTGGTGCCCCACCTGGTGGGAGCACCCCGAGGCCGGTGCCCGGCTGTCCGCGCTCTGGCTCGCCTGGGAGCATCTGCGCCAGGACCCGGCGCTCGGCATGTCCACGTGGTGGCTGCACCACGCGGACCCGCATCTGCGGGTCCTGATGGACCCCGACAACGGCCCGTTCGCGGCGTGTTCGCCGAAGGACGGTCACACGGCCTACCCGTTCGACCCGCTGCCGGTCGCTGCCCGGCCGGAGTGACGGTCTTCGCCCCCCCGCACCGAGCCGCCGTCGGTACAACCCATGACCGGAACCAACGAAAGCAGAACACCCTCATGCGCAACGTCCGACCACTCGCCACGGCCGCACTCGTCCTCGGCCTCGCCTCCACGGCCGTCGCCTGCGGAGGTGACGGCGGCACGGGGCAGGGTGGTGGTGGCAACGCGGCGGCGAGCGGCGCGCCGTTCGGCGGCTCGGCGGACCCCGGGGCGGACGGGAACGGCAAGACCGCGGTGACCGGGCTGGTCAAGGTCGCCGACATGGACGGGGTGGTGAAGCTCGTCAAGTCCGCCACCCAGTGCGACGGCCTCAGCCGCGACAAGGACGACATCTTCGCCGACATCGACGGCGAAAGCGACGGCAGTGGCGAGGAGGCCAAGATCGCAGCCACCGACAAGGCCTTCTCCATCAAGGAGCGCGCGTCCTGCTCTGGCGATCTCTCGAACGAGGAGGAGCACAAGCTGATACTCGTCGACGACATGGCCGCCTTCCAGGCCGCCTACAAGAAGCACCAGCGATCGGATGGCGACACCCACACCCGCTACTACATCGGCCAGAACTTCGCCGTCGAACTCAATGCGCGCAGCGGTGCCCGCGAAGCTCTCGTACGGGCCGGAACGCTGGGTATCAACTGCTCGCCGAATTTCGTCCCGCCGGCCGGCTTCCGTAGCCAGCCCGCCCTGGTCGACGGCTGCGTCCTCACCGACTACGTCGAGTGAGCCACGGGCAGCGCCTCCCCCTTTCCTGACCCTTTCCCGCCCCTTTCCCGGCCCATTCCCGCCGGGAAAGAGGGAGCCTCTGCCGTACCGCCTCCCCCCTACCGTGTCCCGGTCATCCGCCGTAACGCCGGTCGGAATCAGGACAAGGGAGGCGCGGACAGGTGGAGTTGCCTGCGGAGAACAGGCGCACGGCGCTGCTCGCTCTGACGGTGCTCGGCGTCCTGCTGGCCGCCGTGCTCACGGTGTTCACCGTCTTCGACGGGGACGACGAGCCGAGCGGCGGCGGGACGGCGGCTTCGGCCCCCGCTTCCGCTTCCGCGAACCAGGGGCAGGGCGGCACCGCCGGCGCGGACAGCGGCCAGTCGGGTGCCGCCGCGGCCACCCCGATCGTCTCGCAGCCCGAACTGGTCAAGGCACATGCGCTCATGACGCGGTACATGGCCGGCCTGAACACCTACGACCACAGCAGCAGCGCGGGATCCTGGAGTGCGCCGCTGCTTCGACTGACCACTGACGAACCGCAGATGAAGCAGGCGACCGTCCTGCCCAGTGGCAAGGCGTGGGCGACCTGCCAGGCCGGGCGGTGCTCGTCGAAGGGTTCGGCCGAGGTCGTGCGGGACGCGGTGATCTCCGACGACCTGGTGCGCGGCAGCGGCCGGTCGATCTCCAGCCTGGTGAAGGTGACGGCCACCCGTACCGCGGGCGGCAGCACCACCACGGAGTCCAACCGGTGGCTGGTGACCGTCAAGGAAGACGGCGGCCAGTGGCTCGTCTCCGGGTTCAACGTCTTCGGCCTGGGTGACGTGGGCGCCTCCGCCGAGTCGGGGGAGTGAGCCCGCCATGGTGGCACCCGCCGTACTCGCGGCCGCGCGAAAGGCCGCCAAGGTGGCCAAGAACGCCCAGCGAGCCCGGCAGGCCACGTCCTCGGGCGGTGGCCGGGGACAGGGCGACGGCAAGGGGAACAGCAGTCTCAAGCTGTGGCTGATCCTCGGCGGCAGCGGCGGACTGCTGACGTTCGGTGCCATCGCCCTGGTGACCATCATCCTCATGGGCCTGATCGGCGGCACCGGCAACGGCGCCGCCGCCGCAGCCTGCGGTGACTACGGCGACAACGCCAACGCCGGCAACACCGGCGACGCTGCCGCCACCAACCCGATCATGCCGGCCGGCAAGATGTACATGCCGAGCGAGACGGCCCGTAACGAGGTCCCGCCGAAGATGATCCTGGCGTCCATGCGTGCCGCCGCCCGCTACGACGGCCTCGACTGGACGCTCATCGCCGGTCAGATGTACCAGGAGACCAAGTACGGCCAGGACCCCTCGGCCGCACCGGGCGGCGCCAACTCGCTCGGTTACATGGGCATCCTGCAGTTCGGCCACCCCGCCTGGAGCGAGTACGGCGCCGACGGCAACGGCGACGGCAAGAAGGACCTGTACAACATCGACGACGCCGCCTGGGCCGCCGCGAACTACCTGCACGCCCTGCACGCCGAGACCCAGCCGTGGAAGGCGCTCCTCGGCTACTCGGGCTCGACCGCCTCCAACACCATCTACCCGCGGGTCGTCCTGACCCAGGCCGCCCGCTACCGCGGGGTGCTCACCGGCGACAAGGACCTCATCCAGCGCTGGTACGCGCACCTGAAGGACACGATCGACAAGAACCCGTCCTTCCCCACCCTCGGACAGCACTCCGACATCCCCGAGCCGGTCGACAACGACGCCCAGCCGGGCACGGCGCTGAACATCAAGGCCTCCTCCCCGCGTTCCTGGTCGACCCCGGCCCTGCCCGACGGCGGCGACAAGACCGACAAGACCGACAAGATTCAGTCCGCCCTGGCCCCGGCCGCGTACGCCATGCCCCTCGCCAAGCCCGTCACCGGCGGCAAGGACTGGCAGTGGCCGATGAAGCAGGGCACGTACACGCTCGGCACCCCGTACCACCAGAACGGCAACATGTGGAGTCTCGGCTACCACACCGGCCAGGACCTGGTGGCCGCCGCCGGCACCCCGATCTACGCCCCGGCCGACGGCAAGGTGGTGCACGCGGGCCCCGGCGGCTCCTACGGCAACATGACCGAGCTCGAGCACGCCGACGGCGTCATCACGCTCTACGCCCACCAGACCACGATCAAGGTGTCCATGGGCCAGGCCGTCAAGCGCGGTGACCTGATCGGCACGGTCGGCGCCACCGGCAATGTCACCGGCCCGCACCTGCACTGGGAGGTCCTTGTCCCCGGCGTCGACAACCCGTTCGTCGCCGGCCAGGACCAGGGGCCGGGCATGGTCGACCCGGTGGAGTGGATGAAGGGCCGGGTCACCGCCAACCCGGACTACGGCACCGTCCCCGGCTCCGGCTCCGGCCCCGGCGGCAAGAGCCGCGACGGCCGGTATGCCGACTGCGCCTCGGGCGGCAAGGGCGCGAACGTCCCCCCGGACGGCGCCGGTGCCTCCGGTGTCATCCCCGACTCCGACGACCCGGTCGTGCGGGCCGTCCTCGGCTGGGCCCAGCGCGGCATCGGCGTGCCGTACGTGTACGGCGCCCCGCGTCTGCAGGGCCAGAACCCGACCAGCTTCGACTGCTCCAGCTTCACCGAGTGGGCGTACTACATGGCCAGCGCCGGGAAGATCGACATCGGTTCGACCACCTACGACCAGCAGCCGTACCTCAGCAAGTACGAGGTGCCGCTCTCGCAGGCCCAGCCCGGTGACGTGATCTTCTTCCGGCCCGAGGGCAACGGCCGTTCGGGGCACGTCGGTCTGGTCTGGGACCCCAAGGGCCACAAGATCATCCACGCTCCGCGGCCGGGCAAGTCGGTCGAGTTCAGCACCTGGGACGTCCAGGACAAGATCACCGGCGTGTACCGGGTGCCGATCCCGAAGGGCACCGACCCGGTGGAGAGCAACGGCAACGGAAACGAAAAGGGAGCGTAGGCGTCCGGCCGGCCGGACCTCTTCGTCCTCGCCCCGCACCTCGCCCCGCAGAAAGGATCCCGCGGGTGACCGCAGAACAGCAGAAGAAGCCGCGCGCCCAGGACGACTGGACGACGGAGATCGTCGTCCTGATCGCGCTCGTGCTGCTGGGCGTCGGCGGCGCCTGGCTGGCCGCGAAGGTGGGGGCCGGGTTCACTCACGCCCCCGAGCCGCCGTCCAACCCGCTGTCCTTCCTCGTGGCCATGGTCAAGGGCGACTACAGCTGGCCGGGTTCGGCCGCCAGCGCGGTAGCCGCCGGTGAGGCCCTGCTCCTCGGGATCGCGGGCCTGGCCGTGTACCGCGTACGGCAGCGGATGCGGAACAAGCCCGACGTCGACGGCGCCGCCCAGCATCTCGCCAAGGGCGAGGAACTGGGCAAGCTGACGCTGAAGGGCGCGGCGGCCACCGCCGAGCGGCTCGGTGTGCAGGGGAAGATCCCGGGCGTGTTCATCGGGCGTTCCGTCAAGGGCCGCCAGCCGCTGTTCGGTTCGTACGAGGACATGCACGTCGACATCTGGGGGCCGCGCACCGGCAAGACCACCCGGCGGGCGATCCCGGCGATCCTGGACGGACCGGGTGCCGTCCTCGTCACCTCCAACAAACGGGACATCGTGGACGCCACGCGCGGCCCGCGCGCCGCCCGCGGCCCGGTGTGGGTCTTCGACCCGCAGCAGGTCGCTGCGGAGGCGCCGAGCTGGTGGTGGAACCCGCTGTCGTACGTCACCGACGTCGCCAAGGCCCGCAAGATGGCCGACCACTTCGCGTCCGGTTCACGGGACGCGAACGCCTCCACCGACGCCTTCTTCGACCCGGCCGGCCAGGACCTGCTGGCCAACCTGCTGCTCGCCGCCGCCTGCGCCAAGGCGCCCGTCACCCAGATCTACACCTGGCTGTCCAACCCCAAGGACGACACCCCGGAGCGGATTCTGCGCGGCGCCGGGCACACCATGGCCGCCGACGGGCTCAGCGGTGTCATCACCGCGCCCGACAAGCAGCGCAGCGGCATCTACGGCGTGGCCCAGCAGATGGCGTCCTGCCTGATCAACCCCGAGGTCAACCGCTGGGTGACCCCGCCCGACGACCCGCGCGCGCCCGAGTTCGACCCACACGCCTTCGTCCGCACCGGCGGCACGCTGTACTCGCTGTCCCGCGAGGGGCGCGACAGCGCGGGCCCGCTGGTGACCGCGCTCACCGTGGCGGTGGTCGAGGCCGCCGAGGAGTACGCCACCACCCAGCGCGGCGGCCGTCTCCCGCTGCCCCTGATCGGCGTCCTGGACGAGGCCGCCAACGTCTGCCGCTGGCGTGCCCTGCCCGATCTGTACTCGCACTACGGCTCGCGCGGCATCATCCTGATGACGATCCTGCAGTCCTGGGCGCAGGGCATCGAGGTGTGGGGCGAGCGCGGCATGGAGAAGCTGTGGTCCGCGGCGAACGTCCGCGTCTACGGCGGCGGCGTCTCCGACACCCGGTTCCTGGGGGACCTCAGCGAGCTGGCGGGCGAGTTCGAGCTGCGCGAGTACCAGACCAGCCGTGAGTCGGAGTCCTACGGCTGGTCCGGCAACCGTACGGTCAGCGAGTCCGTCCGCCGCGAACGCGTCCTGCAGGTCTCCGACCTCGGCGCCATGCCCCCCGGCCGCGCCCTGGTCCTCGCCTCCGGCACCAAGCCGGTCCTGGTCGAGACGATCCCGTGGTGGGAGGGGCCCTACGCGTCCGAGGTCCAGGCGTCGCTGCGGAAGTACGACCCGGGGGCGCGGTGACACCGGTCGTGCCCGCTCGGGTGGAGTGACCGGCTCCGCGTGACCGGGATTGTTCGGTCGAGTGTGCGATAAGCGCACGTCGGTGAAGGGTCCGTAAAGGGCGTTTGGCTGTGGATTCACGTGATTTTCCCGGGCCTTCACCGACTACGCGGAGGGTGATGTTGCCATCTCGTTAAGTAGTTCGCCTTGACGCCGGGTACGGCATCCGCGTTGTCTTTTCAGACACCTGGGTCGTATAGCAGCCCTACGTCCGGAACGCACCTGAAGTGAGCCCTCGAATGCGTCGTATCGCCATATCCGTGGCCGCGTCCACGATGACCCTCTCGCTCGCCGGTTGTGGCGTGCTGGACGCGACGGGGGACAGTGCGAGCGCGAGCCCGAGCAAGGGCAACGACATCACGGTGGGCCTGCTGCTGCCGGAGAAGGCGAACACCCGTTACGACAAGTTCGACTACCCCATCATCCGGGACAAGGTCTCCCAACTCACCGGCAAGCACGGCAAGGTCGAATACTCCAACGCCGACGCGGACGCCGGCCGGCAGGCCTCGCAGATGCAGAAGATGATCGACGAGAAGATCGACATCATCATGGTTGACGCGGTCGACTCGCACGCCATCGCCTCCGAGGTGAAGAAGGCCAAGGACGCGGGCATTCCGGTCATCGCCTACGACCGTCTCGCCGAGGGCCCGATCGACGCCTACGTCTCCTTCGACAACGAGCTCGTCGGCGAGGTGCAGGGCCGCACCCTGCTGGAGGCCCTCGGGTCGAGCGCCGACACCTCCAGCAAGGTCGTCATGGTCAACGGCTCGCCCACCGACCCGAACGCCAAGCAGTTCAAGGAGGGCGCGCTCTCCGAGCTGAACGGCAAGGTGACGATCGCGGCGACGTACGACACCACGGACTGGAAGCCGGAGCTCGCCGAGACGGAGATGGCCAGGGCCATCAGCGCGATCGGCAAGAACAACATCGCCGGCGTCTACGCCGCCAACGACGGCATGGCCGGCGGCGTCATCAAGGCCCTGAAGGCCGCCGGCGTCACGAGCCTGCCCCCGGTCACCGGCCAGGACGCGGAGCTCGACGCGGTCCAGCGGATCATCGCCGGTGAGCAGTACATGAGCGTCTACAAGGCCTACCCGGACGAGGCCGAGGCCGCCGCGCAGATGGCCGTCGCCAAGGTCCAGGGCAAGGACATCCAGTTCGACGCGCTCACCCAGGACAAGGTCGACAGCCCGACCGAGAAGAGCATCCCGGCCAAGCTGATCCAGCCGGTCGCCCTGACCAAGGGCAACATCAGGTCCACGGTCGTCGCGGACGGCATCTACACGGTGGCCGACATCTGCACGACCAAGTACAAGGCGTCCTGCGCGGCGCTCGGCCTGAAGTAGGGAAAGTTCCTCCGCGCCCCTAAGAGCAGCACCCTCAGGGGCGCGAGGAACTGCGCGAACAACCACAACGGCGCCGCACCCGAACGACCACCCATCGCGACCCCACCCCAGCGGAGCGCTAACGTTTCGCGTCACCCCCGTGGACGCGAAGCGCGACCCCGGCCGAGCGGGGGGAGCCGAGCCGGGGCCGCTCCGAGTGTCCCGGGACACCCGGGGGAAGCGGGATCAACGATGCCGTGACGCCGTCCGCCCCACCACCATCAGCTTGTTGCAATGCGAGGGGCGGAGCGTGGCTGATACCCGGACATAATCGCGTTTTACGGCGGCCCCGTCGGGGGGAGCCGTGTTGCGGACCCGGTCGGCGCCGCGCATAGTTGCGCTGCGGAAGTGGCAGCACACCGGGGGTGAAATGGGCAATGGCCGGGCGCGGGGCGGAGGATCATCCACATGGCGCCGACCGTCTGTGCGCGGCCGGGGATCGCGTGTATTCCCGGGCGGTACGCCGGGGTCGGGTGCCGCGCACTGATGCCGAGCCGGTGCCCTGTCTGCTGGAACTGGCCCTGCTGCACCCGGACCCGGACGACATGGACTGGCTGGTGCCGACCTCCCCGCAGGAGGTCATGAGCCGGCTGCTGCGCGGGGTCTACGACGAGGTCAGCGAGAGCCAGCGGCGGGTGGGCTCGGCGGTGGCCGCCTTCGAGTGGTACGCCGGGCTCGGCCGTCAGCTGGGCGCTCTGGCCGCACCGGCCGAGGGCAGCGCGATCCGGGTGCTGGACGGGCTCTCCCGGATCCAGGCCGCGATGGACGAGGCGACCGAGGCGTGCACCACCGAGGTGCTCACCGTGCAGCCCGGCGGCATCCGGCGGGAGGCCGAGCTGACCGAGGGGCTGCACCGGGCGCTGGCCCTGCGCGGCCGGGGCGTGCGCATGCGCGACCTGTACACGCATGTGGCCCGGCACGGGCAGGGGCTGCTCAACTACCTGGAACTGATGGGCGACACGGTCGAGGCCCGCACCTTGGACGAGGTGATCGACCGCCTGATCCTCTTCGACCGCACGGTGGCCTTCATCCCCGCCAACGCCGACCGCACGATGGCCCTGGAACTGCGCCACCCGGCCCTGGTCGAATACCTGGTGACGGTCTTCGAGCGGCTCTGGCGCCTCGCCATCCCGCTGACGGCCCCCCTGCCCGACACCGGCATCGAGGGCATCTCGCACCGCGAGCAGTCCATCGCCGCGCTGCTCGCCGAGGGGCACCAGGACGCGGTGATCGCCGAGCGGCTCGGCATCAGCGTGCGCACCTGCCGCGCCCACATCGCCCGGCTGTCGGAGACCCTCGGCGCGGCCAGCCGTACCCAGCTGGGCGTCCGGATCGCCCAGGTCGGCTTGGACGGCCACCGCGGCGCCGCGCTGCCGGCTGGCGCGCTCACGGTTCCTGATCAAGAATCCCCGCGCGTGCGATGAGATAGCCCAGCTGGGCGCGGCTGTCGCTGCCGAGGGTGGCGGCGAGCTTGGCGATGTGCAGGCGGGCGGTGCGGATGTTCATGCCGAGGCGGTCGGCGATGACGGCATCGGTGTGGCCCTCCACGAGGAGGGCGGCGATGTCGCGCTGGCGCGGGGTGACACCGCCCAGCGACGGCCGCCGGACCGCCTGCGGATACATCGGGGTGGCCAGGCGCCAGAGCCGGTCGAAGGTGGTGACGATGAACCGCAGCAGGGCCGGCTGGCGCACCTCCAGGGCGAGCCGTCCGTCGTCGCCGGCCGGGACGAAGGCCACAGAACCGTCGACGACGATGCACCGGTCCGGCAGTTCGTCGAGCGTGCGTGCCTCCGCGTCGCCGCGCAGGTGCTCATAGCGGGCCATGACGAGCGGCACATGGCGCTGGGTGTGCTGGTAGAGGGTGCGGATACGGCCGCCGCGATCGAGCAGGGCCTGGTCGCGGTCCAAGGCGACCGCCTGGGCGGCCATCCCGCGCTCGGTGTGGTGGTGGTCGTTGGGCTGGATGCAGAGCACCTCGCGGGAGGCCTCGGACATGGCCTCGCTGATGGCCCCGTTGATCCGTTCCGTGCCGCTGAGGACGCACAGGGTGGGGGTTGCGGCACCGTCGTCACGCGGGCTCTCCATCCGCAGCAGCGGCCCGAACCGCTCCACCAGCCGGTCCTCGCGCCGCCGTTCCTCCGCGACGCGCGCCGCGGAGGCGCGCAGCAGCCGGTGCAGGGCCGCGGCGGGCGGCACCGGTTCGAGCCGGCCGAGGTCGTCCACGGCGGGGTGGAGCAGCCCGAAGTCGGTCAGACAGGGCACGTCGACGGCGTCGGCGGCGGGTATCCGCCCCTCCCTCAGTGCCCGCTCGTACACCTCCTGGCCGACGGCACACAACTCCTCGACCCCGTGGTCCCGATGCGTCACGGGCTCACCTCCCCCTGGCGCCCCAGCATGCCGGACTGCCCGATGCGCGGTCCTAAGGCCGGCAGCGGCGCGGTCACCGGGACGCCCTTCCCCGTGCGCGGCTCACTCGCGGCCGCCGGGGTCCGGCCGCGGTGCGTCCTTGTCCAGGATTCCCGACTGGGCGATGAGGTAGCCGAGCTGGGCCCGGCTGCCGCTGCCCAGGGCCGTGGCGAGCTTGGCGATGTGGGCGCGGCACGTGCGGACGTTCATACCCAGGCGGCGGGCGATCGCCTCGTCGACGTGGCCCTCCACGAGGAGCTTGGCGATGGAGTGCTGGATGTCGGTGATGCCGTCCGGGGCGGTTTCGTAGGGGGCGCCGGCGCTGAGCGGTACCGCGCGGTCCCACATGAACTCGAAGATCTTGACCAGGTACCGGACGAGTCCGGGGTGGCGCAGTTCCAGGGCCACCTGCCGGTCGTCGCGTATGGGGATGAAGGCCACGGTCTCGTCGCAGATGATGAGGCGCTCCACCAGCTCGTCGATGGTGCGGTACTCCGCCTTCCCGTCGGCGAACTGGTTCACATAGGCGAGCCTCTCGGGGCTGTACCTGGCGGTGTGCTGATAGAGGGTCCGGATCCGTACCCCCCGCTCGATCAGCGGTTTGTCGCGTTCCAGCCCCTCGATGAGCCGGCGCTCCGGGTGGCGGGCGCTCGGCTGGACCGTGAGCATCTCGTTGCGGCACTGTGAGATCGCCAGGTCGAGCGCCGTGTTGATGCGGTCGAGCCCTTCCAGCACGGCGATCGAGTGCGTGGAGGCCGTTCCCTGGGTGCTGAGGGCCATGAACGGCTCGAACGCGTCGGCCAGTTCGATCGACAGTCGCCTGCGCTCGGTGATTTCGCGTTCAATAGGGTTGAGCCGCTGGGCCAGGGCGACCGACGGAGGAACCGGGCGCAGCCAGTTCGCGTCGTCGGGATCGGGATGGAGTAGGGCGAACTCCATGAGGCAGGGCGCGGGTTCCACGTCCGCGCGGGCGATACGTCCTGTGCGCAGCGCGTTTGCGTACAGTCGCCCTCCTTCCTCGCACAGCTCGGTCACCGCGTGGGGATGTGTCGGTTTGGTCCGATTCGCTGTCAAATCTCCACCCCCCAGGGTCCTGAACATGCAGGAACATGATGCACTGATTGTGTGGCCATGACGTGCCCGAATGAGCCATCGTCTTATTCGACGGGGGAAGAGGGGACCTTCAAGTGAGGACGAAGCCGACTATGCGTAAGAGAATGCTTCGCTCGGTGCTTGTCGCCGCCTTCTCCGCCGTGGTGGCCTTCGGAACTCTGAGTGGCCTATCCGGTACGAAAGGCGACGTCCGGGCGGACAGTGTCTGGTCGTTGACGGCCGCCGGTGCGACCGGCGGTACGGGGACTCCCGTCAGCGCGGACGACAGTGTGTGGAGCTGACGTGACTACTCCACCCGACGATCGCTCCTTCCGCCGCGAAATGGCCACCGCCTACCGCTCCGGCTGGCACTTCATCGACCTGGTCACCGCCATCCCCCACAGCGGTGACTCGCTGATGGTGACCGTGTTCGGGGAGCCGGTCGTCGTGACGCGGGACGACGAAGAGGATGTGCGGGCGTACCGGTGCCTGCGTAAGCCGCGTGGCGCGCCCCAGCCGGTGCGGTGTGCCATCCGATACGGAATGATCTTTGTGAACCTCGACCAGCGGGACCACCGGCTTGCCGAGCCGGCGGGCCAGGACGTGAGGACCATCTCGGCCACCCCCCGCAGTGCCTGACGCGATTCCCCCGTCGTAAAAGATCGCTCAGGTGCTTCCCCCCGCAGCGGCGTCACCGTGACCTGAACACGGTGACGCCGCTGCAGTTTGTGGGGACATTTCGGGGTATGGGTGTGCTTCCACCGTGGCCGAAAGTTTTCGGCCTGCTCAGCCGTTCCCCAGTGCCCGTTCCACCGCTATCTCGATCACCACGCGCGCCGGATTCGGCCCGGGTGTCCGCTCGTAGCGCTCGGCATAGCGCCGTACCGCCTCCGCGACCCGTTCAGGTTCCGTCCGTACCCTGGCGCGCCCTTCCAGTGTGGCCCAGCGCCGGCCGTCCACCTGGCACACCGCCACCCGGGCGCCCTCGGCTCCGGCCGCGCGCACATGCCGCACCTTCGCGCTGGTCCCGTTGGTGATCACCCTGGCCAGCCCGGCCTCCGCGTCGTACGTCACCCCTACGGGCACCACGTGCGGGCTGCCGTCGGGCCGGAGCGTCGTCAGGGTGCACAGGTGCCGTTCTCGCCAGAACTCCAGGTACTGCTCAGAGTGGTTCGCCATGCCCCGCAACCTAGCCCGCGCAAGGCTTCCGGCCTACCTTGAGCGGAATAGACTCAACTTTGTGTACGCTGGTTAAGTCAGCAGTGGAGAGATCGCCGAAGAGATCGTCGTGGAGGAGAGCGGACACGTGGACGCGGAGCTGACCAACAGGAGCCGGGCTGCGATCAACGCGGCCAGTAACCGGGCCGTGACCGAGGGGCACCCGGATCTCACGCCTGTTCACCTGCTGCTGGCGCTGCTTGAGGGCCAGGACAACGAGAATGTCACCGACCTGCTCGCCGCCGTCGAGGCGGACCAGGCCGCCGTACGCGCCGGTGCGGAGAAGCTGCTGGCCGGGCTGCCCAGCGTGACCGGATCCACCGTCGCGCCGCCGCAGCCCAACCGGGAAGTGCTGGCCGTGATCGCCGACGCCGGCGAGCGTGCGAAGGACCTCGGTGACGAGTACCTGTCGACCGAGCACCTGCTCATCGGCATCGCCGCCAAGGGCGGGGCCGCCGGCGAGCTGCTCGCCCGGCAGGGCGCGGACGCCAGGAAGTTGCAGAAGGCCTTCGAGAAGGCCAGGGGAGGACGCCGCGTGACCACCGCCGATCCCGAGGGCCAGTACAAGGCCCTGGAGAAGTTCGGCACCGACTTCACCGCCGCCGCCCGCGAGGGCCGGCTGGATCCGGTCATCGGGCGGGACCAGGAGATCCGCCGGGTCGTGCAGGTGCTGAGCCGTCGTACGAAGAACAACCCCGTGCTCATCGGCGAGCCCGGCGTCGGCAAGACCGCCGTGGTGGAAGGGCTCGCACAGCGGATCGTCAAGGGGGACGTGCCCGAGTCGCTGAAGGACAAGCGGCTGGTCGCGCTCGACCTCGGTGCCATGGTCGCCGGTGCCAAGTACCGCGGTGAGTTCGAGGAGCGGCTGAAGGCCGTCCTCGCCGAGATCAAGGACTCCGACGGGCAGATCATCACCTTCATCGACGAGCTGCACACCGTCGTCGGCGCCGGGGCCGGCGGCGACTCCGCCATGGACGCGGGCAACATGCTCAAGCCCATGCTCGCCCGCGGTGAGCTGCGCATGGTCGGCGCCACCACCCTGGACGAGTACCGGGAGCGGATCGAGAAGGACCCGGCGCTGGAGCGGCGCTTCCAGCAGGTGCTGGTCGCCGAGCCGAGCGTCGAGGACACCATCGCGATCCTGCGCGGTCTCAAGGGCCGGTACGAGGCCCACCACAAGGTGCAGATCGCGGACAGCGCGCTGGTGGCGGCGGCCACCCTCTCCGACCGCTACATCACCTCACGCTTCCTCCCCGACAAGGCCATCGACCTCGTCGACGAGGCCGCCTCCCGGCTCCGTATGGAGATCGACTCGTCGCCCGTCGAGATCGACGAACTCCAGCGCGCCGTCGACCGGTTGAAGATGGAGGAGCTGGCGATCGGCAAGGAGACCGACCCGGCCTCCGTCGCCCGCCTGGACAAGCTGCGCCGCGACCTCGCCGACAAGGAGGAGGAGTTGCGCGGCCTCACCGCCCGCTGGGAGAAGGAGAAGCAGTCCCTCAACCGGGTCGGTGAGCTGAAGGAGCGCCTGGACGACCTGCGCGGCCAGGCCGAACGCGCCCAACGCGACGGCGACTTCGACACCGCGGCCAAGCTGCTGTACGGCGAGATCCCGCAGCTGGAGAAGGAGCTGGAGGCCGCCTCCGAGGCCGAGGAGGAGGTCGCCAGGGACACGATGGTCAAGGACGAGGTCGGCTCCGACGACATCGCCGACGTCGTCGCCGCCTGGACCGGCATCCCGGCCGGCCGCCTGCTGGAGGGCGAGACGCAGAAACTGCTGCGCATGGAGGAGGAGCTGGGCAAGCGGCTCATCGGCCAGACCGAGGCCGTACGGGCGGTCAGCGACGCCGTGCGGCGCTCCCGCGCGGGCATCGCCGACCCCGACCGGCCCACCGGTTCCTTCCTCTTCCTCGGCCCGACGGGCGTCGGCAAGACCGAACTCGCCAAGGCGCTCGCCGACTTCCTCTTCGACGACGAGCGGGCCATGGTCCGCATCGACATGTCGGAGTACGGCGAGAAGCACAGCGTGGCCCGGCTGGTCGGCGCGCCTCCCGGGTACGTCGGCTACGAGGAGGGCGGCCAGCTGACGGAGGCGGTCCGCCGCCGCCCGTACTCCGTCGTCCTCCTGGACGAGGTGGAGAAGGCCCACCCCGAGGTCTTCGACATCCTGCTCCAGGTGCTGGACGACGGCCGTCTGACGGACGGTCAGGGCCGCACGGTCGACTTCCGCAACGCGATCCTCGTCCTCACCTCCAACCTGGGCAGCCAGTTCCTGATCGACCCCCTGACCTCCGAGGCCGAGAAGAAGGAACAGGTCCTGGAGGCGGTCCGCGTCTCCTTCAAGCCGGAGTTCCTCAACCGCCTCGACGACCTGGTGGTCTTCTCGGCACTGACCAAGTCCGAGCTGGAACGGATCGCACAGCTCCAGATCGACCGCCTGGGCAGGCGCCTGGCCGAACGCCGGCTCACCCTGGACGTCACGCCCGACGCGCTGGCCTGGCTCGCGGAGGAGGGCCTGGACCCGGCCTACGGCGCCCGCCCGCTGCGCCGCCTCGTGCAGACCGCCATCGGCGACCGCCTCGCCAAGGAGATCCTCTCCGGCGAGATCAAGGACGGCGACACGGTCCGCGTGGACCGCTTCGGCGAGGGCCTGCTGGTGGGGCCGGCGACGGGCAAGACGCTGTAGGCGGACGTGCGGTCCGCCCGGCCGGGCGCACTCACCGGTCGGGCGGACCGCAGCTCTCCATCCAGCAGTCGAAGGGCATGTCCCGGGAGAGAAACAGGGCCACCTCCACGACGAACCACACGGAGAACACCAGACAGGCCCCCCACAGTCCCCACAGCAGCCATCGCAGTTCCCTTCTCATGCGCATGAAGGGATCATGGCGCCGGTTGGTCATGACACCGTCACCCCCGTGTGACCGGATGGAGTCAGGCCGAAGGGCTGACCGGCCCTCGGGGCTTGCACCCCCCCTCCCCGCATGAGGGAGGATGGCGGAATCCGCATGAAGGGAAAATCACGGTGAGCATCGACCCGTCCTCGATTCCGAACTTCGGGGGCCAGCCCGATCCGCAGCCCCAGGGACCGGCCGGCCCCGTCCTCCCGGATCAGGACCTCGTGAAGCAGCTCCTCGACCAGATGGAGCTCAAGTACGTCGTCGACGAGGAAGGCGACCTCGCGGCGCCGTGGGAGCAGTTCCGCACCTACTTCATGTTCCGCGGGGAGGACGAGCAGGCCGTCTTCTCGGTGCGGACCTTCTACGACCGCCCCCACAAGATCGACGAGAAGCCGCAGCTGCTGGAGTCCGTCGACGACTGGAACCGCCGCACCCTGTGGCCCAAGGTGTACACCCACACCCACGACGACGGCACCGTCCGGCTGATCGGCGAGGCCCAGATGCTGATCGGCACGGGCGTCGACATCAACCACTTCGTCTCCTCGACCGTCAGCTGGGTACGGGCGGCGATCGAGTTCGACCGGTGGCTCGTCGAGCAGCTCGGCCTGGAGGAGGAGGTCAACGAGGCGGACAAGCCCGAGAACCCCGAGGACTCCGAGGGCGACGCCGAATAGGCCCAGAGCGGCCTACAGCGGTGCCTGCGCGTACACCACCAGGTACGCGCCGTAGAGATAGCTGAGCCCGGCCAGGGTCGTGACCAGTACGGTCGCGTGCCAGGGCCGGGTTTTCGCCGTCCGGACCAGCCCCCGGGCGAGCGGCAGCAGCAGCGGGAACGCAGGCAGCAGGAACCGCGGCTTGGACTCGAAGAAACCCGACCCGCCGAGCGCGATCAGCAGCAGCGCCCCGCTGTGCACGAGCAGCGGCAGCGGAGCGCGGTCCAGCAACAGCAGCGCGTACAGCACCGTGCCCGCCGCGACCAGCGCCAGCGCCATCGGGAAGACGAACCGGCTGCCGTGCAGCAGCATCGCGCGCAGGAACTGCGCCGAGCCCCGCCCGAAGTCGAACGTCGACCCCCACAGCCGCTGCACCTCGAAGTAGCCGCCCAGCAGGTCCCCCTTGCGCCGGCCCACCCACAGCACATACGCCGTCCAGCCCAGCGGGGCGAGCGTCACGCCCGTCCACAGCCTGTGGGAAACCCTTCCGCGCCGCCGCCACACCTCGGCCCCGCCCGCGGCCAGCACCGCCGCGGCGACCGCGAACCCGTTCGGCCGGGCCAGCCCCGCCAGCGCCGCGAGGGAGCCCGCCCACAGCCAGTTCCCGGCCAGCACCGCATACAGCGACCAGGCCGCGAACGCGGCCAGCACTGGCTCGGTGTACGCCATCGACAGCACCACCGAGTGCGGCAGCAGCCCCCACAGCAGCACCAGCGCGATACCGGTGGCCCGCCCGTGCAGCCAGGAGCCGACCGCGTGGATCCCGGCGGCGGCCGCGGCGGCCGCGGCCCACGAGATCAGCAGCCCGGCCGCGCCCCCGCCGAGCGGGGTCAGCGCGGTCACCGCCCGCACCAGCGCCGGGTACAGCGGGAAGAACGCGAGGTCGCTGTGCGGGCCGGGGTCGTTCGAGGGCAGGTCGTGGCCGTAGCCGTGCGCGGCGATGCCCAGGTACCAGACCGAGTCCCAGGACCGGCCGAGCAACGTCAGCGGGTGTTTCCCGGCGACATGCGCGGCAAGCGCGAGCACGGCCACCCCGCTGAGCCGGACGCCGAGGAACAGGCCTACGGCGACCCCACTCGCTCGCTGCTGCGCCGGCTTCGGCGTGGCCAGGGGCTGGGCTAGGACGGTGCTGACGTGGGTCACATCTGAGCACCATGCGTGACGGTGTGGTTCGGCCGCACGGTGAAGCGCCGTTGTGGTGTCTGCCGTCACCCGTCTGCGGGTGCGTTGTGGCTGGTCGCGCCCGCGCGGCGGAGCCGCATGTCAGACGCGGCCCCGCGCCCGTTCGGGGCGCCTACAGCGCCCGGAGCCGTTCAGCGGCCTCCCTCAGCACTTCCTCCCGCTTGCAGAAGGCGAACCGCACGAACGGCGCCCCCGCCTCCCGGTCGTCGTAGAAGACGGCGTTGGGGATGGCCACCACGCCCGCCCGCTCCGGCAGGGCGCGGCAGAAGGCGAAGCCGTCCTTCTCGCCGAGGGGGCGGATGTCGGTGGTGATGAAGTAGGTGCCGGCCGGGACGAAGACCTGGAAGCCCGCTTCCGTCAGTCCCTTCGCGAGGATGTCCCGGCGGGCCAGCATCGACCGGCGGAACTCCTCGAAGTAGGAGTCGGGCAGGGCGAGCGCCTCCGCGACCGCGTACTGGAAGGGGCCCGAGGAGACGTACGTCAGGAACTGCTTCACCGAGCGGACCGCGGTGACCAGCTCGGGCGCGGCCGTGACCCAGCCGACCTTCCAGCCGGTGAAGGAGAACGTCTTGCCGGCCGAGCCGATCGTCACCGTGCGCTCGCGCATCCCGGGGAAGGAGGCGAGCGGGAGGTGCTCGGCCTCGTCGAAGACCAGGTGCTCGTAGACCTCGTCCGTGATCACCAGCAGGTCCCGCTCGACCGCCAGCTCGGCGATCGCGGCCAGTTCCGCGCGCGTGAGGACCGTGCCGGTCGGATTGTGCGGGGTGTTGATCAGCAGCAGCCGGGTGCGGTCGGTGACGGCGGCGCGCAGCTCGTCCAGGTCGAGGCGGAAACCCGCCCCCTCGTCGGCGTGTGGCCGCAGGGTCACCGGTACGCGCGTGCCGCCCGCCAGCGCGATGCTCGCCGCGTAGGAGTCGTAGTACGGCTCCAGGGCCACGACCTCGTCACCGGGCTCCACCAGCGCCAGCAGCGCGGCCGCGATCGCCTCCGTCGCGCCCGCCGTGACCAGCACCTCGGTGTCGGGGTCGTACGACAGCCCGTAGCGGCGCAGCTGGTGCGCGGCGATCGCGGTGCGCAGTTCCGGGATGCCCGGCCCCGGCGGGTACTGGTTGCCGCGGCCCTCGCGCAGCGCCCGCACCGCCGCCTCCCGGACCTCCTCGGGCCCGTCGGTGTCGGGGAAGCCCTGGCCGAGGTTGATCGACCCGGTCGCCACGGCGAGCGCGGACATCTCGGCGAAGATCGTCGTTCCGAACGCGGCGAGCCGGCGGTTGAGGTGAGGGCGTGCGCTGGAGGTCATGCCGGTCATCCTGCTCCCAAGCTCTGGAGTTCCTCAACTCTGCTTTGAGCCCTGAGACGGCCGGGCATCTGCCGGTCACCGCGGTCCACGGGGGCCGCTTTCGGGGGAACGGAAGGAGGGTGACGCCATGGTTACCGGCATCATCCTGGCTTTGATCGTGGTGCTGTTCGTGATCGGGGTGAGGATCCCCGCGTGGAACCGGCGCCGGGCGAGGGTGTCGCTCGCCAAGGGCGGCCGGTCCCGTTCGTACCGCGCGTCGTCTTCTTCGTCGTCTTCGTCCTCTTCGTCGTACGACGGCGGCGGCAGCTGGTGGGCCGGCACGGCCGATTCCGGTTCGTCGGGCGGCCACCACGGCGGCCACCACGGTGGTCACTCCTGCGGGGGCCACTCCTCCTGCGGCGGTTCGTCCTGCGGAGGAGGTTCGTCGTGCGGCGGCGGGGGCGGATGCGGGGGAGGCAGCTGACACGGGGCAGCTGAGCTTTCGGGGGAACCGCATCCGGGCCGCACACGGGCGCCCGCCGGGCCGAGACGGCCGGCGGGCGCTCGCCGTTTGTATCCCGCGCCCCGCGTACGCCATGGTTGAACAATTGAGCAGTGAAGCCCTCTGAGGGATGGAAACCCCACGAAGTTGGGTAAAAACGCTGTGGGGGCGCCTCTGTTCATGATTCCCTCTAAACCGCCAACGCAGCCCCTCGGATGTCCCTGAGACTCCCCACCCGGCCGAGCCGGCTGGGCTGACATGGCCGATCTCCCCCTCATCGCGTGCTATGCGGAGCCGATCCATGCTCACGACCCTGAACACCTCCTACACCGATACACGCGCTGCCGACCTAGCCTGGGCCCTGGGGCGCGAGCCGCTGCCGGCCCTGGCCACCCTCGATCTGGAACTCACCGGGGCGAAGCTCCAGTTGAGACTGCTCGGCGCGTCCCACCAGGTGCTGCTGGACGAGGAGCGCGGCAGGTGTTCGGAGACGGTCGCCTGCATCCCCGGCTCCAGCACCCCGCTGCCGCTCGGCGTGGCCAAGCGGGTCGGCGACTGGGAGTACGAGTTCGCCGCGCGCGTCGAGGTGCTCACACCCGGCTCGTTCGCGGGCCGCGCCCAGGAGTTGCTGGCTCTCGTCTCCGACCACCCGCACGGCCTCGCCGGTGTCTTCCCGGGCAGTCCGCACGCCTTCACCGCGATGCTGGCCCAGCGCCACGAGGGCCAGGTGCACTGGCGCACCTGGCACGCCTACCCGCAGGACGGGCAGTTGGTGGCCACCCGGACGAGGGTCGGGGTGCGGATGCCGGCCCCCACGGTCGGAAGCTGTGATGCGGCATAAACGCACGGGTCGTCAACTGCCTCCAGATCCACACGTGTGGGTGACGAAGCGTACCGAGCGTGTGACGTAACGTCGCAGAGTGATCGAACCGCACGCCCCCGCCTCCGCGGGCGCCCCGCCCTCCTGGACAGGCCCCGCCCGGCTGCCCGTCCGGCCCGGCACCGGGCGGTTCCTGGTCCTCGTGTGTGTCTTCGTCTGCGCGGCCTGCGGACTCGTCTACGAACTCGAACTCGTCGCGTTCGCCTCGTACTTGATGGGCGACTCGGTCACCCAGGCCTCCGTCGTGCTGTCCGTGATGGTGTTCGCGATGGGTATCGGCTCCCTCGGCGCCAAGCGGCTGCGCTGGCACGCGGCCGCCGGCTTCGGCGCGATCGAGACCGCCCTCGCGCTGATCGGCGGGTGCAGCGCCATGGCGCTGTACGCCGTGTTCGCCTGGACCGGCGGCTGGGGCGGGATCTGGGCCGAGGGCCCGCGCTGCCTCCTCGTCGCCTTCTCCCTCGCCATCGGCCTGCTCATCGGCGCCGAAGTCCCCCTGCTGATGGAGCTGATCCAGCGCATCCGCCACCAGGACGCGGGCGGCGCGGTGGCCGACCTGTTCGCGGCGGACTACGTCGGCGCACTGGTCGGCGGCCTCGCCTTCCCCTTCCTCCTCCTCCCGTTCCTCGGCCAGTTGACGGGCGCCCTGCTCACCGGCACGGTCAACGTCGTCGCCGGCGGCGCCCTGGTGCTGGGCCTCTTCCGCCGCGACCTGTCCCGCCGGGCCCGCTGGACGCTGCTCCTCGTCGGCCTCACCGTCCTCGGCGTCCTCGCCTCCGCCGCGGCCCTCGCCGACGAGTTCGAACGCGCCGCCCGGCACGCCGTCTACGGCAAGGACGTCCGGGTCGCCGAACAGACCGGCGTCCAGGAGGTCGTCCTCACCGGCGGCACCCACGGCAAACCCCTCGACCTCTTCCTGGACGGCCGGCTCCGCGTCGGCGGCCGCGACGAACGCCGCTATCACGAGGCCCTCGTCCACCCCGCGCTGTCCGGTGCACCGCACGCGCGCGTGCTGATCCTCGGCGGCGGCGACGGCCTGGCCGCCCGCGAGGTGCTGCGCCGGCCCGGGGTGCGCCGCCTCGACATCGTCGAACTCGACCCCGGCCTGGTCCGTCTGGCCCGCCACGACCCCGGCCTCGCCGCCGTCAACGGCCACGCCTACGACGACCCCCGCGTCCACAGCACCACGGCCGACGCGCTCGGCTGGCTGCGCGGGGCACCCGCCTCGTCGTACGACGTGGTGATCGCGGACCTCCCCGATCCCTGTATCACCGCCAGCACCAAGCTGTACTCCCAGGAGTTCTACGGCCTGGCCCGCCGGGTGCTCGCCCCCGGCGGCCGGCTGATCGTCCACGCCGGGTCCGTCACCGCCCGCCCCCGCGTCTTCTGGACGGTCGCCGCGACCCTCCGCGCCGCCGGCTTCGCCGCCTCCCCCTACCGGGTCCTCGGCCACGACTCCGGCTTCCCGGCCGGCCCCGACCGCTCGGCAGGCGCGTCCGGTGCCCCGCACGACTGGGGATTCCTGCTGGCGTCCCCGAGCCGCACTCCGCCACCCCTGCGGCTGGGCGCCGGCCGGCTGCGCACGCTGACACAGGCGGACCTGACGGCGGACGCACGGGCGGCGCAGCGGACCCGGATCGAGGGGCTGCCGGCGTCGACGCTGGTGGACCCGCGGTACTGAAGCGGTGCCGATGATGGTGCCGACGGCGGTACCGACGACGGTGCTGACGTGCCGGTCGGGCGAGGGTACTTTCCGGTCACACCTGGGTAGGCTCACCGGACATGGAGCACCAGGTCTTCGTCCCGGTCCTGCCCTCCCCGCTCAGGGCCGCCCTCGCCGACCCCGCGCGCGTCGCCCGTGCGGTCCCCGGTCTGCAACAGGACGCCGGTGCCGAACCCGTCGCCGGACGCCTGAAGCTGCGCGTGGGCGGACACTCCGTCACCTACCGGGGCACGGCACGAGTGGCCGCCCTCGAGGACGGCACGTACACCATCGAGGCCGACGCCACGGAAGCCCGCGGCACCGGCGCCGTGAAGCTCGCCCTCACCCTGCGCCTCGCGGCCACCGAGGGCGGTACGACGGTCACGGTCGAGGGCACGGCGGACGCGGACGGCCGCATCGCGGAACTGCCGGCGGACGCGGTGAGCGCGGCGGCGACGCGCCTGCTGAACCGCTTCGTGGAGAACCTGGCGGCAGTGGAGGAGCCCGCGGCAACCCCGGAGGGGAAGCAGCCGGAGCAGGAGCAGCAGCCTGAGGCCGAGGCCGGGCACACGTCCGTCTTCGACACGGAGGTCCCGCCGCCGTCCCTGGACCCCGCGGCCGACCGCCTCTCCGGGAACTTCGCCGACACCGGCGAGCCCCCCGCCGAGGCCGCGCACGCGCGCCGCACGATGATCGGCCGCAGCGCGGAGGAGGTCGACCACGCGCCGCCACGGGGGCGCTACGCGCCCGTCCCGGCACCCCAGACGGTCACGGCGACATCGGCGCTGCGCTGGGCGGCACCGGCGGCGGCACTGGTCGTGGCGTCGGCGATCGTCGTCAGCAGGGCACTGCGCAAACGCCGCTGAGGCAGCCGGAGTCCCGGCCCGTCCCCCCAGTAGTGTCATCCCGTGAGTAACGAAGACATCACGCTGACCGCAGGCGAAGCGGAAGCACGGGTCAGCCCCGCGGGCGGCGGCCGTATCAGCGGCCTCAAGGTCGGCCCCCTGGAACTGCTGAGGCAAGGGCACCGCTACGGCTGCTTCCCGATGGTGCCCTGGTGCGGCCGCACCAGGGACGGCCGCTTCCTGGACGGCGGCACCGTCCGCCAGCTGCCGCTCAACTCCCCGCCCCACGCCATCCACGGCACCGTCCGCGACGGCGCCTGGCGCACCGCGCGCGTCGCGGAGAACGAGGCGGTGATCACGTACGACCTGGTCGACCCCTGGCCGCACCCCGGCCGCGTCACCCAGGTCGTCACGCTCACCGAGGACAGCCTGACCCTGACGATGTCGGTGGAGGCGCGGGACGACTCCTTCCCGGCGCAGATCGGCTGGCACCCGTGGTTCAACCGGACCCTCGCGGGCGAGGACGGTGCGGTCGGCGAGGGCGTCACGCTCGACTTCAAGCCCGCCTGGCAGGAGGAGCGCGGGGACGACCACCTGCCCACCGGCAACCGGATCGCCCCCGAGCCCGGCCCCTGGGACGACTGCTTCGGCATGCCCGGCGGCGTCGACGTCACCCTCACCTGGCCCGGACAGCTGGAGCTGAAGGTGACCAGCCGGGAGGAGTGGGTGGTCGTCTACGACGAGCAGGCCGAGGCCGTGTGCGTGGAGCCGCAGACCGGCCCGCCCAACGGCCTGAACACCCTCCCGCGCCTGGTCACTCCGCTGGAACCGCTGGAGGCGACGACGACCTGGAGCTGGCGGCGCCCTTAAGCTGGTCGGCATGACGGACGTACGCGGCGCGCTGCTGCAGCAGATCAAGGACAAGGCCGTGGTGCACGGCAAGGTGACCCTGTCCTCGGGCAAGGAAGCCGACTACTACATCGACCTTCGCCGGATCACGCTGGACGGCGAGGCCGCGCCGCTGGTCGGTCAGGTCATGCTCGACCTGACCGCCGAGCTGGACTACGAGGCCGTCGGCGGCCTCACCCTGGGCGCCGACCCGGTGGCCACGGCGATGCTGCACGCCTCGGCCGCGCGCGGGAAGGTCCTCGACGCGTTCGTCGTCCGCAAGCAGGGCAAGGCGCACGGCCTGCAGCGCCGTATCGAGGGCGCCGAGGTCAAGGGCCGCCGGGTGCTGGCCGTCGAGGACACCTCCACCACCGGCGGCTCCGTGCTGACGGCCGTGGAGGCGCTGCGCGAGGCCGGCGCGGAGGTCGTCGCCGTCGCCACGATCGTGGACCGGGCCACGGGCGCGGCCGAGGCGATCGCCGAGCAGGCCGGGGTGCCGTACGTCTTCGCCTTCTCGAAGGATGAACTGGGTCTGGACTGACGCGCGGGATTGACCTGGACTTGACCGGCGCATGGACCATCGGTCCATGTCTGGAAAGATGGGGCCGACGACGACGTCACCCCCCTCAGGTCTAGGTCAGGGCCGTAACGCAGAACCTCAACCCGCAACACAAGGAGCGGACAGATGCCCATCGCAACCCCCGAGGTCTACAACGAGATGCTCGACCGGGCGAAGGCAGGCAAGTTCGCCTACCCGGCCATCAACGTCACCTCGAGCCAGACCCTGAACGCGGCGCTGCGCGGCTTCGCGGAGGCGGAGAGCGACGGCATCGTCCAGATCTCGACCGGCGGTGCCGAGTTCCTCGGCGGCCAGTACAGCAAGGACATGGTCACCGGCGCGGTCGCCCTCGCCGAGTACGCCCACATCCTCGCCGAGAAGTACCCGGTCAACATCGCGCTGCACACCGACCACTGCCCGAAGGACAAGCTCGACGGGTACGTACGTCCGCTGATCGCGGTCTCCGAGGAGCGCGTGAAGGCCGGCCGGAACCCGCTGTTCCAGTCCCACATGTGGGACGGCTCCGCCGAGACCCTCGCCGACAACCTCGCCATCGCCCAGGAGCTGCTGGAGCGCACCCGCGCCGCCAAGATCATCCTTGAGGTCGAGATCACCCCGACCGGCGGCGAGGAGGACGGCGTCTCCCACGAGATCAACGACTCCCTCTACACGACGGTCGAGGACGCGATCCGTACGGCGGAGGCCCTGGGCCTGGGTGAGAAGGGCCGCTACCTGCTGGCCGCCTCCTTCGGCAACGTCCACGGCGTGTACAAGCCGGGCAACGTCGTGCTCCGTCCCGACCTGCTGAAGGAGCTGAACGACGGCGTGGCCGCCAAGTTCGGCAAGCAGTCCCCCTTCGACTTCGTGTTCCACGGCGGCTCCGGCTCCACCGAGCAGGAGATCCTGACCGCGCTGGAGAACGGCGTCGTGAAGATGAACCTCGACACGGACACCCAGTACGCGTTCACCCGTCCGGTCGCCGCCCACATGTTCCAGAACTACGACGGCGTCCTGAAGGTCGACGGCGAGGTCGGCAACAAGAAGGCCTACGACCCGCGCACCTGGGGCAAGCTGGCCGAGGCGAGCATGGCCGCGCGCGTCGTCGAGGCCACGCAGAACCTGCGCTCGGCGGGCAACAAGATCAAGTAAGCGGTACGTCCGTTTCGCGGCGGGCCCGGCGGCTGTTCTCGGTCGCCGGGCCGCTGTATACCTGGGGACGTGCCCGATGTCCGGCTGGCCTCGCCCCAGGGCAAGTGGATGCTGCTCACGACGGTCCTCGGCTCCAGCATGGCGCTGCTGGACTCGACCGTCGTCAACGTGGCGCTCCCGCGCATCGGCCGCGACCTGGGGGCGAGCCTCGCGGCGCTGCAGTGGACGGTCAACGCGTACATGGTCACGCTGGCCGGTCTGATCCTGCTGGGCGGCTCGCTGGGGGACCACTACGGCCGCCGGAAGATCTTCGTGCTGGGCGTGGTGTGGTTCGCGGTGGCGTCGTTGCTGTGCGGCCTGGCGCCGAACCCACCGGTACTGATCGCCGCGCGGGCCCTGCAAGGCATCGGCGGCGCGCTGCTGACCCCCGGCTCACTGGCGATCATCCAGTCGTCCTTCCACCCCGACGACCGCAGCAAAGCCGTCGGCCTCTGGTCCGGCTTCGGCGGGATCGGCGCGGCGGTCGGCCCGTTCCTGGGCGGCTGGCTGGTAGCCGGCCCCGGCTGGCGCTGGGTGTTCCTGCTGAACGTCCCGCTGGCCCTGCTGTGCGTGCCGGTGGCGCTGCGGCACGTGCCGGAATCCGCCGACCGCGGCAGCCGGGGTCGCTTCGACGTGCTGGGTGCCGCCCTCGGCGCCCTGGCCCTGGCCCTGCTGACGTACGCGCTGATCGAGGCGAGGGCGGGTTCCCTGGCGGTGACGCTGACCGGGGTGGCCGGTGTGGTGGCGGCGGTGGCCTTCGTGTACGTGGAGCGGCACCGCCCGCACCCGATGCTCCCGCCGGACATCTTCGCCTCGCGCCAGTTCACGGCGGTCAACCTGGTCACCCTGTGCGTGTACGCGGCGTTCAGCGGCTTCTTCTTCCTCACCGCGCTGCAACTGCAGGTGGTCGCGGGCTACTCGCCGCTTGCGGCCGGTACGGCCCTGCTCCCGACGACGGCCCTGATGCTGCTCTTCTCCGCCCGCTCGGGCGCCCTGGCCGACCGCACGGGCCCGCGCCTGCCCCTGACGGTCGGCCCACTGCTCTGCGCGGCGGCGATGCTGCTCATGCTGCGGGTGGGCAAGGACGCCGACTATCTCACCGACGTGCTTCCGGCCCTGCTGGTCATGGGCGCGGGCATGGTGACGCTCGTAGCCCCTCTGACGGCGACGGTGCTCGCCTCGGTCGACACCGCACGGGCCGGCCTGGCCAGCGGCATCAACAACGCGGCGGCGCGGGCGGCGGGCCTGGTCGCGGTCGCGGCGCTGCCCCTGCTCGCGGGGATGGGGCCGGAGGCGTACCGGGTCCCGTCGGCCTTCGACGCGGCGTTCCGGCGGGCGATGCCGATCTGCTCGGGGGTGCTGGTGGCCGGTTCGCTGCTGGCCTTCGCCCTGGTCCGCCGCCCGGCCCCCGGCTGCCGCCACCCGGAGTGCCACGTGCACGGCTGCGTGACGGCTCCGCCGCTGGAGGGGGAGCGAAGGGGGTAGTCGGCGTCCGGGTTCGGGGCGGGTGAGCGGGGGCAGGGCACCAGGCAGGAAACCAGTGAACGGGGCAGGCAGACTGGACCCCATGACAATCCACGAAAACCTCCTCGGCGGTCCACCCCCCACCCACCTCCCCGACGACCCCGAGCCCCGTGAACAGCTCGCGGCCGGCACCGCCCCCGCGGACGTCGCCGCCAAGTACCCCACCTCCTCCCTCGCCTGGGCCCAGCTGGCCGACGAGGCGTTCGAGCGCGGCGCGGTCGTGGAGTCGTACGCCTACGCCCGTACGGGCTACCACCGCGGCCTCGACGCCCTGCGCCGCAGCGGCTGGAAGGGCCACGGCCCGGTCCCCTGGGAGCACGAGCCGAACCGCGGCTTCCTGCGCGCCCTGCACGGCCTCGCCCGCGCCGCACAGGCGATCGGCGAGCAGGAGGAGTACGAGCGCTGCACCCAGTTCCTGAAGGACTCCTCCCCGACGGCGGCCCAGACACTCGGCTAGCCGACCGGTCGGCCGGCTGCCGGCCGTCACGGTGTGGCCCGTCTGGCAACAGGCGGGCCTTGCCGTATCCGGGGTCCATTGCGGAGGATGCCGATGGGGACCGGGGCCCCCGTGCCGGAATCGGCAGGGGCGGACCGCTACCCGGAGCAATAACAGGAGACAGCGATGTCCCAACAGGCTCAGCAGTCCTTGGAGACTCAGGAGCCCGAGACTCCGCATCTCGACTTCGCGGGCACGACGCCGTACGAGGACTACGTCAAGGCGGACGTGCTCACCCACCTCCAGCACACCCTCTCCGACGATCCCGGAGAGATGGTCTTCCTGGTCACGACCCAGGTCATGGAGCTGTGGTTCACCGTCATCGTCCATGAGTGGGAGACCGCGGCGGCCGCTCTACGCAGCGACGACGTACCGACCGCGATCGCCGCGCTGAAGCGTTCCGTGCGGGAACTGGAGGCCCTCAACGCCTCCTGGAAGCCCCTCGGCCAGCTGACCCCCGCGCAGTTCAACTCCTACCGCAGTGCCCTCGGCGAGGGCTCCGGCTTCCAGTCGGCGATGTACCGCCGCATGGAGTTCCTGCTCGGCGAGAAGTCCGCGTCCATGCTCGTACCGCACCGCGGCGCCCCCCGCGTCCACGCGGAACTGGAGAAGGCGCTGCACGAGCCGAGCCTGTACGACGAGGTGCTGCGGCTGCTGGCCCACCGGGGCCACCACGTCCCGGACTCCGTCCTCCACCGGGACGTGTCCCAGCGCTACGAGCCCTCCGGCGTGGTCGAACAGGCCTGGGCGGAGATCTACTCCGGCGACGGGGACACCGAGCTCGCCCGTCTGGGCGAGGCGTTGACCGACGTGGCCGAACTGGTCTGGCGCTGGCGCAACGACCACCTGGTCGCCACCCGTCGCGCGATGGGCGCCAAGCCCGGCACGGGCGGCTCGGCCGGCGTGGCCTGGCTGGAGAAGCGCGCCCGCAAGAACGTGTTCCCGGAGCTGTGGACGGCGAGGTCCCATGTCTGAACTGGCGCTGCAGGCAGAGAAGCTGGACGCGGCGGACGAGCTCGCCCCGCTGCGTTCCCGGTTCGTCCTCGATGACGTGGTCTACCTGGACGGCAACTCGCTCGGCGCGCTCCCCGCGAACGTGCCCGACCGCGTGGCCGACGTGGTCCGCCGCCAGTGGGGCGAACTGCGCATCCGCTCCTGGGACGAGAGCGGCTGGTGGACCGCGCCCGAGCGGATCGGCGACCGCATCGCCCCGCTGGTCGGCGCGGCGGCCGGGCAGATCGTCGTGGGCGACTCCACAAGTGTCAATGTCTTCAAGGCACTGGTGGCGGCGGTACGGATGGCGGGCGAGGACCGCACCGAGATCCTCGTCGACGCCACCACCTTCCCCACGGACGGCTACATCGCCGAGTCCGCGGCCCGGCTGACCGGCCGCACCCTGCGCGCGCTGACCCCGTCCGAGGTCCCCGCGGCCCTGAGCGGCCGCACGGCGGCGGTGCTGCTGAACCACGTCGACTACCGCACCGGCCGCCGGCACGACCTGCCGTCCCTCACGTCGGCGATCCACGCCGCCGGCGCCCTCGCGGTCTGGGACCTGTGCCACAGCGCGGGCGCGCTGGAGGTGGGCCTGGACGAGCACGGGGTCGACCTGGCGGTCGGCTGCACCTACAAGTACCTGAACGGCGGCCCGGGTTCACCGGCGTACCTGTACGTCCGTAAGGAGCTCCAGCCCCGCTTCGACTCCCCGCTGCCCGGCTGGAACTCGCACACCGACCCCTTCGGCATGAGCACGTCCTACACCCCCGCACCGGGCGCCCTGCGCGGCCGCGTGGGCACCCCGGACATCCTCTCCATGCTGGCCCTGGAGGCGGCCCTGGACGTCTGGGACGACGTGTCCGTCCCCGCCGTCCGCGCCAAGTCCCTCGCGCTGACGGACTTCTTCCTGCGCTGCGTAGGGGAGTACACCGAGCCGGGGAGTGTCGAGTGCGTGACCCCGGAACGCCACGAGGAACGCGGCAGCCAGGTCGCCCTGCGCTGCCCGGACGCCGGCGAGGTGATGAAGCGCCTGATCAGCCGGGGTGTCGTCGGAGACTTCCGGCACCCCGACATCCTCCGCTTCGGCTTCACCCCGCTGTACGTCACCTTCGGCGAGACCGAGCGAGCGGCCCGGATCCTGGGGGAGGAGCTGGCGTAAGGGGGAGGCCTGGGAGAGGCACTCTCTCCCAGGCCATTCCCTACAGAACCGTTTATCCTCACCCTCCGTCACATCCCCATGTCCCCCCACGTCACCGGCCTGATACCGTCCCGCCAACGGCGAACGCGAATTCCCCCACCTGGTCCGCCGGAACGCCAAACAGGTTCCATCGCTGAGAGGTTGGAGCATGCCGGACGACGCCGCCGCAGCCCGCGCCGCCGCCGAAGAGGAGTCGGCCTTCTCACACCCCCCGGTCGACCCCGATGTCACCTCCGCGTACGGCAGCCATCCCGACCAGGTGATCGACTTCTACGCCCCCCGGGACACCCTTGACTCCCCCGCCCCCCTGGTGGTGGTCCTGCACGGCGGCGCCTGGCGCGCCCGCTACGACCGCCGCCACATCACACCCTTCGCGGACTACCTGGCCCGCAGAGGCTTCGCGGTGGCCAACGTCGAGTACCGGCGCGGCGGCGATCCCCTGATCCCCGGGCAGCACGCGCGCGACGGCGAAACCACCCCTCCGGCCGGCCGCTGGCCCGACACCTTCGACGACATCGCGGCGGCTCTGGACGCGCTGCCCGCGCTCGTCCGCGAGGCCCTCCCGCAGGCCGACCCGCGCCGCATGGTCCTCACCGGCCACTCGGCAGGCGGCCACCTGGCACTGTGGGCGGCGGCCCGCCATGTCCTCCCCCCGGACACCCCCTGGCGCACCGGCAGCCCGGCCCCCCTGCGCGGTGTCGTGGCCCTCGCCCCGATCGCGGACTTCGAGGTGGCGGAGAAGCTGGACGTGTGCGGCAACGCGAGCCTGCAACTCCTCGGCGGCCCGGACTCCTTCGCCGAGCGCCGCCCCTACGCCGACCCCGTCCTGCTCCTCCCGACGGGCATCGCGACGACGCTCGTCCAGGGGCGCACGGACCTGGTGGTGCCGCACACGGTGGCCGAGTCGTACGCGGACGCGGCGGCGAAGGCGGGGGAGGTGGTGGGCCTGACGCTGCTGGAGGACGTGGGCCACTTCCCGCTGATCGACCCTGCTGCGGACGCGTGCGCGGTGGTGGCGGAGGAGATCGCCCAACTGGCCTGGTGACGAAGGGATGACGGAAGAGATGACGAAGGCGTCCCCGTAATACCTGTAATACCTGAGAGCTACCCCGCAAGACAGCTCCCTGGCGGGACGCCGACGACACGCCCCGATCCATAACTTCCTTGTCAGAAAAGCCCGATGGCCGGGCCATCTGAAAGGAAGCCCGACCATGGGGCAACACACCCACGACACCACTCCTCTACCCACGGCCTCGCAGCCGCCGACGGCTCCGGATTCCCGGCCCACGGCCTCGCAGCCGCCGATGGCGAGTGCGCCCCACGAGGGCCACCCGCACTCGACGACGAAAGGGTCACGGGTGGCGCGGGTGGGAACCCAAACCCGGCCGCAGGCCGGGTGCCCCCCAACGCACCCGCACCCGCACCCGATCCCGCCGACGGAGAAGCCGCCCCCCACCCCGCCAAAGGCACCCCGCACCCGCACCGGAAAATGGCGCCGCACCCTCCTCGCCACCCTCCTCACCGCAGCCCTCACCACCCCCCTCTCCGCCGCGACCACCCGCCCCCAGATCCCGGCCCCCGCCCCCGCCAACCTCCCCCCGATCACGGCGACACCCCTCCGGACAACCCTCCAGAAGACCTACGCCGCCAACCGAGCCAACGCCACCCGCGCCGCCCACATGGCAGCCGCGCACGGCGACACCCACCGCGCCGCCGCCGACCGCACCCTGGCCGCCCCCACCCGCCACCTCCTCACCTTCGACGGCCGAGGCGCAGGCCAGGCCACGGAGGTCCTCGGCGACCTCGCCCACGCCGACCACATAGCGGTCCTGGTCCCCGGTTCGGACACCTCCCTGGACACCTACGCCCGCTTCCACAAGGCGGCCGCGGCCCTGTACGCAGAGGTCGCCCACCGCGCCCCCCGAGGCACCCACACCGCGGTCATCGCCTGGCTCGGCTACGAGACACCGGCCACCGTCAGCACCACGGTGACCACGACGACCCGCGCCGACGAAGCGGCTCCCGACCTGCGTGCTTTCGCACGCGATCTGCGCGCCGCGACCCCGCCCCGGACGCACATCTCACTGCTCTGCCACTCCTACGGCTCGGTCGTGTGCGGCCGAGCCGCCCCCGGCCTGGACGCCGACGACATCGCCCTCGTCGGCAGCCCCGGCACCGGCGCGGACTCCGTCAAGGCACTGCACACCAATGCCCGGATCTGGGCGGCCCGCGGCAGCGACGACTGGGTGCGGCACGTCCCGCACGTCAGCGTCGACCTCTTCGGCACCACCGTCGGCTTCGGCACGGACCCGGTCTCGCGCTCCTTCGGCGCGCGGGTCTTCGACGCGGCCGCCGCCGACCACAGCGGCTACTTCACCCCGGGCTCGGCCTCCCTCGCCAACCTGGCCCGCATCACCCTCGGCGACACCCCGGAGGTGCCCCGTGCCTGACCCCACCACAAGCACCCCCCGAACCACCCCCCACGGCACCACCACCCCCTCCACGCCCCCGCAGCCGCCAAAGGCATCCGCATCCGCCCTGCACGCCCTACGCCAAGCCGCCCACCACCTGGACACCGCGACCCCCTCAACCCGGGACCGAGCCGTGGACGCCCTGCGCGCCTTCGCGATCCTCGGCGTCGTACTGGGCCACTGGCTGGTCACAGCACTGGTGTCCAAAGACGGCGGCCTGCACACGACCAGCCCCCTGCAGCACCTGCCCTGGCTGGCCCCGATCTCCTGGCTGTTCCAGACCCTGGCCGTGTTCTTCCTGGTCGGCGGCCATGTGGCGACCCGGAGCCTCGCCACGGCCCGCGGCCGGGGCGAGACCTACGGCTCCTGGCTGCGCGCCCGCCTGACCCGACTCCTGCGCCCGGCGGCCGCACTCCTCTGCTTCTGGGTGGTGGCTGCCACGGTCCTCCTCCTCACCGGCACCCCGCTCGCCACGATCGAGGCGCTGCTCAAACTGGCCGTGTCCCCCCTGTGGTTCCTCCTGGTCTTCGCCGGCCTGACGGCCGCCACCCCGCTCCTCACCCGCCTCAACCCCCTCTGGCCCCTGGCCGTCGTCCTGCACGTGGACGTCCTCCGCTTCGGTCTGCACCTCGGCCCGTCCTGGCTCGGCTGGCTGAACGTGGCGGCGGGCTGGCTGGTCCCGTACACCCTGGGAGCCGCCTGGACGCGGGGCGAGCTGGACAGCCGCCGCGCGGCCCGGGTCCTGTTCCTGGGCGGTACGGCGGCCACGGCCGTGCTCATAGCCTGCGCCGGATACCCGGCGTCCATGGTCGGCGTCCCCGGCGCGACGATCTCCAACCTCAATCCCCCGACCCTGGCGGCCGTCACCTTCGGCCTGGCCCAGTGCGGCCTGGCCCTGATGCTCCGCGACCGCCTGCGCCGTGCGATGGCCCGCCCGCTGCTCTGGGCGGCGGTGGCCCTCGTCAACCTCTCCGCGATGACGATCTACCTCTGGCACCAGACGGCGATGATGGCCACGACGGCCACGGGCCTCCTGGCCGGCCGGCTGCCCGGCCTGCACACCTCACCCGACTCCCTGACCTGGGTGGCGTACCGCCTGGCCTGGCTGCCCGTCTTCGCCCTGGCCCTGGCCCTGTTCCGGACGGCCTTCCGCCACCACGAACAGGGCCCCCGCCGCCCCCGAAACCGCAGGTCCCACGTGGTCCGCCGCCACCTGCCCGCAGCAAAGACGACCCGCAATGCCTAATGTTGACCTCGTGAAGCCCCCGGCCGCCGACGGCGAGAACGACCGACAGCAGCCACCCGCACCCCACCACGCACCCGCCGCGGACAGCGCACCCTCCCCCAGGACCACCCGCCGCCGCCTCCGTACCTGGCTCGGCGAGAACCCCTCCCCCCAGTCGCCCCCCTTCGCCCGGCACCGCTGGCTCCGCCTGCTCACTTACCTGCTCGTCGCCTACACCGCCCTGGGCATCGGCCTCGGCGGCGGGGAACAGCTGGCCGGGGAGTACGGATTCACCCTCGCCATCGGCCTGCTCCTCGGCCTCGTCCAGGGCGCCGCCGTCGTCCTGGCGATCTGGCGCCCCGCGCCCGCCTGGGCGCTGTCGCTCGCCGATGCCGCTCTCATCGCCCTCCTCGCCCGTCCGGCCCTGGAGACGAGCGTGTCCGGCGACACCAACTGGCCCTGGCCGCCCGCCGCGCTGCTGGCTCACATGCTGGTGCTGCTGCTCCTGGCCCTCCGTACCCGTCTGCGCGGCACGCTCGGCGCACTGGGTGCGAGCGCCCTGGTGACGTATGTGCTGCAGGGCGTGATCGGCGCCCGGAGCTACTCGCCCACCGGCGTGATGGCCATCGCCCTGTTCGCCGTCGCGGTCGTCATCGGCACCGCCCTGCGCAGCCGCAGCGAGGCGCGTACGCAGCTGGCCCGGCAGACGACGATCACCGCGGAGGAGCGGGCCCGCCGCGCCCTGCTGGAGGAGCGCAGCCGTATCGCCCGTGAGCTGCACGACGTGGTCGCCCACCACATGTCGGTGATCTCCATCCAGGCCCAGGTCGCCCCCCACCTGGTGGAGAACCCCTCCGAGGAACTGCAGGAGAACCTCGCCGGCATCCGCAACAACGCCCTGGAGGCCCTGACCGAGCTGCGCCGCGTCCTCGGTGTGCTGCGTTCGGAGGGCCCGGACGAGCCCGGGGGCGCCGACGACACCCACCGGCTCTCCGCGCCCGGCACCGGCCCGGCCCCCGACGCCCCGCAGCCGAACCTCGCCCGGCTGGACGCCCTGATCGAGAACACCCGGGCGGCCGGTGTGGAGGTCGCCATGACGACGGAGGGCGAGCCGCGCGGCTATCCGCCCGGCGTGGAGCTGTCGGCGTACCGGATCGTCCAGGAGGCCCTGAGCAACGTCCTGCGGCACGCCCCGGGCGCGAAGGTCACCGTGGAGGTCTCCCACCAACGCAACGGCATATGCCTGGACATAACCAACTCCCGCCCCAGCCGCCCGGCCCCGCCGTCCCCGGGCAGCGGTCACGGTCTGCTCGGCATGCGGGAGCGCGCGGCGATGCTGGGCGGACATGTCAGCGCGGAGGGGGAGCGGGAGGGCGGCTTCCGGGTGACGGCGTTCCTCCCGCGCGACGGCACCCCGGCGCCGGCCGACCCCGGCCCGCCCGACGCGTTCGGGCACCGGCCGCCATCCGACTCCACCCCAGACCCGTACCGCCCCGAGCCCCCGACAGGAGATCAGGACCCATGACGAGCGGCGCCGGCCCCATCCGCGTACTCATCGTCGACGACCAGCAGATGGTCCGGCAGGGTTTCAGCGTGCTGCTCGGCACCCAGCCCGGTATCGAGGTGGTCGGGCAGGCGGTGGACGGTCTGGACGCGATCGCGCAGACCGCCGAGCTGTCCCCGGACGTGGTGCTGATGGACATCCGGATGCCCGAACTCGGCGGCATCGAGGCGACCCGCCTGATCACCGCCGAGCATCCGGCCATCAGAGTGCTGGTGCTGACCACGTTCGACCTGGACGAGTACGTGTACGAGGCGCTGCGGGCCGGGGCCTCCGGCTTCCTGCTCAAGGACGCCTCCGCGGAGAAGCTGGCCGAGGCGGTACGGGTCGTGGCCGCGGGCGACGCCCTGCTCGCGCCCGGCATCACCCGCCGCCTCATCGCCGAGTTCTCCCGCCTGGACGGCAGCCGCCGCGCCCCGCTCAAGAAGCGCGTCGGCGACCTCACCGAACGGGAGACGGAGGTGCTGGCGCTGATCGCGCAGGGCCTGTCGAACGCGGAGATCGCCGAGCGGCTGGTCGTGGCCGAGCAGACGGTGAAGACACATGTGGGCCGGATCCTGGTGAAGCTGGGCCTGCGCGACCGTACCCAGGCGGCGGTCTTCGCCTACGAGTCCGGACTGGTACGCCCCGGCGGGCGCTGACCCCTCGGTGGCCCGCCCTCGCCGGACGACCCGTAGTACCTGAGAGGGACTCCCAAGAACCCCTCTCCATGGTGACGACCAGGACCCCGCCGCCCGCCTACCGTTTCGTACGTGACCCAGACGACGCACACGCAGACGACCCCGCCGGGCCCGGCCGGCCGGCCGCGCAGCCCGGAGTTCCGGCTTGCCGCGGACGCCCTGCGCGGCCTGTGGCAGGACCTGTTCCACGACGCCTTCGCCTACCGCCCGCTGCCGCCCATGCCCGAGGCCGGCCCGCTCGCCCGCAGGCTGCCGGGCCGCCTGAAGGAGTACGGGATCTGGGCCCCGCACGCGACGGTGGCGGCCGCGGGCGGGCTCGCGGCGCTCGTCGGCCTGGCGGACAACGAGTCGGGGCTGAGCGCCCTGCTCCGCGCGGTGCTGGCGCTGGTCCCGGTGCTGCTGACCCTGGCGCGTCCGGCAGGGGCGTTCTGGCTGTCGCTCGCGGCGACCACGGCCGCGGCGATCACCAGCGGCGACTGGGACAGCTGGCCGTGGCTGCCCAGCAGCTTCATCTCCCACCTGGTGGTGCTCACGGTCGTGGCGATCCGCACCCGCCCGCGCACGGCGGCCTGGATGTGGGCGCTGACCGCGATATACGGCTTCTGGGCCGACTGGGCCTTCGGCTGGGGGCATTACCAGACCGATGTGCCGCAGATGCTGGTCCTCTCCGCGTTCATCCTGCTGGCCGTCACGGTCCGGCACGTTCGCCGCCAGGCCCAGCAGGAGGTGACCGCCCAGCAGACGGTCACCGCGCACGAGCGCTCCCGCCGCACCCTCCTGGAGGAGCGCACGACGATCGCCCGCGAGCTGCACGACGTGGTCGCCCACCACATGTCGGTGGTCGCCATCCAGGCGGAGGCCGCGCCCTACCGGGTGGAGAACCCGCCGGAGGAGCTGGCGAAGGCGTTCGCCACCATCCGGGAGAACGCGGTGGCGGCCCTGACCGAACTCCGCCGCGTCCTCGGCGTGGTCCGCGCCGAGGACTACGAGGCCCCGGACGCCCCCCAGCCGACCCTGGCCGACCTGGACGGCCTGCTCTCCAACGTCCACGAAGCGGGCCTCACGGTGGAGAAGGCGGTGACCGGAGCGGTTCGCGAACTGCCGCAGGGCGTGGAGCTGTCGGCGTACCGAATAGTCCAGGAGGCACTCAGCAACACCCTGCGGCACGCACCGGGAGCGAGCGCCCGCGTGGAGATCGGCTATGTCCTCGGCGGTCTCGGCCTGCGCATAGTCAACACCCCGCCGCCCGCCCCCCACCTCGTCAAGCCCTCACCGGGCGCCGGGCACGGCATCACGGGCATGCGGGAGCGCGTGACGATGCTGAACGGCGAGATGACGGCGGGCCCGTCGCCCGACGGGGGTTATGAGGTGACGGTATTCCTGCCGGTGCCGGCGGCCACCGTGAACGAAGGGGACGCATGACCATCCGCGTACTGATCGCGGACGACCAGATGATGGTCCGCGAAGGCTTCTCGGTCCTGCTGAACGCGATGCCGGACATCGAGGTGGTCGGCGAGGCCGTCAACGGAAGGGAGGCGGTGGGCCGGGTCCGTGAACTCGCCCCGGACGTCGTCCTGATGGACATCCGCATGCCCGAGCTGAACGGCATCGAGGCGACCCGGGAGATCGTGGCGGCGGACGCGGCGGCGAAGGTGCTGGTCCTGACGACCTTCGACCTGGACGAGTATGTGTACCAGGCCCTGCGAGCGGGAGCCTCCGGCTTCCTCCTCAAGGACGCCTCGGCACGCCAACTGGCGGACGGCGTAAGGGTGGTGGCCGCAGGCGAGGCCCTCCTCGCCCCTTCGGTCACCAAACGCCTGATCACGGAGTTCTCCCGCCTCTCGGAGCCCCCACGCCTGATCCCGTCGGCGTCCCAGGCGGCCTACGGCGAACTCACGGAACGCGAGACGGAGGTCCTGGTCCTGATCGCCCAGGGCCTGTCCAACGCGGAGATCGCCGAGCGGCTGGTCGTGGCAGAGTCGACGATCAAGACCCATGTGAGCCGCATCCTGGTCAAACTGGGCCTCAGAGACCGCACCCAGGCAGCGGTGTTCGCCTACGAGGCAAGATTGGTGACACCGGGCTGACGGAAGGCACAGGCTCGACGGGGACGACGTGGTCGGCACACCCACGTCAGGGGTGACACCCTGGTCAGGCGTCGGGTCGGCGCGTTAGCGTCGCCGCATGGCAGGCTTCCGCGACCTCGGTTTCGATCCCTGGGACCCGGCTTTCGTCGCCGACCCGTACCCGGCCTATGCCGAGCTGCGCGCACGCGGCCGGGTGATCCGGTACGAGCCGACCGACCAGTGGCTGGTGCCGCGGCACGCGGATGTCGCGGCGCTGCTCCGTGACCGCCGCCTCGGCCGCACCTACCAGCACCGGTTCACGCACGAGGAGTTCGGACGGACGCCACCCCCGCCGGAGCACGAGCCGTTCCACATCCTCAACGATCACGGGATGCTGGACCTGGAGCCGCCGGACCACCCCCGGATCCGGCGCCTGGTGTCGAAGGCGTTCACACCGCGCACGGTGGAGCGGCTGCAGCCGTATGTGCGGGCACTGGCGGACGAACTGGTGGCCGGGCTGGTCCACAACGGCGGCGGTGATCTGCTGACGGACGTCGCCGAGCCGTTGCCGGTCGCGGTGATCGCCGAGATGCTCGGCATCCCGGAGGGGGACCGGGGGCAGCTTCGCCCCTGGTCGGCGGACATCTGCGGGATGTATGAGCTGAACCCGTCCGAGGAGACGGCGGCGAAGGCGGTCCGGGCCTCGATGGAGTTCTCGGAGTATCTGCGGGAACTGATCGCCGCCCGCCGCAAGGAGCCCGGCGAGGATCTCGTCTCCGGTCTGATCGCGGCGCACGACGAGAACGACGACCGGCTGACCGAGCAGGAGATGATCTCGACGGCGGTCCTGCTGCTCAACGCGGGCCACGAGGCGACGGTGAACGCGACGGTCAACGGCTGGTGGGCGCTGTTCCGCAACCCCGCCCAGCTGGCGGCCCTGCGCGCCGACCACTCCCTGATCCCCTCCGCGATCGAGGAGCTGATGCGCTACGACACGCCGCTCCAGCTCTTCGAACGCTGGGTCCTGGACGACATCGAGATCGACGGCACGACGATTCCGAGGGGCTCGGAGATCGCCATGCTCTTCGGTTCCGCCAACCACGACCCCGAGGTCTTCGACCGCCCCGAGCGGCTGGACCTGACCCGCGGGGAGAACCCGCACATCTCCTTCAGCGCGGGCATCCACTACTGCATCGGTGCGCCCCTGGCCCGTATCGAGCTGGCAGCCTCGATGACGGCCCTCCTGCAGCGGGCCCCGACGCTGGCTCTCATGGCAGAGCCGCGGCGAAAGCCGAACTTCGTCATCAGGGGGTTGGAGGGGCTAAGCGTCGAGGTGCGGTGAGCTCCAGCCCCCGGCCCCCTCAGGCAGCCAGGTCCCTCCGCCGCAGCCCCGCAAGGCCGCCGGTCACCAGCACCACGGCCAGCCCCAGCAGGACCAGCACCGGCCCCCACTCCATCCCCCCGCCCGGCAGCTTGGGCAGATGACCGAACGGGGACAGGTCCAGTACCGCCCGGGGCACGTTCAGCGCGGGCCCGATCCAGCCGATCAGCAGGGCCGCGCCGGCCACGCCCCAGGCCGCCGTCGCCGCCCGCGGCAGGATGCCGAGCAGCAGGACGGCGATACCGCCGACCACCCACACCGCGGCGACCTGGAGCAGGCACGCGCCCAGTACCGGCCCGATCTGCCGGCCGTAGCCGACGGCGAAGCCCAGACCGGCCAGCAGCATGATCAGGGCCGCGCCGCCGAAGGAGATCAGCAGGTGGCCGCAGGCCCAGCGCAGTCGGCCCACGGCCGCCGCCAGCACCGGCTCGGCGCGGCCGGAGGTCTCCTCGCCGCTCAGCCGGAGCACCGAGGACACGACGTACAGGGCGGCGATCAGGCCGAGCATGCCGGTCATCGCGGCGAGGAAGGCGTCCGTCAGCCCCGGCTGGCCGCCCATCCGCTGGAAGATCTCCCGCGCCTTGGCGTTGTCGCCGACGAGCCGTGCCGCACCGTCCGTCATCCCGCCGTAGACGACCCCGGCGAGGAAGAAGCCGATCGACCAGCCGAGCACGCTGCCGCGCTGCAGCCGCCACGCCAGCGCGCCCGCCGTGCCGAGACGTCCGCCCGCCGGTCCCGGCCGGGTCGGCAGGAAGCTCATGCCGATGTCCCGCCGACCGGCCAACTCGTAGGCCGCGACAGCCTGCAGGGTGACGGCCGCCGCGAACAGCAGCAGCACCCACCAGCGTTCGGCGGCGTAGGGCCGTACGTTCTCCAGCCAGCCCAGCGGGGACAGCCAGGTCAGCGGCGACGAACCGCCGTCCTTCGCCGAGTCGCCCGCCGCGCGCAGGACGAACGCCGCACCCAGTACCGCCGCCGTCAGACCACGGGCCGGCCGGGCGCTCTCCGTCAGCTGGGCGGCGATCGCCGCCGTGGTGGCGAAGACCATGCCCACGCCCGCCACGCCCAGCCCGAAGGCCACGGCACCCGAGACGCCCTGGCCGGCCAGGCCCGCCACGATCAGCGCGCACAGGGCCGCGTTCGCCACCGCCGCCGCCAGCAGTGCCGCCGTGAGCGGGGCCCGGCGCCCCACCATCCCGGAGGACACCAGCTCCTGCCGCCCGCTCTCCTCCTCGTCCCGGGTGTGCCGTACGACGACGAGCAGGCTCATCACGGCGGCGAGCGCGCCCGCGTACACCCCGATCCGCCAGGCCGTCAGCGCGCCCAGGGAGTCGTCGAAGACCGGGCCGACCATGGCGCGCAGGGAGGTGTTGGTGGCCATCTGGTGCCGCAGATCGGCGCGCCCGGCAGCGGTGCCGTACAGGGTCTTCAGGGTGTTCGGCATGGAGAGGACCATCAGCGCGTTCACCGTGACCCAGAGTGGGATCAGCGTGCGGTCGCGGCGCAGGGCGAACCTCAGCAGGGTTCCCGTGCCCGCCAGTTGGGAGGTCATACGGCCACCTCGGCGTCGTCTTCCTGGTAGTGCCGCAGGAACAGCTCCTCCAGCGTCGGCGGCGTCGAGGTCAGCGAGCGCACCCCGGAGGCGGTCAACGAGCGCAGGACGGCGTCGAGGTGGTCGGTGTCCACCTGGAGCCGGACCCGGTGTCCCTGGACGTCGAGGTCGTGGACGCCGGGCAGGCGGGCCAGCCCGTTGGGCGGCCCGGCGAGTTCGGCGCTCACACTCGTGCGGGTCAGGTGCCGCAGGTCCGCCAGCGATCCGCTCTCCACGGTCCGCCCCCTGCGGATGATGCTGACCCGGTCGCAGAGCTCCTCGACCTCGCTCAGGATGTGCGACGACAGCAGGACCGTACGGCCGCGCTCGCGCTCCTCCTCGACGCAGGTCTGGAAGACCTCCTCCATCAGCGGATCCAGGCCCGACGTCGGCTCGTCCAGGATCAGCAGGTCCACGTCCGAGGCGAAGGCGGCGACCAGGGCGACCTTCTGCCGGTTGCCCTTGGAGTAGGTGCGGCCCTTCTTGGTCGGGTCCAGCTCGAAGCGGTCGATCAGCTCGGCGCGGCGCCGGGTGTCGAGCCCTCCGCGCAGCCGGCCGTAGAGGTCGATGACCTCGCCGCCGGAGAGATTGCGCCACAGGGTCACGTCACCGGGCACATAGGCGATCCGGCGGTGCACTTCCACCGCGTCCCGCCACGGGTCCCGGCCCAGCACCTGTGCGGCGCCCGCGTCGGCGCGCAGCAGCCCGAGCAGCACCCGGATCGTGGTCGACTTGCCGGCGCCGTTGGGGCCGAGGAATCCGTGCACCTCACCGGCCTCGACGTCCAGGTCGAGGCCGGTGAGCGCGTGCGTACGGCCGAAGGACTTGTGGAGTCCGGAGACCGTGATTGCCTTCGTCATGGCTCCGAACGTACGCTGCTTTCAGAAATTTGTGAAGTTAAGGAAGTACATGAACCCTCGGATAGGGTGAGGGCATGACGGAGTCGAGGGCGGAAACGCCGAGGACACAAACGCCGGGGACGGAAACGCCCGAGCGGGACCCCGAGTCGGTGTCACGGTTCGTGGAGCACTTCGCGGCGCAGCTGGTCGAGGCGGGGATGGCACGCATGCCCTCCCGCGTCTTCGCCGCCCTCCTCGCCTCCGACACCGGCACCCTGACCTCGGCCGAACTGGGCGAACAGCTGCGGATCAGCCCCGCCGCCGTCTCCGGCGCCGTGCGTTACCTCGCTCAGGTCCACATGGTGTCGCGGGAACGGGAGCCCGGTTCGCGCCGGGAGCGGTACCGGGTGCACAGCGACCAGTGGTACGAGGCGCTCACCAACCGCGAGGCGATCATCAAGCGCTGGGAGGACGCCCTGCGCGAGGGCGTCACCAGCCTCGGAGCCGGCACCCCCGCGGGGCGCCGGCTCGCCGAGACGCTGGAGTTCTTCGAGTTCATCGAGCGGGACGTGGCGGAGATGATGGAGCGCTGGCGGGTGTACCGGGAGCAGAAGTACGGGGGCTGAGCCCGCTCAGCGTTCCTTGGTCTCCTCCAGCACCGTCCGCCCCAGCAGCGCATACCGCTCAGGCGCCCGCCGCTTGAGGTACTGCGCGTAACCGATGCCCGTCCCCGCCACCAGCGCCACCACCCACGGCGTCGCCTTCAGCACGAGCGAGCCGGACTCCGGCCCGGCCGCCACGCCCATGTTGGACACCAGCAGCACGACGACGGCGAGCATCGCGACGCCTCCGACGAGCGGCGCGGTGAAGGTGCGGAACCAGTGGCGGCTCTCGGAGTGGTTCCGGCGGAAGTAGACGAGGACCGCGAAGGAGCAGACGGCCTGCACGATCAGGATCGCCATCGTGCCGAGGATGGCGAGCAGGACGTAGAGCGCGTTGTACGGGTCCTTGCCCGCGATCCAGAACGCGGCGATCAGTACGGCGCTCACGCCGGTCTGCACCAGGCCGGCGATGTGCGGGGAGCCGTGCCGGGCGTGGGTGCGGCCGATGGTGTTCTTCAGCGAGGGCAGCACGCCCTCCCGCCCGAGGGCGTACAGATAGCGGGCGGCGCAGTTGTGGAAGGCCATGCCGCAGGCCAGCGAGCCGGTGATCATCAGCCACTGCATGACGTCGACGGCCCAGTGGCCGACGTAGCGCTCGGTGGGGTTGAAGAACATCGCGAGCGGGTTGGCGGAGGAGGCGGCCTTCACGGCCTCGGCCTCGCCGTTGCCGGTGATGGCCATCCAGGACACGAAGACGTAGAAGACGCCGACGCCCAGGACGCTGATCATCGTGGCCTTGGGGATGATCCGCTTCGGGTCGCGGGACTCCTCGCCGTACATCGCGGTCGACTCGAAGCCGACCCAGGACCAGAAGGCGAAGAAGAGCCCGAGCCCGGCGGACGTGCCCTTGAAGGCGTTGACCGGGTTGACCGGCGCGAGGCTGAACCCGTGCGGCCCGCCCCCGTGGAACGCCACGGACACGGCCATGGCCGCCAGCACGGTCACCTCGGTGGCCAACAGCGCCACCAGCAGTTTCTCGGCGACGCTGACCCCGAACCAGGTGCCGGTCGCGTTGATCGCGAGCATCAGGATCGCGAAGGCCCACCAGGGCACGTGGAGCCCTGTCTGGTCCTTCAGCGTGGTCGTCGCGAAGGTGGAGAAGATGCCGATCAGGGCGGGCTCGAAGACGACGTACGCGAAGGTGGCGAGCAGCCCGGAGGCGAGACCGGCGGTCCGTCCGAGCCCGTAGGAAATAAACCCGTAGAAGGCGCCGGTCGACGTGATGTGCTTCGCCATCGACGTGAAACCCACGGAAAAGATTGCCAGGACGACCATTGCCACGAGATAGCTCGCAGGCGCCCCGATGCCATTGCCGGACGACACCATGAAGGGCACGTTGCCGGTCATCGCGGTGATCGGCGCGGCGGTCGCCACCGCCATGAACACCACGCCGAGCAGCCCTACGGCGTTGGGTTTCAGCCGGTGAACCGTTTCCTCTTCCATCGTGCCCGCCGCCGGGGCAACGCCCTCGTCCACTGCCATCGGGTGGCCCCTTCCGTGTCCGGTCCATGAGCCCTGGTGGGTCCTGATGAAGCAGGATGGTGGACGGGGGAGGGGTGCGGGAAGGGGTCGGCGCGGTTAAATATTTGTCACTAGACCATTGAAAGGGTCGACTTTGGCGATCGCGCCCCGACTGTGTAGCTGATCGACTACGCTAAGTGGTTACTGGTTCGCGTCGGAGGGAGGGGGCATCATGACCTTGATGGCAGAGCGACCGGTGACAAACGACGCCGAACCCCGCGGCGGCTTCGAGGAGCTCCTGGACCTCCTCGACGAGCTGAACGTGCCCGACGGCTACAAGGCCGAGATCATCAGGGGGAGCATCGTCGTGTCGCCGTGGTCGAAGGCGTACTACGCGGACGTGCTGGACATGGTCTGCGACCAGCTGCGTCCTCATCTGCCCGAGGAACACCGCATCAGTTCGAGTCCGTTTCTGTACGTGTTCCCGGGCGTCGAGCGCGCCTACGGCCCCGATATCCACGCGGCTCACCGACGTGCACGACGCACCACCAGTAACCGCCTCGACGGTCAGGCTCTCTCGTTCGTCGCCGAGCTGACCTCTCCGGCCACACGAGACGAAGATCGCACGGACAAACTCGACGTCTACAGCAAGGTCGGCGTGCCCGTTTACCTTCTCCTCGACATGCAGGAGGAACAGGCCACCGTCTTCTGGGAGCCGACGCCCAACGGTTACCAGGGGCGCCTCACCAAGTCGTTCGGCGAGAAGCTCTACATCCCCGACCCCATCGGCTGCACGCTCGACACCGACGGCTTCCAGGCGCCGCAGGAGGATGACGACGAGGGCTGACTCACCCCGCCGACCCCGGCAGCACCAGCCCCCAAGCCCCCTCCCTCACCCGCCACGTCCGCCTTCGCACCGGTCCCGTCACCCCCGCGTCCGCCCGGTACCGGAAATCCGCGCCGGTCACCGTCACCGTCCGCCCGGACGTCCGTACCGGCGTCGCCTCCGCGCCCACCGACAGCGGGCGTACCTCGACCTCCGCGAGCCCGCCCGTGCCCGGCGTCACCGATACGGCCTCCACGGGCTGGCCCAGGTCCACCACCGTCTCCCCGTCGACCTCGACGCGCAGCCGGGAGGGGCCCGGGGCCGGTACGGCGGCGAGCCGGGGCGGGCGGGGGGCGAGGGTGCGGACCAGGGAGCGGTACCAGGGGCGCCCGGGGACGACGGGGACCGGCACCGCGGCGGGGGGCCGCACCGGCTCCGGCGGGATACCCAGCCCGCTCAGGACGACCCCGTCGCTGTCGTCGACCAGCAGGTCGAGGCGCCGCTCGGACCCGTCCAGCACGGCCCGCGCCGCCGCCACCGCGCCGCCGGGTACGCCCAGCGACTCTGCGAGGCGGGTGTCACCGACCGGGACCACCGACAGCGCACATCCGGACAGCTCGCGTGCCCGGTGCAGCAGCGTCACGGCCCGTACCAGAGCGTGACCGTCGCCCACCACGACCGGCCGCCGCGACCCCCGTCGGCCCAGCGCGCGGGCGAATTCCTCCGGCCCGTCCGGGAGACACACCTTGGCCGCCGCACCCGCGCTGAGCACGTCTTTCGCGATCCGTACGGACTCCCCGTCCGTCTGCCGTGCCGCCGGATCGATGATCACCAGCAGCTGTTCGGACATCGCGAAAGTCGCCACCTCGGTCCTGCCTCGCTTCCTCGGGTAGCATCTTTGTGCAAGAGCCCCTTGCGCTATTGCGCCAGGGGCTTCGTCTATTCCGGGGCATCCGGTCCGACGGTTGTGCGACCAACGGCGGTCGCTGTGGCACGCGGCGGTGAACCTTACGCCCACGCCCCCGACCTTGGACATGCCCCGCCCGGAAGGGGTGTACGCGCGTGCCCGCACTTGTGCTGCTCGGTGCTCAGTGGGGTGACGAAGGCAAGGGAAAGGCGACCGACCTGCTCGGTGGCTCGGTGGACTATGTAGTGCGCTACCAGGGCGGCAACAACGCCGGCCACACGGTCGTCGTCGGCGACCAGAAGTACGCGCTCCACCTCCTCCCTTCCGGAATCCTCTCGCCTACTTGTGTCCCGGTCATCGGCAACGGCGTCGTCGTCGACCCGTCGGTCCTGCTCTCCGAGCTGAGCGGTCTGAACGAGCGTGGCGTCGACACGTCCAAGCTCCTGATCAGCGGTAACGCGCACATCATCACGCCGTACAACGTGACCGTCGACAAGGTGACGGAACGCTTCCTCGGCAAGCGGAAGATCGGGACGACGGGGCGCGGCATCGGCCCGACCTACGCCGACAAGATCAACCGCGTCGGCATCCGGGTCCAGGACCTGTACGACGAGTCGATCCTGACCCAGAAGGTCGAGGCGGCCCTCGACGTCAAGAACCAGATCCTCACCAAGCTGTACAACCGGCGCGCGATCGCCGTGGACCAGGTGGTCGGGGAGCTGCTGGGCTACGCCGAGCAGATCAAGCCGTACGTCGCCGACACCGTGCTGGTCCTCAACCAGGCGCTGGAGGACGACAAGGTCGTCCTGTTCGAGGGCGGTCAGGGCACCCTCCTCGACATCGACCACGGCACGTACCCCTTCGTGACCTCCTCGAACCCGACCGCGGGCGGTGCCTGCACCGGCGCCGGCGTGGGCCCGACGAAGATCAGCCGGGTCATCGGCATCCTCAAGGCCTACACGACCCGCGTCGGCGCCGGCCCCTTCCCGACCGAGCTGTTCGACGAGGACGGCGAGGCGCTGCGCCGGATCGGCGGCGAGCGGGGTGTGACGACGGGCCGTGACCGGCGCTGCGGCTGGTTCGACGCCGTCATCGCCCGCTACGCCACCCGCGTCAACGGCCTGACCGACTTCTTCCTCACCAAGCTGGACGTGCTGACCGGCTGGGAGCAGATCCCGGTCTGCGTGGCGTACGAGGTCGACGGCAAGCGGGTCGAGGAGCTTCCGTACTCCCAGACCGACTTCCACCACGCGAAGCCGGTCTACGAGACCCTGCCCGGCTGGAACGAGGACATCACCAAGGCGAAGTCCTTCTCCGACCTGCCGAAGAACGCCCAGAACTACGTCAAGGCGCTGGAGGAGATGTCCGGCGCCCCGATCTCCGCGATCGGCGTGGGCCCGGGCCGGGACGAGACGATCGAGATCAACTCGTTCCTGTAGTTCAACTCTGCTTCACGGGCCGGTCATGGACATGAAAATCCTTGACCGGCCCTTGGGTTGTTCGTGGTTCCGCGCGGAAGGGGCCGAGGCAAGCATCTACGCGGGTAGTTGCCTGTGTTCCTCCCTCTTCCTCGCTCCAGGAGCCCCCTATGCCCCGCAGTCCCATGAACCGCCGGGAGTTCGTGAAGAAGTCGGCCGTCACCGGTGCGGCCGTCGCGGTCGCCGGTACGGCCGCCGCCCCGGCCCAGGCCGCCGAGCAGAAGCGGGACTGTCACCCCCGCACCTGGTCGTTCTCCATCCTCGGCACGACCGACCTGCACAGCCACGTCTTCGACTGGGACTACTACAAGGACGCCGCCTACACCGACAAGGCGGGCAACTCGGTCGGCGTGGCGCGCGTGGCCACCCTCATCAAGCAGCAGCGCGAGGCGAAGGGCGAGGACCACGTCCTGCTCGTCGACGCCGGCGACATCATCCAGGGCACCTCCCTGGCCTACTACTTCGCACGCGTCGACCCGATCACCGGCACCGACGGCAAGCGGGGCCCCAAGCACCCGATGGCCGTGGCCATGAACCACATGCGCTACGACGCCGCCGCCCTCGGCAACCACGAGTTCAACTACGGCATCGACACCCTGCGCAAGTTCGAGAGCCAGTGCCACTTCCCGCTGCTCGGCGCGAACGCGCTGGACGCGAAGACGCTCCGGCCCGCCTTCCACCCGTACACCGTCAAGCGGATCCGCGTCCCCGGCGCCCCGGACATCAAGGTCGGCATCCTCGGCCTGACCAACCCCGGCATCGCGCTGTGGGACAAGGACAACGTCAGCGGGAAGATGGTGTTCCCGGGCCTGGTGGAGCAGGCGAAGAAGTACGTGCCGCGGCTGCGCGCGCTGGGCTGTGACGTCGTCTTCCTGACGGACCACTCGGGTATGGACGGCTCGTCCTCTTACGGCGACTCGCTTCCGTACGTCGAGAACGCGTCGAACCTGGTGGCCGAGCAGGTGCCGGGCATCGACGCGATCCTCGTCGGGCACACGCACGTGGAGGTCCCCTCCTACACGGTCAAGAACGCCGAGACCGGTGAGGAAGTCCTGCTCTCCGAGCCGTACTGCTGGGGCTACCGCCTCAGCGTCTTCGACTTCGAGCTCGAACTCCACCACGGCCAGTGGAAGGTGACGAGCAAGACGGCGCAGACCCTCAACCCCAAGGACGTGGACGAGGACCCGGAGATCAAGCAGCTCCTGGAGGCGGACCACGAGCTGGTGGTCAAGTACGTCAACACGGCGGTCGGCACCTGCACGCAGGACCTCTCGGCGGCGGAGTCCTGCTGGAAGGACGTGCCGATCATGGACTTCATCCACAAGGTCCAGATGGAGAGCGTGAAGGCGGGCCTGTCGGCATCGGACGCCGCGCTCCCGCTGATTTCGGTGGCGGCCCCCTTCTCCCGCACGGCCGACATCCCCCAGGGCAACGTCACCATCAAGGACATCGCCGGGCTCTACATCTACGACAACACCCTGTACGGCAAGAAGCTGACGGGCGCCCAGCTCAAGGACTACCTGGAGTACGGGGCGAAGTACTACCACCAGGTCCCGGCCGGCACGAAGGTCGACACGGCGACCCTCACCAACGCCAACAACTTCTGGGACTACATGTACGACACGGCGGCGGGCGTCGACTACGAGATCGACATCGCCCAGCCGGAGGGCTCCCGGATCAAGAACCTGAGCTACAACGGCGCGCCGATCGCCGACGACCAGGTCTTCGTCGTGGCGGTGAACAACTACCGCGCGAACGGCGGCTCCGGCTACCCGCACATCGCCGCCGCCCCGAACGCCTACAGCTCGACGAACGAGATCCGCCAGCTGATGATCGACTACGTGACCGCGAAGAAGACCCTCGACCCGGCGGACTTCGCCGTCACCAACTGGAAGCTGACGCAGGCCGGCACGCCGGTCTTCTGACCGTCAGGGCGTGGAGCGGGTGGCGCCGAAGTATGTCTCGTGCGACCAGAGGTGGTGGCACGAGGGACACTGCAGGTGCAGCAGACTGCCGGTGTTGGACAGCAGGTAGCGCCACCCGCCCCGGTCGTCACAGTTCGGGCACGCCACCCAGGCGCGCCGTCCCATGTCGGCCTGCGGATCAAGCGGCAGCATCGCCCGGCCCTGCCGGGAGCACACCGGCCGCCACCAGCTCGTCGTAGATGCGCTGCTGCTCGGCGTCCAGGCCGGAGTACAGCAGCGCACGCGCCTCCTCCTCGCCACGGAGCGCCGCAGCGGGGTCCCAGTCGGGGCCGAGGGCGGCCATGACGTGGGTACGCCGGAGCATCTCGTGCGCGCTCAGGTCGACGCTGAAGTCGAAGGCGGGGCCGTGGGGGGACATGCCACCGAACGTAGGCAGGCATTTCCCCCACGGCAAGAAGAGGTGGGTGAAATCACACAACCCGGCTCTCCCGGCCGACGTGGCGCTCAGCTGAACACGATCATCGAGCCCTGTGCCAGGGAGCGGGTCGCCGCCGCGTGCAACCCCAGCCAGACGTGCCGTTCGCGGGCGAAGGGGCTCGGGTCGTACGGCGCCGGGACGGCCGGTTCCTCCAGTTCCGTGGGGGCCGCGGGCGGGGTCGGGGCGGCCGGGGGGTTGGCCGGGTCGATGCCGATCGACCCGGCGACGTACTCCAGTTCGCGCAACAGCGCCTGAGAACTTCCCAACGGGCCGCCGCCCGCGAGCAGTTCGTCGTTCGACAGCGGCTGCGGGAAGTCGACCGGGACGTACGCGCCCGCGTGGTCGTAGTGCCAGACCAGGTGGGACTGCTGGGCCGTGGACTCGAACATCTCCAGCAACTGCTCGTAGTCGCCGCCCAGTTCGTCGACCGGGGTCACCGGCAGCCCGCACACCTGCAACAGGTACGCCCGGCGCAGGAAGTGGAGCGCGTCGTAGTCGAAGCCGGCCACCGGGGCTACCTCGCCGGACAGGCCCGGCATGTACTGGTACACCGGAACCGGTGGGAGCCCGGCCTGGGTCAGTGCCTCGTTGTACTGAGCGAGTTCCTCGGCGAACGGGTTGTCCGGGGTGTGGCACAACACGTCCACGAGCGGTACCAGCCACAGGTCACAGGCCAAAGAGGGCTCCTCGCACACAGAAGGTGGTCAGGGAAGAGTACCGGTCACTTACCCGTTGGTCAGGTGTTCCAGTAGCGCCAGTGAGTGGGCGTTGGAGGCGGCGACGATCGAGCGGGCGGTGTCGGCCTCGCGGCGGGCCAGCGCGTCGACCAGGTGCGTGTGCCCGGCCCACAGGTGGCCGCGCAGGTCGGGGAGGCGGAGCAGGTGCTGCACCGCGCAGACCCAGGACTGCACGCGCAGACGGTTGAGGAAGTCGCCGAGGTAGGGGTTGCCGAAGAGCGCGCTGAGCTCGCGCCAGAAGCGGAGGTCGTAGCCGATGAGGACGGTCAGGTCGCCGGCCGCCGCCGCACGCTGGGCCTCCTCGCCCCGGCGGCGCACGGTGGCCAGGGCCGCCGTCGTACGCGGGTCCTCCGGCGGGGTGCGGAAGGCGGGGTGGCCGGTGCTGAGGGCCTGGAACATCCCGTCGGTGACCAGGCTGCGGGCCTCGATCATGTTCCGGTAGTCGGTGACGGAGTACTCCGGCACCCTGAAGCCCCGGTGCTGGTCGGCCTCCAGGATGCCCTGCGCGGACAGGTCGACCAGGGCCTCGCGCACCGGGGTGGCGGAGACGCCGTACTGGTCGGCGATCTCCTTGACCGTGAACGCCCGGCCCGGTTGCAGCCGCCCCGCCAGCACCTCGTCACGGAGCGCGTCGGCGACCTGCTGGCGCAGGGTACTGCGCGTCACGGCGCCGGTGCCGGGCATGTCGGGGCCTCTCCTCAGGCGTCAGGTGACGTACTCGTCCGTCTCTTACGAGCACGTCACCTTACGCGCTCGAGTGTCCCCGGCGGCAGCCGTGGTTCGGTCACGGCCTGTGTTCGGTCATGCCGTGTACTCGTCGGCCACGCCCAGCGCGGCGTCCAGGGCGGCGAGGCCCTCCTTCAGCTCGGCCTCCGTGACGTTGCACGGCGGGACCACGTGGGTGCGGTTCATGTTCACGAAGGGCCACACGCCGTGCTGCTTGGCGGCGGCCGCGAAGGCGGCCATGGGGGCGTTCGCCTCGCCGGCGGCGTTGTACGGCACCAGCGGCTCGCGGGTCTCGCGGTTCTTCACGAGGTCCAGCGCCCAGAACATGCCGACACCGCGCACCTCGCCGACGCTCGGGTGCCGCTCGGCCAGGTCGGCCAGGGCGGGGCCGACGACCGTCTCGCCGAGCCGCTTGGCGTTCTCGACAACGCCCTCCTGCGCCATCACGTTGATCGTGGCGACGGCGGCGGCGCAGGCCAGCGGGTGCCCGGAGTAGGTCAGACCGCCCGGGTAGGGCCGCTTGCCGAAGGTCTCGGCGATCCGCTGCGAGATCGCGACACCGCCGAGGGGGACGTAACCCGAGTTCACGCCCTTGGCGAAGGTCATCAGGTCGGGTACGACACCGAAGAGGTCGGTGGCGAACCACTCACCGGTCCGCCCGAAGCCCGCCATGACCTCGTCCAGGATGAAGACGATGCCGTGGCGGTCGCAGATCTCCCGGACCCCGGCCAGATAGCCGGGCGGTGGGACCATGATCCCGGCCGTGCCCGGGATGGTCTCCAGGATGATCGCCGCGACCGTGCCCGGCCCCTCGAAGGCGATCGTCGTCTCCAGGTGCTCCAGGGCGCGCGCGGTCTCCTGCTCCTCGGTCTCGGCGTAGAAGCGGGAGCGGTAGAGGAACGGCGCCCAGAAGCGGACCACGCCGTTCGTGGCGCTGTCGTTCGCCCAGCGGCGCGGGTCGCCGGTGAGGTTGATCGCCTGCTGGGTGCCGCCGTGGTACGAGCGGTACGCCGAGAGCACCTTGGGGCGGCCCGTGTGCAGCCGGGCCATGCGCACCGCGTGCTCCACGGCGTCCGCGCCGGCGTTGGTGAAGAAGATCTTGTCCAGGTCGCCGGGGGTCCGTTCGGCGATCAGCCGGGCCGCCTCCGAGCGCGCCTCGATCGCGAACGCGGGCGCGAAGGTCGTCATCCTCGCCGCCTGCTCCTGGATGGCCGCGACGACCTTCGGGTGCTGGTAGCCGATGTTCGTGTAGACCAGCCCGCTGGTGAAGTCCAGGTATCGCTTGCCGTCGTAGTCCCAGAAGTACGACCCCTCGGCGCCGGCGACGGCGAGCGGGTCGATGAGGTCCTGGGCGGACCAGGAGTGGAAGACGTGTGCGCGGTCCGCGGCCTTCACTGCGGCGCCGGCGTCGGGGTTGGGCTGAGGGGTCATGCGGGTGAGGGTAAATGTCCGCGATGCGGAAGCGACATCGGCGTCTTGTTCCCTGGACGGGGGGTTTCCACGACAGGTTGTCGACACCCTGAAACAGTGGACAGCATCCTGTCGAAGTGACAGCATGCTGTCATGAGTGATGTATCCCGCAAGCCCGTGCACCTGGCGCTGTACGACAGCCTCGCCGACTGGGAGACGGGGCACACGACCGCCTACCTCGCCCGCGCCGGGTACGAGATCGTGACCGTGGGGCCGAGCCGGGAGCCGGTCGTCAGCATCGGCGGACTGCGGATCCAGCCGGACCTGGCCCTGGACGACGTGAGCCCGCGGGACAGCTCCCTGCTGATCCTCCCGGGCGCCGAGCTCTGGGACGCGACCGACGACCTGGCCCCCTTCGCCCGCACCGCCCGCGCCTTCCTCGACGCCGGTGTCCCCGTCGCCGCCATCTGCGGCGCCACCGCGGGACTCGCCCGCGAGGGCCTGCTCGACGGCCGTTCCCACACCAGCGCCAGCCCGTACTACCTGGCGGCGGCCACCGACTACGCCGGCGCCGACCGGTACGTCGAGGCCGACGCGGTCACCGACGGCAACCTGATCACCGCCGGTCCCACCGAACCCGTCGCGTTCGCCCGCGAGGTCTTCCGGCTCCTCGGGGTGTACGAGGGTGAGGTGCTGGACGCCTGGTACCGGCTGTACCACGACTCCGACGCCGAGGCTTACTTCGTCCTGCAGAAGGCGGCCGCGGAGTGAGCCGTGCGCGCCAGGAGCTGCTCAGCCGCAGCGCCCTCGGGGTCTTCCGGCTCAACGGACAGTTCCTGGCCGTCGCCGAGGAACTGTCCCGTCCGGCCGGGCTCACCGCCGCCTGGTGGCAGGTGCTCGGGGCCGTGCTGCCCGAGCCGCTGCCGGTGGCGGGCATCGCGCGGGCCATGGGCATCACCCGGCAGAGCGTGCAGCGCATCGCCGATCTGCTGGTCGAGCGGGGGCTGGCCGAGTACCGGCCGAATCCGGCGCACCGGCGCGCCAAACTGCTCGCGCCGACGGGGGAGGGGCGGGCGGCCGTGGCCCGGATCGGCCCCGGGCACGCGGCCTTCGCCGACCGGCTGGCGCAGGCGATGGGGGAGACCGATCTCGCCGAGGCGGTACGGCTGCTGGAGCGGCTGTCGGCGGTCCTGGACGAGCTGGGGAAGCCCGTTACTGAACCGTAGGCCGTGGGCCGAGCGACTCCCGGTAGGGCCGGATTATTCTCGGTCCGTCGTGTATCGGGGGGGGAGGCGGGGCGGGTCATGGAGAAGCTGGGATCGGGGGATCCGCAGCAAATCGGCGGCTATCGGCTGCTGGCGCGGCTGGGCGCGGGCGGCATGGGGCAGGTGTATCTGGCCCGGTCGGACCGGGGCCGTACCGTCGCCGTGAAGCTGGTCCGCGAGGAACTCGCCGCGCAGGAGGAGTTCCGGGCGCGGTTCCGGCAGGAGGTGCAGGCCGCACAACGGGTCGGCGGCTACTGGACCGCGCCCGTGCTGGACGCGGACACCGAGGCGGCGGTGCCGTGGGTGGCCACGGGGTATGTGGCCGGGCCGAGCCTGCAGCAGGTGGTCGGCCGTGATCACGGCGCGCTGCCGGAGAGGTCGGTACGGATCCTCGCGGCGGGGCTCGCGCATGCGCTCAAGGACATCCACGCGGCCGGGATCGTGCACCGGGATCTCAAGCCGTCGAACGTGCTCGTGACGATCGACGGGCCGCGGGTGATCGACTTCGGCATCGCGCGGGCGCTGGAGGCGACCCTGGGCGGGGCGGAGCTGACCCGGACCGGGTCGCTGGTCGGGTCGCCGGGGTTCATGGCGCCCGAGCAGGTGCGGGGGGACCGGATCACGCCGGCGTGCGACGTGTTCTGCCTGGGGTCGGTGCTGGCCTATGCCGCGACCGGGGCGCTGCCGTTCGGCTCCGCCAACAGCGGTGTGCATGCGCTGATGTTCCGGATCGCCCAGGAGGAGCCGGATCTGACGGGGGTGCCGGAGGGGATCGCCGACCTGGTGCGGGACTGCTTGCGCAAGGATCCCGCGGCCCGGCCTTCGCTGGACGCGCTGCTGGAGCGGACGGGGGCGGAGGACACCGTGACCGGGGGGCGGTCCCGGGATCCCTGGCTGCCGGGGGCGCTGGTCGCCCAACTCGGCCGACATGCCGTGCAGTTGCTGGAGGTCGAGGATCCGGAGGGAGCGTCCTCGTCGTCGGGTGCGGGTGGCCCCGGCGGGGCGGATGCGCCGTCGGCGGGTGCGGGGGGCTTCGCCGCGGACGGCGGTGACGGTGGGTCGCCGGAGCATGCCGCCGCTTGCGATGAAGTGGCTGTGCCGTCGCCCGAAGGGCCCGGGGCGGGCGGTGCCGCCGGTGGCGTCGGCCATCTGCCGACCGTCGTGGCGGGGCGGACTCCGGCGCCGGGGGTGCCGCCCGCTGCCCCCGGGTTCGGGGCGCCGGGGGCGTACGGGTATGCCCAGCAGCATCCTCAGCCCCAGGCCTATCCGCAGTCGGGCGGTGCCTACGGGTATCCGCAGCAGGCCGGGGCCTCGGGGTGGGGCGGGGGCCAGGGGTCGTACAACCCCTATGGGGGTGGGCCCGCGTCCACGCCGCCGTACGGGCCGTCGCCCGCCCTCGGGCCGCAGGAACCGGAGCGGCGCAGTGGGCGGTCCACCGCGCTGCTCGTCGTGATCGCGCTGGTGGTGGCGCTGGGCGCGGGCGGCTCGGTGTACGCGCTGATGAGGAACGGCGGCGGGACCGGCGATAAGGGCGGCGGGAGCGCCGGCCCCGCGCCGACCGCGGGCTCCGGGACGTCGGGCGCGCCCAGCCCCGGCGAGTCGACGCCATCCGACTCCGCCTCCGCCTCCGCGTCCGCGGACGGGGTCGTACCGGATGCCTACCTCGGCACCTGGGGGACGACGATCGACAACGCCAACGGCACCAACACCCGCCAACTGACCATCCGGCAGGGCAAGGTGGGCGACAGCGTACTGACGCTGGTCGCGGACGGGCCCACGGAAGGCGGTGGGACCTACCACTGTGTCTTCGAGGCCGCGATCACCCAACAGCCGGGCGGAGAAGGCCCGTTGGAGATGGGTCCGTCCACCGTCACCAGCGGCGAGCCCGCCTCCTCCTGTTCTCCGGGCGAGGCCACCGAGATCACCCTGCTGCCGGACGGCAAGCTGAAGCGGGCGAAGGCGAGCGGCGAGGAGAGCCTGACGTACACCAAGCAGTGAGGCGGTGCCTGGCTAGGGCCTGTCCGGCGGATCATGCCGGAGACGCGGGGGCTGGCACGCCCTCCCCCACTGCCTTAAGGGCGTGGGGGCACCCCCAGCGGCGTTGTCGTCGGTTGCCAACTCCCCCACGCTCGGCTTCGCTCGCGATGGGGGACCCCCATCGCGTCGACGCCCTCCTCCGCCTTGCAGCTGGACGCACCAGCCCCCGCTCACCTGCGCTGATGAAGCACCGTCACTTTCCTGCGACCTGATCCGCCGGACAGGCCCTAGCGTGGCTCCGGCGGTCGCTGCCGGGGCATGTTCGGCCGGGTCCCGTTGGCCGGGGGCAGTGGGAAGCGGCCGGCCGAGCCCCCACCCTCCTGCCGTGGCACATACGTCACCGCCGCCTGGATCCCCAGCGGCGCCGCCCCGGTGCGGAACTCGACCATCCAGTCCGTCGTCTCCGTGCGCACCAGCTCCGTCACGTCCTCCGTGAAGCGCCGCAGCACCCCCAGGCACCGCTCGGCCGCCTCGCCCGCCGTGCCCTCCGCCGGGCCCAGCACCTCCCGGATGCTCTCGGAGGCCCAGTCGAACTGCAGCACCTGCAGCCGCCGCTGCACGGCCTGTGCGGTGGCCACGTCCCGCATCCAGCCGGACGTCACGCCGAAGTACCGGTCGATGCCGACGCAGGCGACCGCGATCAGCAGCGCCAGACAGCCCCAGGGCGCGATCCCTTCGGCCGCTCCCGCCAGGTCCAGCAGTGGCAGCGCGGCACCGGTCACCGCGCCCGCCGCCGCGCCCGACCGCAGGACCCGGGCGCCGCGCCGCTTCCACATCCGGTCCCGCAGATACCAGGACGCCGTCTGCAACGCGCCGCGCTCCACCCACCGGTACAGCTCGTCGAGCCGCTCGGCGGGCTCCCCCCAGTCCCCGAGCGGAAAGGCCCGCCCGGTCAGATCGCCCGGCCGCAGCCCGGCCGCATCCTCGCCCCGCCCGTCCTGTGGTGGACCCTCGGGCTGCATCTCCGGCTGACCCACCCGGCACTCCCTACTGAGTCACTGAACACGACCGGTCACGCTGCGTGACATACCACGCCGATCCCATGCCGATTCCATGCCGACGCGCGGCACCCTTCCTACCGCCCAATGGGTGGCGAAGAGGGCTCTTTCCCGGCTTTTCCGCTCGGAAGGGGGCCTTGATCAGGTATAGGCCTGCCGTCCTTGTCACTCGAAAGAGTGGCGGGGCGACGGGCGCGTGGACCACGTAGGCTCATGCTCAAGGAGAAGAACGTAGAGGAGCTGATCGTGATCCCCGGTGGTGGCCAGCCCAATATGCAGCAGTTGCTCCAGCAGGCCCAGAAGATGCAGCAGGATCTCCAGCGGGCGCAGGAGGAACTGGCGAACACGGAGGTCGACGGGCAGGCCGGTGGCGGTCTGGTGAGGGCCACGGTGACCGGCGCCGGTGAGCTGCGCGCGCTGAAGATCGACCCGAAGGCGGTCGACCCGGAGGACACCGAGACGCTCGCCGACCTGATCGTGGCGGCCGTACAGGCGGCCAACGAGAACGCGCAGACTCTCCAGCAGCAAAAGCTCGGCCCGCTGGCCCAGGGGCTCGGCGGCGGCACCGGCATCCCCGGTCTGCCGTTCTGAGACCGGGCCAACTACGGTACGTACCGAAAGGTCTTAAGGAAGGGCAGTCCGGTGTACGAAGGCGTGGTCCAGGACCTCATCGACGAGTTGGGGCGGCTGCCCGGCGTCGGTCCCAAGAGCGCGCAGCGGATCGCCTTCCACATCCTGCAGGCCGAGCCGACGGACGTGAAGCGCCTCGCCCAGGCTCTCCTGGAAGTGAAGGCGAAGGTCCGCTTCTGCGCGACGTGCGGGAACGTCGCGCAGGAGGAGCTGTGCAACATCTGCCGCGACCCGCGCCGCGACCCCTCGGTCATCTGTGTCGTGGAGGAGCCGAAGGACGTGGTGGCCATCGAGCGCACCCGTGAGTTCCGGGGCCGCTACCACGTCCTGGGCGGCGCCATCAGCCCGATCGAGGGTGTCGGTCCCGACGACCTGCGTATACGAGAACTTCTCGCGCGGTTGGCCGACGGGACGGTCACGGAACTGATCCTGGCCACGGACCCGAATCTGGAGGGCGAGGCGACGGCGACGTACCTCGCTCGCATGATCAAACCCATGGGCCTGAAGGTCACCCGCCTGGCCAGCGGCCTCCCGGTGGGTGGCGACCTGGAATACGCGGACGAGGTCACTCTCGGCCGCGCCTTCGAGGGGAGACGACTCCTAGATGTCTGACGCCACACTGCACGCGACCGCTCAGAACCCGGACGACTTCGTGGTCCAGATCGCGGACCAGGTCGAGAGTTTCCTGGTGGCCGTCACGGAGGTGGCGAGGGGCGACGAGCCCGGCTCGACGGTCCCCTTCCTCCTCCTGGAGGTCTCCCAGCTCCTGCTGGCCGGCGGCCGCCTGGGTGCCCACGAGGACATCGTCCCCGAGGAGCGCTACGAGCCCGACCTGGGCCCGGAGCCGGACGTGGACGAGCTGCGCGAGAACCTGGCCCGCCTCCTGGAGCCGGTCGACGTCTACTCCGAGGTCTTCGACCCGTACGAGCCCCGGAAGGCACCCGTACCGGCCCGCATCTCCGACGACCTGGCCGACGTCATCACCGACCTCCGCCACGGCATGGCCCACTACCGCGCCGGCCGCACCACCGAGGCCCTGTGGTGGTGGCAGTTCTCCTACTTCTCCAACTGGGGCCCCACGGCCTCCGCCGTCCTGCGCGCCCTCCAGTCGGTCCTCATCCACGTCCGCCTCAACCAGCCCCTGGAAGAACTCGACGGCCTCGACACCGACCAGGCCACGATGGGCGACGAGACCCTGGAGTTCGAGGCGGGCCGGGTCATGGCGGAGGAGATCGGCGCGCCGCTGGGGCTCCGGCGGGGGAAGTAGGCCGACGCCGTCACAGAACCCCACCCGCAGCGCTACGCTCGGTGATTGCCCGGACGGGGCGTGCCGGGCGGGCCGGTCGGAGGTGGGGTTCTGTGTCTGACGCGAACGACAATCAGCCGCCTGTTGCTTGGCGGTACGGCGGCGACCAGCTCAAGCGCTGGCGCGCGAAGGCGGATGTCAGCCGGGAGAAACTCGCCTCCGCCGCCAACTACTCCCCGGCCACCATCGAGTCGATGGAGCGCGGGGTGCGCAGGCCGACGCCGCGCGTACTGGATGTGGCGGACGAACTGTGCGGTGCGCAGGGGATGTTGAGCGCGGCGAAGCCGTTCCTGAAGCGGGAGCGGTTCTCTGCGCGGGCGCAGGATTTCATGGAGCGGGAGCAGGAGGCGACCAGTATCTGGTCGTACGAAAACTCGCTCGTGCCGGGGCTGTTGCAGACGACGGGGTACGCCCGTGCCCTCATCGACAACCGTATCCCGCCGTTGGACGAGGAGACGGTGGAGGAGCGTGTCGCGGCTCGCATGGAGCGGCAGTCCATCCTCACCGAGCGGAAACCACCGGTGGGGCTGAGCTTCGTGCTCTACGAGGCGGTGCTGCGCGCTCCGCAGGTGGACGCCGAGCAACTGCAGCGGCTGCTGGAGGCGGCGGCGCTGCGAAACGTCGTGCTTCAGGTGCTCCCTTTCGAACGGGCCATCCCTGCTGCACTCCTGGGGTCCATGGTGCTGCTGGAGACCCATGACCATGAGCGGTTCGCCTTCATGGAGGGCCAGTTCGCCAGCGAGCTTTCGGCCGATCCAGGGGTTGTCAGCCGGGTGACTGAGCGGCTTAGCATGATCCGCACGCAGGCTCTCGGGCCCGAAGAGTCGGCCCGGTTCATCGAGCGGATGGTGGGCAGTCGTGAGTGACCGGTTGAAGTGGTTCAAATCGAGCTACAGCGATGACGAGGGCGGCAACTGCGTCGAGGTGGCCCTCGACTGGTTCAAGTCGAGTTACAGCGACAACGAGGGCGGCGCCTGCGTCGAAGTAGCCCTCTCCGCCGCCGTCCACGTCCGTGACTCCAAGGTCCCCGCGGGCCCCGAACTCCGGGTCGCCGCCGTCGCCTGGGCGGCGTTCGTCTCCGAGCTCCGGGCTGGTTGAAAACCCAACCTGTCCTGGAGCGGCGACTGTGACGCCGGGCACTTTCCCGCGTGGTACTCCAGAGGCTGGGCAGGTGCCGGACGCGGACGGCCGATGTCTCACCATGCGGGAGCAGGGTGGTGGAATTCGGGCGCTCGTTAGACTGAGCCGACACAAACGAACCGAGCGAGGAGCGCACGTGGGCCTTGTCGTGCAGAAGTACGGAGGCTCCTCCGTAGCCGATGCCGAAGGCATCAAGCGCGTCGCCAAGCGGATCGTGGAAGCGAAGAAGAACGGCAACCAGGTTGTCGTCGTCGTTTCCGCGATGGGCGACACGACGGACGAGCTGATCGATCTCGCCGAGCAGGTTTCTCCGATGCCTGCAGGGCGCGAATTCGACATGCTGCTGACCGCCGGAGAGCGGATCTCCATGGCCCTGCTGGCGATGGCGATCAAAAACCTGGGCCACGAGGCCCAGTCCTTCACCGGCAGCCAGGCAGGCGTCATCACCGACTCGGTCCACAACAAAGCCCGGATCATCGACGTCACCCCGGGCCGGATCCGGGAGTCGCTCGACAAGGGCAACATCGCGATCGTCGCCGGGTTCCAGGGCGTCAGCCAGGACAAGAAGGACATCACCACGCTGGGGCGCGGTGGGTCCGACACGACCGCCGTGGCGCTCGCCGCCGCGCTCGACGCCGAGGTCTGCGAGATCTACACCGACGTCGACGGCGTGTTCACCGCCGACCCGCGCGTGGTGAAGAAGGCGAAGAAGATCGACTGGATCTCCTTCGAGGACATGCTGGAGCTCGCGGCCTCCGGCTCCAAGGTGCTGCTCCACCGCTGTGTGGAGTACGCCCGCCGTTACAACATCCCGATCCACGTCCGGTCCAGCTTCAGCGGACTGCAGGGCACCTGGGTCAGCAGTGAGCCGATTGGGGACAAGCAGGTGGAGCAGGCCATCATCTCCGGTGTCGCGCACGACACCTCCGAGGCCAAGATCACGGTCGTCGGCGTGCCGGACAAGCCGGGTGAGGCCGCCGCGATCTTCCGGACCATCGCCGATGCCGAGATCAACATCGACATGGTCGTGCAGAACGTGTCCGCCGCCGCCACCGGCCTGACGGACATCTCCTTCACGCTGCCGAAGACCGAGGGCCGCAAGGCCATCGACGCGCTGGAGAAGAACCGGTCGGGCATCGGTTTCGACTCGCTGCGCTACGACGACCAGATCGGCAAGATCTCGCTGGTCGGCGCCGGTATGAAGACCAACCCGGGGGTCACCGCCTCCTTCTTCGAGGCGCTGAGCGACGCGGGCGTGAACATCGAGCTGATCTCCACCTCCGAGATCCGCATCTCGGTCGTCACCCGCGCCGACGACGTGCCGGAGGCCGTGCGCGCCGTGCACACCGCCTTCGGGCTCGACTCCGACACCGACGAGGCCGTCGTCTACGGCGGCACCGGCCGATGACCGTCTCCACGGTCTGCACGTACGGAGGCGTCCGACGATGACCGGCAAGCCGACGCTCGCGGTCGTGGGAGCGACCGGGGCCGTCGGCGCGGTCATGCTCCAGATCCTGTCCCAGCGCGCGGACATCTGGGGCGAGATCCGTCTGATCGCCTCCCCGCGCTCGGCCGGCCGCAAGCTGGCCGTGCGCGGGGAGGAGGTCGAGGTGGTGGCCCTGAGCGAGGAGGCCTTCGACGGCGTCGACGTCGCGATGTTCGACGTCCCCGACGAGGTCGCCGCGCAGTGGGCACCGATCGCCGTCGCGTGCGGCGCGGTCGTCGTCGACAACTCCGCCGCCTTCCGGCTGGACCCCGAGGTGCCGCTCGTGGTGCCCGAGGTCAACCCGCACGCCGTACGGACCCGCCCGCGCGGGATCGTCGCCAACCCCAACTGCACGACCCTGACGATGATCGTCGCCCTGGGCGCGCTGCACGCCGAGTTCGGGCTGCGCGAGCTGGTGGTGTCGTCGTACCAGGCGGTGAGCGGGGCCGGGCGGGCCGGCGTGGAGACGCTGCGGGCCCAGCTGTCCCTGGTCGCCGGGACCGAGCTGGGCACCAAGCCGGGTGACGTACGGCGGGCCGTCGGGGAGGACACCGGGCCGTTCCCCGAGCCGGTCGTGCTGAACGTCGTCCCCTGCGCCGGGTCGCTCGGGGAGGACGGCTGGACGTCGGAGGAGATGAAGGTCCGCGACGAGTCCCGCAAGATCCTCGGGCTGCCGCAGCTGCCGGTCGCCGTGACCTGCGTACGCGTCCCGGTGATCACCACCCACTCGCTGACCGTGCACGCCCGTTTCCAGGGCGAGGTGACGGTCGACGGCGCCCGGGAGATCCTCGCCACGGCGCCCGGCGTGGTGCTGTGCGACGACCCGGCCGCAGGCGAGTTCCCCACCCCCGCGGACGTCGTCGGCACCGATCCGACCTGGGTGGGCCGGGTGCGGCGGGCCCTGGACGACCCGACCGCGCTGGAGCTCTTCGTGTGCGGCGACAACCTCCGCAAGGGCGCCGCGCTGAACACCGCGCAGATCGCGGAACTGGTGGCGGCGGACTTCCCCTGAGCGTTCCCGCCGGAATGCCCTTACCATCCGGCGCCCATTTGTAGGATCTGAGTAAGAAATGTGTCCAGCGGCATGGTCCGGACCACTTGATCCGGGCCGTGCGGCAGCAGAAGATCAAGCCAGGATCTCCTCCCCGCCCCGCGCAACCGCTTGCAGGGCGGGGAGCGTCTTTGCGGTCACCCTTACGGGCTGCGGAGGTAAGGATCCTGGCGTGGGGACGCCGTGATCCGGGCGTGGGGACGCCCGTTCAAACAGGACATAGGGGAAGAGCGGGACGCATGACGGCACTCGAGGCACCGCCGGTCGTCGCACATGTGACGCCCGGCACGTACAACCCTGGCGGGGGTAGACGTGTCCAACTGGCGTGGCAGAGGTACTCGAACTCAGCGCGGCCCGCGGTGCGACGGCCCTGCGGCCGCCCCGTGCGGCGCTCCGGCCCCGCACGCCCGGCGGCATGCCGGTGATCGCGCCCATGCCCGCAGCGCGGCCCGCCCGCATACCCAGTCAGCGTGACGGTTCCGACGAGACCACGGCGACCGAGGCGACCACGGCCGCCGGTACGACCGTCGACCACCTCACCGAGACCTACCGGGCGCACTACCGCTCGCTGCTCGGCCTCGCCGCGCTGCTCCTCGACGACACCGCCTCCTGCGAGGACGTCGTCCAGGAGGCCTTCATCCGCGTGCACTCCGCCCGCAAGCGCGTCCGCGACCCCGAGAAGACCCTCGCCTACCTCAGGCAGACGGTCGTCAACCTCTCCCGCTCGACCCTGCGCCGCCGCATCCTCGGCCTGAAGCTGCTCTCCAAGCCGATGCCGGACATGGCGAGCGCGGAGGAGGGCGCCTACGACCAGCTGGAGCGCCGCGACCTCATCAAGGCCATGAAGGGCCTGCAGCGCCGCCAGCGCGAGGTCCTGGTCCTGCGCTACTTCGCGGACATGACCGAGGCCCAGGTCGCCGCGACCCTCGGGATCTCCCTGGGCTCGGTGAAGGCGTACGGCTCGCGGGGCATCGCCGCGCTGCGGGTTTCCATGGGGACACCGGCATGAGCGCGCGAGCCGAAGGGGGCGATTCCGACGAACGCCCTTCCCACGAACGTCACGAGCCCTTCGCCTGGCACGAGCCGACGAGGCGGGACGAGCAAGAGCACACGCAATCGCACGCTGGGAACGCAACTGTGAACCACGGCCCCGACGAGAAGGGTCCCGAGGCCCTCGACGCATCCGGACCCGGTCTCGACGGGCTCGGTGCCGACGAGCTGGACCTGCGGCGGATGCTGCACTCCGCGGTCGACGGCATCGAGCCGCGCACCGGCACGCTGGACCACCTGCGCCGGGCCGTTCCCGCCCGGCGGGCCCGCAAGCGGCAGGCAGCCGTAGGTATGGCCGCCGCGGCGCTGTTCTTCGGCACCGCGATCCCGGCCCTCGTGCACGTCTCGGACTCCGGCGGCTCCGACCCCAACACCGCGATGGCCGGCCAGTCCTCCCAGGCCCAGGGCGGCACCGGGCAGGGCAAGGACAAGGGCGGCGCCACGACCGGCAGGAAGGACACGGGCGGTACGACCGTCGCGCCCGGCAAGGAGCCCGGCAGGCCCGGCGGGAAGGGCAGGCCCTCCGGCGGCTCCACCGGCTCCACCGGCGGCGCCAACCCGTCCGCCACCCTCTCGGCGGGCGGCGTCCCGCAGTGCGCGGCGGCCCAGCTGGGCTCCGCCACCGGCACCGCCGCCGCCCCCGACTCCACGGGCGTGGTCTACGGCGTGTTCCGCGTCGTCAACGTCTCCTCCGCCGCCTGTACCGTCGCCGGCGCGGGCACGGTCACCCCGACCGCGGTGGGCGCGGCCGACCAGACCAAGATCAGCGCGGTGCGGCATGCGGCCGGGGACGCGGCGACCAACCTGCCCGACCCCTCGCAGGAGGTCTCCGGGCTGGTCCTGCAGCCGGGCGCGGCCTACGAGGAGAAGTTCGCCTTCGTGCCCTCCGAGACCTGCCCCACCACCGGCGGCGGCAGCACCACCGGCGGCTCGGACACGGGCGGGGCCTCGCCGGACCCGACGCCGAGTGCCTCCGGCGATCCGGCCGACGGTTCGGGCTCGGCGGGGACGACCACCCAGCTCGCGACGGAGGACGGCGCGGCCGAGGGCAGCGTGCAGGTCACCCACACCGCGCAGGGTGGCTCACCGGCGGTCTCGACGACCGTGCCGGGGGAGTGCGCGGGGACGGTCTACTACACCGGGGTGCTGGCGGGGTCGTAGAGGCGCCCCGGCCGCGCCCCGAAGGGGCGCGGGGAACTGCGCGACCAGCCACAACGGACCCGCAGCCGAAGACGTTCCGCACGGGCACCGGTCAGCCGCTGACCACCGGCTCCTGGGTCGGCTCCTCCGGCACCAGGCCCAGCGCGGCGTCCCGCGCCGCCTCGGCCTCCCGTCGCAGCAGCCGGAACCACATGAACACCACGAACCCGGCGAAGACGAACCACTCCCCGGTGTATCCGAGGTTCTGGAACGCCTTCAGGTCCAGCCCGGTGCCGTCCGGCGCCGTCGCGGGCACGGCCTTCATCCCGGCGTCGGCCTTGTCGAGGGTCACCCAGGCGTCGTACACCCGGTACGGCACCAGGTTCACCAGCGACGCCGAGCTGATCGCCGCCGTCTGCCCGGCCGGCAGCCCGCCCTGCGCGCTGACCCCGCTGTCCCCGGGCGTCTCCGACGCCTGCAGCGCCCCGGTGACGGTGACCTCGCCGCTCGGCGGGGCCGGGGCCTTCGCCGCGTCCGCCTTGCCTGGCAGCCAGCCCCGTACCACCGGCAGCGCCTTGCCGGAGTCGGTGCGCAGCAGGGTGAGGACGTAGAAGCCGTTCTTGCCGTCGAGCTGCCGGCCCGGCACCAGCAACTGCTTGCCGTACTGCCCGCGCGCGGTGGCCCGGCGGCCCGAGGTGGCCTTGTCGACCGGCAGCATCGAGGCCAGCGGCCGCGCGGTCTCGTGCTGGTCGGAGGCGGCCTGCTCGGTCGCGGTCCGGTGCTCCTGCACCCGCCCCTCGAACCGGCTCAGCTGCCACGACCCCATGAAGACGCAGAACGGGATGGCGAGCAGCACGAAGACGTTGATGCCCCACCAGCGGGGTGTCAGCAGAAACCGGTACACGCCTTCCACGGTACGGCGCGGCCGGCGGGGCCCTGCCCGCGGGTCGGCCGGTTCGAGGGGTCGGACGCGGACGACGTCTGTGTGCTCAGGCCGGGGAAGTTATCCACAGGCTGCGCACACCCGCCACCCAATTGTCGGCGCGGCCAGGCAGTATGGGCGCATGACTGGGGCCATGAGTGAGAGCAAGGAGCCGGGCGCGCGGGACGCGGTCGGCATGCCGGACTGGGAGAGGCGCTTCCGGGCGCCACGGGTGTCGCTGCCCGACTGGGCGGAGGACGCGCCGGACCGCTCCCTGTTCGTGTCGAACGCGACGGGTACGTACGAGCTGTACGCCTGGGACCGTGCGACGGGCGAGCAGCGCCAGGCCACGGACCGGCCGAACGGCACGACGGACGGCGTGCTCTCCCCGGACGGCGCCTGGATCTGGTGGTTCGACGACAAGGACGGCGACGAGTTCGGCATCTGGCGCCGCCAGCCCTTCGGCGGCGGGGAGGCCGAGCCCGCCGTCCCGGGCCTCCACCCCTCCTACCCGGCCGGGCTCGCTCTGGCCCGCGACGGGCGCACGGCGGTCGTCGGCCGCTCCACGGACGAGGACGGTACGACGATCCACCTCGCGCGCCAGGGCGAGGACCCGGTCGAGATCTACCGGCACCGCGAGTCGGCGGGCGTCGGCGACCTCTCGTACGACGGCTCCCTGATCGCCGTCGAACACACCGAGCACGGCGACGCCATGCACGCGGCGCTGCGCGTGCTGCGCCCGGACGGCACGCCGGTCGCCGAGCTGGACGACACCAAGGGCGGCACCGAGGAGCTGGGTCTGGAGGTGCTGGGCTTCGCGCCGGTCGACGGCGACACCCGGCTGCTCATCGGGCATCAGCGCCGCGGCCGCTGGGAGCCGATGGTGTGGGACGTGGCCACGGGTGAGGAGACCGACCTCGCCCTGGAGCTGCCGGGCGATGTCAGCGCCGAGTGGTTCCCGGACGGCTCGGCCCTCCTCATCGCCCATGGCTTCGAGGCCCGCAGCGAGCTGTTCCGCTTCGACCTGGCGAGCCGCGAGCTGACCCGCATCCCCACCCCGCCCGGCACGGTCTCCGGCGCCACGGCCCGCCCCGACGGCAGCGTGGAGTACCTGTGGTCGTCGGCGGCCGAGCCGCCGGCGGTGCGCTCGGCCTCCGGCGGCGTGGTCCTGGACCCGCCCGGCATGGTGTGCCCCCCGTCGGTGTCGGTGGAGGACGCGTGGGTGGAGGGCCCCGGCGGCCGCATCCACGCCCTGATCCAGAAGCCGGCGGGCGCGAGTGGCCCCCTCCCCACGGTCTTCGACCTGCACGGCGGCCCGACCTGGCACGACAGCGACTCCTTCGCCGCGGGCCCGGCCGCCTGGGTCGACCAGGGGTACGCGGTGATCCGCGTCAACTACCGCGGCTCCACCGGCTACGGCCGCGCCTGGACCGACGCCCTGAAGCACCGGGTCGGTCTGATCGAGCTGGAGGACGTGGCCGCGGTGCGCGACTGGGCGGTCTCCTCGGGCCTCGCCGACCCCGCCCGCCTGGTCCTCACCGGCGCCTCCTGGGGCGGCTATCTCACCCTGCTCGGCCTCGGCACCCAGCCCGAGGCGTGGGCGGTGGGTATCGCGGTCGTGCCCGTCGCGGACTACGTCACCGCGTACCACGACGAGATGGAGGCACTGAAGGCCATGGACCGCACCCTGCTGGGCGGCACCCCCGAGGAGGTCCCCGAGCGCTTCGAGGCCTCGTCCCCGCTCACCTACGTCGACCAGGTCAAGGCCCCGGTCTACATCTCGGCCGGCGTCAACGACCCCCGCTGCCCGATCCGCCAGATCGACAACTACGTCAAGCGCCTGGAGGCGAGAGGCGCGACCCACGAGGTCTACCGCTACGACGCCGGGCACGGCTCACTGGTGGTGGACGAGCGGATCAAGCAGGTGAGACTCGAAATGGACTTCGCGGAGCGGCACTTGGGCAAGTAGAGAGCAGGTGGAGAGCCTTCTCGGCCGGCCGAGCCCCCGGGGGGTCAGCGCAGTTCCGCGAGGCCCCTGCGGGTGGCGGCGACCACCACCCGGTCCCCCTTGTCCAGCACATGGTCCGGTGCCGTGTCGGCGCGGCCCTCCAGTGCCAGTACCCTCCAGGACCCGGCACGGAAGGCGTCCCGTACGGTCCGCCCCTCCAGCTGGGCGTGCCCGGCGACGTCGACCGCCGCGAACAGCAGCACTCTGCGCTCCACCGCGACAGCGCCCAGCACCTGCCGCCCGAGCATCGCCCCGGCGAACGCGGGCGCGGCCAGATGCGTGACGCTCCGGCTCCGGGTGAGGGCCTGCGGGTACGCGGCCCGCAGGGTCCGGTACACCGCGGTGGCGAAGTCGTCGTCGTACAGCCGTAGCACCACGCGCAGATCGGGCCGCACGCTTCGCGCGTACAGCACGGCCTCCAGGTTCGTGGTGTCCGCGCTGGTCACCGCGAGCAGCGCGTACGCCCGGTGGATCTTGGCGGCCTCCAGCACCCCTTCCTGGGTGACGTCCCCGAGCACCACCGGCACCCGCAGCCGCCGGGCGGTCGCGAGCCCCCGCGCCTCCGGATCGGACTCGACGCACACGACGGGGATGTTCAGCTCGCGCAGCCGGGTCAGCACCCGGGTGCCGATCTTGCCGAGCCCCAGCAGCACCACATGCCCGCCGAGGCCGCGCGGCGGCTTTCGCAGGGCGGAGGCCGTGCGGAAGGTGCCCAGCGCCTCCAGCACGGCCGCCAGCAGCACCGGAAGCAGCAGCAACCCGACCAGTCCGGAGAGGAGTTGGAGGATTTGCCGGCCCAGTGGCGCCCCGATGGCGGGGTTGTCGATCGCGAACAGGTCGAGGAGCGTGTAGTAGAAGGCGCGCAGCGGATGGATCCCCGGCGTGACCACCCACAGCGCGACGGCGAGCGCGACCACGCACGCCACCATGCCCGCCAGCGACCACCGCAGCCGCCGGGAGAACAGCGAGGCCAGCGGCGGCACCACACCGCGGCCGGGCGCGGCCGACTCCCCGCCGCCCGCCGACGACACCTGCTCCAGCACCACGGCCGCCCGCCCGGCGCCCTGCCGTACCTCCTCGTCGTCCGGCAGCAGCCGCGGCTCCTGCTCCCCGCCGCCCTCGGGATCCGGGCCGGCGGGGGAGAGCAGGGCGAGGGTGCACAGCCCGGTTCCGGCCGCCGGGCGTTCGACGGCCCGCAGCAGCAACCCCTCGGTCTGGACGACCTTGCTGGTGCCGGCGACGGCGGTGGCGGCCAGCGCGGGCGCGGCGGTGTCGGCGTCGGACAGCACGGTGGTGGACGCGTCCGAGCCGCCCTCACCGTTGCCCGCGGCCAACGCGGCGGCCTGGTCGAGGAGTTCCTCGATGTGCTGGCCCAACCGCCGGTTGTAGAGCCGCAGGACGAGCCGCAGCCGCGGGTTGAGCCGACGGGCGGTCAGCGCGGCCCGGATGTTGGTCTCGTCGTCGTCGAAGACGAGGGCGAGTGCGGCGGCCCGTTCGACCCCGGCGTCGGCGAGCACGGCCTCGGTGATCTCGACGGCCTCCAACACCCGCTCGGTGTCACCGCCGTTGGTGCCGCCGCCGGTGCTCGTGGCCGTCGCGGCGGATCCGGCTCCGGCGCCGGAGCCGGATCCCGCCCCGGATCCGGTGCCCGCGCGGCCGACCGCGGCGCTCACCATACGGTCGAACAGCGCCGCCGACGCGGCCCGGGCCCGGCCGACCACCGGAGAACTGGCGGTGCGCTCGTTCGGCGGTACCACGAGGGTGACCCGCTCGCCGTAGACTCCGCGCAACTCGGCGGCCAGCCGGTGCGCGAGCCCGTCGTCACCGCACACCACCATGTGCGGTGCGCTGGGGCCTCTTTGATACGGAACGCTCGCCACGAGGGAAAAGACTGCCCCAAGGAGAGGAGTGGTTCCAGCAACGGGGTGAACACCGTGGGGACGACTCGCGTACCGAGGGGGAGGGAGCGCACCAGGACAGCCAGCCGGAGGTAAACCGCACGTGGCCATCACCGAAGACGCCCCGCCCGGCACGGAGGCCGGCCCCGCACCCGGTCCCGAGGGCCGAAGGCTCAGCTCCCCCCTCGTACTGACGCTGACTCTGCTCCTCGCGGTGCTCGCGCAGTCCCCCATCCGCGGGCTTCTCGGCACCCCGCTGATGCAGAGCTGGATGACGGTGTTCGTCGCGGTGACCGTGCAGGCGCTGCCGTTCCTGGTGCTGGGTGTGCTGCTGTCGGCGGCGATCGCGGTGTTCGTGCCGCCCTCCTTCTTCGCCCGCGCCCTCCCGCGCCGCCCCGCCCTGGCCGTGCCCGTCGCCGGGGTCGCGGGGGCGATCCTGCCGGGCTGCGAGTGCGCGTCGGTCCCGGTGGCCGGCGCCCTCGTCCGCAGGGGAGTCACCCCGGCCGCCGCCCTCGCCTTCCTCCTCTCCGCCCCGGCGATCAATCCGATCGTGCTGACGGCCACCGCCGTCGCCTTCCCGCGCGACCCGGAGATGGTGCTGGGCCGGTTCCTGGCGAGTCTGCTGGTGGCGTGTGCGATGGGCTGGCTGTGGCAGCGCCTCGGCCGCACCGACTGGCTGCGTCCGCCGGCCCATGGCGTGCACGAGGGCGCGACGAAGGGGGAGGCGTTCTGGCACTCGGTGCGGCACGACACCATGCACGCGGGCGGCTTCCTGGTACTCGGCGCGATGGCTGCGGCCACGCTGAAGGCGGCGACCCCGGCCGACTGGCTGCGCACGGCGGCCGGAAACCCCGCCTTCTCCGTGCTCGCCCTCGCCGTCCTGGCCGTCCTCCTGTCCATCTGCTCGGAGGCGGACGCGTTCGTCGCGGCCTCCCTCACCCAGTTCTCCCTGACGGCCAAGCTGGTGTTCCTGGTGGTGGGCCCGATGATCGACCTCAAGCTGTTCGCGATGCAGGCCGGCACCTTCGGCCGTACCTTCGCCCTCCGCTTCGCCCCCGCCACCTTCGTGCTGGCCGTCGTCGGCGCGCTGGTTACCGGGACGGTGCTCCTGTGAACCGCCAGACCCAGGCCGCCGTCATGTTCCTGCTCGGCGCGGCCCTGCTGCACGCGGGCAGCACCGACCTCTACCTGCGATACGTCAAGGCCGGCCTGCAGCCCCTGCTGCTGGCCTCCGGCGCGGTCCTGATCGCGGCGGCGCTGGCGACCGTCTGGTACGAGCGCCGGAGCAACCGCCGCCGGGGGCACACCCATGAGCACCCCGAACCGGGGATCTCCTGGCTCCTGCTGCTCCCCCTGCTCGCGCTCATCCTCATCGCCCCGCCCGCCCTCGGCTCCTACAGCGCCCTGCGCTCCGGTACGGCCCTGCAGAAGCCGTACACCTACGGCAGGCTGCCCGCCGCCGATCCGGCCCCGCTCTCCGTGATCGACTACGCCTCCCGCGCGGCCTACGACCACGGCCGCTCCCTGCACGGCCGTGCCGTCCGTGTCACCGGCTTCCTCGCCCTGGACCACTCGGGCGCGCCGTACCTGGTCCGCATGGCCCTCAACTGCTGTGCCGCGGACGCCCAGCCGGTCAAGATCGCCCTGACCGGCGAGCTGCCCCCGGTCCTGCGCCCGGACGCCTGGCTGGAGGTGACCGGCACGTACACGCCCAGGCTCACGCGGGACCCCGTCAACAACGGTCCCGTCCCCTACCTGAAGGTCACCTCGGCGAGGCCGGTCCCGGTGCCGCACGACCCGTACGACGAGACCTGGAACAACTGAGCGCGCCGATGTCGGGCTTCCGGCAGCCGCAGGCCCGGTCGGATTGCCGGGAGCCGTACATGTGGACCGGATGCGGGTGGCGTGAAAATGCCGCTCATGAAAACCGGGGAAGGCGCGGCGCGGGGCGGCTGGGCCGGGCCGCTGGCCGTCTGTGTGCTGTTGCTGCTGCTCGCGTGCGTGTCCGGTTACTACGTGGCCGGCGCCACCGCGCACGAGCGGGCCTGGCAGGCGGCCCGGCCCTGCGCGGTCGCGGAGCGCGGGTACGACTGCCTGAGCACCGTCCCGGCCGTGATCGAGCGCATCGACCTGCGCGAGGTCAGGCAGACCAGCTGGCTGCACTTCGCCGGCGGGCCGCATCGGGTGGGGGTGTCGCGTGAGGCCGCGGAGGCCTTCGAGTCCGGGGACCGGGTCGAGCTGACGTACTGGCGGGGCCAGGTGATGAAGGTCGCCGGGAGGCACTACGTCTGGCACGAGCACGTGATCACCGGCGGCAGCATGGCCGTCGTCGCCGCCGGGCTCGCGCTGGGCGCCGGGTATCCGGGGGCGCGACTGGTGGTGCGGCTGCGTGGGCGCCGGCGGCCGGTGGACGAGGTGCTGCCGTCACCGCTGCCGTTCCTGGCCCCGCTCGTGGTCACCGCGGGGTGGCTGCTGCCGCTGTGCTACCGGCATCCCACGTCCCTGTTCGGTTCCACGGAGGCGATCGCCTGGTGGGCGGCCGGCGGGGCGGTCAGCCTGGGCCTGTTCGGCTGGGCCTGGGACGCGACCCGTATCCGCATGCCTGAGGAGACCGCCGTGGCGGTGCGCGCCGCCGGTGAACTCCCGGACGGGCAGGACGTGTTCCTGTCCGCCCGCTTCCTGGAGCACACCGACTACAACCCGCACCACTTCGGCACCCACATCGTCCTCGGCGCCGACGGGCCCGCGGTGACGCCCCACCCCGGGCCGGGCCGGTTCGCGGCGAAGGCGATACCCGTCGAGCGGCTCACCCTCCGGACGGTGCGGCGGGCGCGGGGCGAGGAGGGTGACCTCGTCCCGCACAGCTGGCACATCGCCGAACTCGACGACGCGGGCACCGTGGTCCGCCTCGCGGCCGACCCCGACGCCCTCGCCCTCGTCCTGCGCACGCTGTCGTCTGCGCGGACTTAGGGAGCCGCGGTGCCGACGCGCTCCAGGTCCCGGAGCCAAGCCTGGGCCGTGCCGTCCGACGGGGCGCGCCAGTCGCCGCGCGGGGAGAGGGAGCCGCCTGCCGAGACCTTGGGGCCGTTCGGCACGGCCGAGCGCTTGAACTGGGAGAACGCGAAGAAGCGGCGGATGAAGACCTCCATCCAGTGCCGGATCTCCGCAAGGTCGTACGCCCCGCGCTCGGCCTCGGGGAAGCCGGGCGGCCAGGCGCCGTTCTCCCGGTCGTGCCAGGCGTGCCAGGCGAGGAAGGCGATCTTCGAGGGCCTGAAGCCGTAGCGCAGCACGTGGAAGAGCGTGAAGTCGTGCAGCGCGTACGGGCCGATCTTCGACTCGGTGGACTGCAGTTCCTCGCCGGGTACGAGTTCGGGGCTGATCTCGGTGTCGAGGATCGCGGCCAGGATCTTGCCGGTCTCCTCGTCGAACTGCTCGCTGCTGATGACCCAGCGGATCAGGTGCTGGATGAGCGTCTTGGGCACGCCGGAGTTGACGTTGTAGTGGCTCATGTGGTCACCGACGCCGTACGTCGACCAGCCGAGCGCCAGCTCGGAGAGGTCGCCGGTGCCGAGCACGATGCCGCCGCGCTGGTTGGCCAGCCGGAACAGGTAGTCGGTGCGCAGGCCCGCCTGGACGTTCTCGAAGGTGACGTCGTACACCGGCTCGCCGGAGGCGAAGGGGTGGCCGATCTCCTTCAGCATCAGCCGTGCGGTCGGCGTGATGTCCAGCTCGGCCGAGGTGACGCCGAGGGACCGCATCAGCCGGTGGGCGTTGTCCTTGGTGTGGTCGCTGGTGGCGAAGCCGGGCAGGGTGAAGGCCAGGATGTCGCTGCGCGGGCGGCCGGCGCGGTCCATCGCCCGGGCGGCGACGATCAGCGCGTGCGTGGAGTCGAGGCCGCCGGAGACACCGATGACCACCTTGGGGCCGCCGATCGAGGCGAGGCGCTGCTGGAGCCCCGCGACCTGGATGTTGTACGCCTCGTAGCAGTCCAGGGCGAGGCGTTCGGCGTCGGCGGGCACGAACGGGAAGCGTTCGACGCGCCGGCGCAGGCCGAGGTCGGTGGTGGCCGGCGGGGCGAGTTCGAAGGAGACGGTGCGGAAGTCGCGGGTGCGCGCGGCGTGGGTACGGCCGTTCTCGCCGAACGTGCCCGTGCGCTGCCGTTCCTGCCGCAGCAGGTCCAGGTCGATGTCGGCCACCGCGTACTGCTCGCCCAGCGGGAACCGCTCGCTCTCGGCCAGCAGCACGCCGTGCTCGTAGATCAGGGTCTGGCCGTCCCAGGACAGGTCGGTGGTCGACTCGCCGAGGCCGGCCGCCGCGTAGACGTAGGCGGCCAGGCAGCGGGAGGAGGCCGAGCGGCACAACAGCTTGCGGTCCTCGGCCCGGCCGACCGTGATCGGGCTGCCCGAGAGGTTGACGAGGACGGTCGCGCCGGCCAGCGCCGCCTCCGCGCTCGGCGGCACCGGGACCCACATGTCCTCGCAGATCTCCGCGTGCAGCACGAGTCCGGGCACGTCGGCCGCGGCGAAGAGCAGGTCCACACCGAACGGCACGTCCGTGCCGCCGAGCCGGATCGTTCCGCCGCGCTCGTCGTCGCCCCCGGCGATCTGCCGGCGCTCGTAGAACTCCCGGTAGTTCGGGGGGTACGACTTCGGTACGACGCCGAGGATCCGGCCGCGGTGCACGAGTACCGCGCAGTTGAAGATCCGGTCGCGGTGGCGCAGCGGGGCGCCGACGACCAGCACCGGCAGCAGGTCCGCCGACTCGGCCACGATCGTGGCGAGCGCGGTCTCGACGTCGTCGAGCATGGCGTCCTGCAGCAGCAGGTCGTCGATCGCGTACCCGGACAGGCACATCTCGGAGAACACGGCGACGGCGACGCCCTCCTCGGCGCAGCGGCGCGCGTGCCGCAGGACCGCCTCGGCGTTGGCGGGCGGGTCGGCGATGACGGTGTGGCCCGTGCACGCGGCGACGCGCGCGAAGCCGTGCTGGTAGATCGACCAGAAGCTCAACGGGACCTCTTTCCGAAACGACTTTCCCACAAGAGGAAGCCTAAAGGTCGGCCGTCACGACGGTCCCGACACCCGAAGCACCGCCCACGCCGCCTCGCCGTCGATGTGCCGGCCCGGCCGGGCCGACCGCGGTCATCGGCGACCAGGTCACGGGCGCTCTTAGGATCAGGGTCATGGACACAGTGGGTTTTCTGGCTCTCGCCCTGGCCGTGCTCGGCTGCGCCGTCAACGTCGAGAGCCGGCTCGCACGGGCCGACCGGCGCCTCGCGCGGGTCGAACGCAAGCTCGACCTGATCATGGAGCACCTGGACCTGCGTGAGGAGCATCCGCGGATGGACGAGGTGGCCGCGCTCGTACGCGAGGGGAAGAAGATCCACGCGATCAAGCTGTACCGGGAGAGCACGGGCGCCGGCCTGAAAGAGGCCAAGGACGCCGTCGACCGCCTCGGCTAGGAACGGGCCCTGGGATCCGGCGTCAGATGTCCGTCAGCCGCGCCTCTTCCAGGTCCAGCGAACGCTGCAGTCTGCGCCTGGTGGTGTCGCTTATGGCATGGGCGTCGTAGAGCCGCTGCAGCTCCCCGGTCTCGACGGCGATCAGATCGCGCCGCAGCTGGCGGTAGACCCGTTCGGCGGACTCGGTGGCGGCGCCACCGCCGCTGCCGTCGGCGAGCCGGTCGCGGGCGTCGTCGAGGCGGGCGTTCAGGCCCCGGCGGAGGCGGTCCAGGACGACCTCGGACACGACCTCCAGTTCCGCCAGCTCCTCCAGGCGGGCGAGGCCGGCGTGGGCGAGGCGGGCGCGGGCCTCGGCCTCCTCGCGGGCGGTGTGCGCGGGCTCCAGGGCGATGCCGGAGGCGCGGACGACGGGGGCGAGGGTGAAGCCCTGTACGACGAGGGTGACGACCACGACCGAGGTGGTCAGGACCAGGACGAGGGGGCGGTCGGTGAGCGGGGCGCCGTTCTTCGCGACCTCCGGGATGGACAGCGCGGCGGCCAGCGGCATCACCCCGCGGGTCCCGGCCCAGGTCAGCACCATCGGCACCCGCCAGTTCGGCCGGCCGACGCCGCCCTCGCGCTGCACCACCGCCGACAGCGGCGCCAGCCACAGCATGCGTACGGCGACGAGCGTGGCGGCGACCGCCAGGGCGTACAGGGGCCAGGAACGGTCGCCGTCCGCCAGGGCCCGTACCTGGGAGGGGAGGGCCAGCCCTATGAGGCTGAAGACCACGCTCTCCAGCAGGAACACCACCGTGCCGTACACGGCGTGCAACTGGAGCCGTATGCGGGCGTTGGTGAGCCGGTCGCCCCGGCCGCCCAGCACCACCCCGGCGACCACGCAGGACGTCACCCCGGAGGTGTGCGCGACCTCCGCGAGCAGATAGGCGGCGTACGGGGTGACCAGGGCGATCACCGTCTCCAGGACCGGGTCCTCGGTGCGCCGCCGGATCAGCGCCACCACACCGGCCACCGCCGTCCCGATCACCGTGCCGCCGCCGGCGAGCAGGAAGAACTCGCCGCTCGCCGTGCCCCAGTCCGCGGCGGCCGAGGCGATGGCGATGCCCGCCGCCACCCGGACCAGCACCAGGGAGGTCGCGTCGTTGAAGAGGCTCTCCGCCTGGACGAGGACCTGGACCCGGGGCGGCAGGGCGAGCCGGCGCCCGAGCGCGGTCACCGCCACCGGGTCGGTGCTGGCCAGCACCGCGCCCAGGACGAACGTCATCTGCCAGGACAGGGGGGTGAGCAGGGCGGCCACGGCGGCGACGGCGGCCGCCGACGCCAGCACGAGCCCGATCGCCAGGATCCCGACCGGCTTCCACACCGCGCGCAGCTCCCGCCAGGGCATGTCCTCGGCGCTCGCGTACAGCAGCGGGGGCAGGACGACCAGGGCGATGACCTGCGGGCTGATCCGGATCTCGGGAGTGCCCGGCACCAGGGCCACCGCGAGACCGGCGACGACCAGCAGGGAGGGGGCGGGAATACGCCAGCGGCGCGCGAAGGTGGCGACCACCGTGGCGAGGACCACGAGGGCGAGAACCGTACCGACGCTGCGCATGCCGTTCCCTGGAAACGCGGAAGGGGATTGCGGAAGCCGCTCCGGCTCCCGGCCGACCAGACTTCCCGGCACACCTGGGCTCACCCTATCGGGCCAGGTCACGTCAAGACAGTGCCAAGGTCCCGGTAAAGCCCGCGGGGGCAAGCCGTCAAGATCGCGTCAAGGGTGGCCGGTTGGGCGCGAAGATGCCGCAAGGAGTGGTCGGACACGGTCGGAAACGGTCAGAACCTGGGTGCGCCCGCGCATACCTCGACCCGTGCGCGGCTGAAGGAAGAAGGAGCACCCGCCCATGTCCGTCCTGACCACCGACCAGCCGGATGCCGCCCCCGCCGGCGAGGAACCGCCTGATACCGGCGAGCGGCACCGGCTGACCGCCGTCACGGGGCTGGCCGCCCTGTCGCTGGACGCCATGGCGTCGGTGGCGTACGGCCCGGAGGCCATCGTCCTCGTCCTCGCCGCCGCGGGTGCTCACGGGCTGGGCTTCACGCTGCCCGTCACGCTGGCCATCGCCGCCCTGCTGGCGGTACTCGTGGCCTCCTACCGGCAGGTGATCGCCGCCTTCCCGGACGGCGGCGGCTCCTACGCCGTGGCCAAGACGCATCTGGGCGCGCGGACCAGCCTGGTGGCCGCCGCCTCGCTGGTGCTGGACTACGTACTCAACGTCGCCGTCGCGGTCACGGCCGGCGTGGCGGCCCTGACCTCCGCCTTCCCGGCCCTCTACGACGACCGGCTGTGGCTGTGCCTTGCGGTGCTCGCGCTGATCACGGGCGTGAACCTGCGCGGGATCGTGGAGTCGGCGAAGGCGTTCATCGTGCCGACGGTCGTGTTCGTCGGCTCGGTCTTCGCCATCATCGCCGTCGGGCTGTTCCGCTCCCACCCCGTGAGCACGGCCACCGCGGCCGGGCACGCTTCCGTCGTCGCGGACAACGCCTCCAGCGTGGGCGCGCTGCTTCTGCTCAAAGCCTTCGCTTCCGGCTGTGCCGCACTGACGGGGGTCGAGGCCATCGCCAACGCCGTCCCGTCCTTCCGGGTGCCGCGGGTCCGCCGGGCCCAGCGCGCGGAGGTCGCCCTGGGCGCCGTACTGGGCCTGATGCTGATCGGCCTGTCGGTGCTGATCGGCCGCTTCCACCTCCAGCCGGTCGCGGGCGTCACGGTCCTCGCCCAGCTCGCGGACGCCTCCCTCGGCCACAACTGGGCCTTCTACGTCATCCAGTTCGCGACGATGATCCTGCTGGCGCTCTCCGCGAACACCTCCTTCGGCGGGCTGCCGGTGCTGCTGAAGCTGCTCGCCCGGGACAACTACGCGCCGCACGTGTTCGCGTTGAAGGCCGACCGCCAGGTCCACCGGCACGGCGTCCTGGCCCTCGCCGCCGTCTCGGCCGCGCTGCTGGTCTTCTCCGGCGGGGACACCAACACCCTGGTGCCGATGTTCGCCGTCGGTGTCTTCGTCGGCTTCACGATCGCCCAGGTGGGGATGGTGCGGCACTGGCGGCTGGAGCGGACCCCGGGATGGCGCGGGAAGGCGCTGCTCAACGGCTTCGGCGCCGTCCTCACCGGCATCGCCGCCGTCGTCGTCACGGCGAGCAAGTTCACCGAGGGGGCCTGGCTGATCGTCATCGCACTGCCCCTGCTGGTGGCCGCCTTCGTCGCCGTGCACCGCGCCTACGGCCGGATCGGTGAGCGGCTCGGGCTCGGCCGCATCCCGCAGGCCCCGCACCGCGAGCGCTCGCTGGTCGTCGTACCCGTGTCGACCCTGTCCCGGCTGACGTCGGAGGCCCTCAGCGCGGCCGGCTCCCTCGGCGACGAGGTCCGCGCGGTGACCGTCTGCTACCCGGACCCCGAGGACCGCGCCCAGCTGCACGCGCTGGAGCGCGCCTGGGCGCAATGGAACCCCGGGGTGCCGCTGATCCGGCTGTCCTGCGCGCGGCGCAGCCTGGGCCGTCCCATCGCCGCGTACGTCCGTGAGGTGGCCGCCGCCGAGCCCGGTACCCGGGTCACGGTGCTGATCCCGGAGGCCGAGCCGGAGCGGCTGTGGCAGCGGCTGCTGCAGAACCAGCGGGGTGCGATCGTCGCGCACGCCGTGCGGCGGGAGACGGACGCGGTGATCTGCCGGCTGCGGTTCCGGCTGCCGTAGGCCTTCGTACGAGATCCGCGAGCCTTCGTACGGGATCCCGCGAGCCTTCGTACGAGAGATCCGCAAGCCGCCGTAAGAGACCCGTCAAAGCCGTGAGCGCGGCCGTAAGAGGGTCGTCAACGGGCGACCGGATCCGGCCAGACAGGCGCTTTCCTCGTACACGTCCGTTTCCACCGAACCTCACTCCAGGAGTTCGCGATGGCCGATCTGGCCTTCGTCGTCACCGTGCTCGCGGGTTTCGCGCTGGTGGCACTCGTCGCCAAGGGGGTGACGAAGCTGTGACCGCCGAGAACGTCGTCGGCCTGGTCGTGGCCGTCGCCCTGCTGGGCTATCTCGTCCTCGCCCTGATCTTCCCGGAGAGGTTCTGAGAGCAGACATGGGTCCCGTACTGGCAGGCGTGCTCCAACTGCTCGCCCTGATAGGCGCACTGGCGCTCGTCTACGTCCCCCTCGGCACCTACATGGCCCGGGTCTACTCCTCCAAGAAGCACCTGCGGGTGGAGAAGTGGATCTACAAGGGCATCGGTGCCGACCCCGACGCCGAGATGACCTGGCCCGCGTATCTGCGCGCGGTCCTCGCCTTCTCGGCGGTCGGCGTCCTCTTCCTCTACCTGCTGCAGCGGCTGCAGGGCGTCCTGCCCGGCTCGCTCGGCTTCTCCTCGGTCAACCCGGCGCAGTCGTTCAACACGGCCGTCTCGTTCGTGACCAACACCAACTGGCAGTCGTACTACGGCGAGCAGACCATGGGTCACCTCGTGCAGACCGCCGGGCTCGCCGTGCAGAACTTCGTCTCGGCGGCCGTGGGCATCGCCGTCGCCGTGGCGCTCGTCCGTGGTTTCGCGCGCTCGCGCACGGGTGAACTGGGCAACTTCTGGAGCGACTTGGTGCGCGGCACGCTGCGCATCCTGGTGCCGGTCGCGGCCGTCGCGGCGGTCGTCCTGGTCGCCTGCGGCGCCATCCAGAACTTCTCCGGCATCCACGAGGTCGGCCAGTTCATGGGCGGCTCGCAGCAGTGGAACGGCGGCGCGGTCGCCTCCCAGGAGGCGATCAAGGAGCTGGGCACCAACGGCGGCGGCTACTTCAACGCCAACTCCGCCCACCCCTTCGAGAACCCGACCCCCTTCACCAACCTCTTCGAGATCTTCCTGATCCTGGTGATCCCGTTCTCGCTGACCCGCACCTTCGGCGTGATGGTCGGCAATGTGAAGCAGGGTTACGCGATCCTCGCCACCATGTTCACCATCTGGCTGGGCTTCACCGCCTTGATGATGTGGACCGAGTTCGCCCACCACGGCGCGGCGCTGCAGGCCGCGGGCGGTGCGATGGAGGGCAAGGAGGTCCGCTTCGGCGTCGGCTCCTCGTCGATCTTCGCGACCTCGACGACGCTGACCTCGACCGGTGCGGTGGACTCCTTCCACTCCTCCTTCACCGGCCTCGGCGGCGGCATCACCATGCTCGGCATGATGCTGGGCGAGATCGCGCCCGGCGGCACCGGCTCCGGCCTCTACGGCATGCTGATCATGGCCGTCATCGCGGTGTTCATCTCCGGTCTGATGGTGGGCCGTACGCCCGAGTACCTGGGCAAGAAGATCGGCGGCCGCGAGATGAAGCTCGCCGCCTGCTACATCCTCGTCACCCCGGCGCTGGTGCTCGTCTTCACCGCGGCCTCCATGGCCCTGCCGACCCCGCCGCACTCGATGCTCAACTCCGGCGCGCACGGGTTCTCCGAAGTCCTGTACGCGTTCACCTCGGCGTCGAACAACAACGGCTCGGCCTTCGCCGGCCTGAACGCGAACACCGACTGGTTCGACACCATGACCGGGCTCGCGATGCTGCTCGGCCGCTTCCTGCCCATGGTCTTCGTCCTGGCGCTGGCCGGCTCGCTCGCCGAGCAGACGCCGGTACCGGTCACCGCGGGCACCCTGCGCACCGAGAAACCGCTGTTCACCGGTCTGCTGGTGGGCGCGATCCTGATCATCACCGGTCTCACGTACTTCCCGGCCCTCGCGCTGGGCCCGCTCGCGGAAGGGCTGGCGTGATGACCACCGACACGAAGAACCACGAGGACTCCATGTCCACTCCCACCCTTGCGCCCCACCAGGACGCGCCGACCGGGCACAAGCCCGCCGAGGGCCGTGTCGGAGCGGGCCTCTTCGACCCCAAGGCACTGGTCAAGTCGCTGCCGGACGCGTTCCGCAAGCTCGATCCGCGGGTGATGGTCAAGTCGCCCGTGATGTTCGTGGTGTGGATCGGGTCCGTGCTGACCACGGTCTTCTCCCTCAAGGACCCGACCGACTGGTTCGGCTGGACCATCAGCGCCTGGCTGTGGCTGACCGTGGTCTTCGCCAACCTGGCGGAGGCGGTCGCCGAGGGCCGCGGCAAGGCGCAGGCCGACACCCTGCGCAAGGCCAAGACCGACACCGTGGCACGCAAGGTCGACGGGACCGTGGTCGCCGGCACCGAGCTGAAGATCGGTGACCTGGTGGTCTGCGAGGCCGGTGACGTCATCCCCGGTGACGGTGACGTCGTCGAGGGTGTCGCGTCCGTGGACGAGTCGGCGATCACGGGCGAGTCCGCGCCGGTCATCCGCGAGTCCGGCGGTGACCGCTCGGCCGTCACGGGTGGTACGAAGGTGCTCTCCGACCGGATCGTCATCGAGATCACGACGAAGCCCGGCGAGACCTTCATCGACCGGATGATCAACCTGGTCGAGGGCGCGGCCCGGCAGAAGACGCCCAACGAGATCGCGCTGAACATCCTGCTGGCCTCGCTGACCATCGTCTTCCTGCTGGCGGTGGCCACCCTCCCGCCGTTCGCCACGTACGCGGGCACACACCTGACCATGGTCGTACTGGTGGCCCTGCTGGTCTGCCTGATCCCGACCACGATCGGCGCCCTGCTCTCCGCGATCGGCATCGCGGGCATGGACCGGCTGGTGCAGCGCAACGTGCTGGCCATGTCGGGCCGCGCGGTGGAGGCCGCCGGTGACGTCTCCACGCTGCTGCTGGACAAGACCGGCACGATCACGCTCGGCAACCGGCAGGCCGCCGAGTTCGTCCCGGTGAAGGGCACCACCGAGCCGGAGGTGGCCGACGCGGCCCAGCTGTCCTCGCTGGCCGACGAGACCCCCGAGGGCCGCTCGGTCGTCGTCCTGGCGAAGGAGGGGTACGGGCTGCGCGAGCGCCACCAGGGCGAGCTGGCGCACGCCGAGTGGATCGAGTTCACCGCCCAGACCCGTATGTCGGGCGTGGACGTCGACGGCCGCAAGGTCCGCAAGGGCGCCACCGCCTCCGTCATCGCCTGGGTCGAGGAGCAGGGCGGCACGGTCGCGAAGGACGCGGACGGCATCGCGAACCGGATCTCCGAGGCGGGCGGCACCCCGCTGCTGGTCGCCGTCCACGACGACCAGGGCGCCCGCGTGCTGGGTGTCATCCATCTCAAGGACGTCGTCAAGGACGGCATGCGGGAGCGGTTCGAGGAGCTGCGCCGCATGGGCATCAAGACGGTCATGATCACGGGTGACAACCCGCTGACCGCCAAGGCGATCGCCGAGGAGGCGGGCGTCGACGACTTCCTCGCGGAGGCGACCCCCGAGGACAAGATGGCCCTCATCAAGCGGGAGCAGGCGGGCGGCAAGCTGGTCGCGATGACCGGTGACGGCACCAACGACGCGCCCGCGCTCGCCCAGGCGGACGTCGGCGTGGCGATGAACACCGGTACGTCGGCCGCCAAGGAGGCCGGCAACATGGTCGACCTCGACTCCAACCCGACGAAACTCATCGAGATCGTCGAGATCGGCAAGCAGCTGCTGATCACGCGCGGTGCGCTGACCACGTTCTCGATCGCCAACGACGTCGCGAAGTACTTCGCGATCATCCCGGCGCTGTTCGCGGCGGTCTACCCGGGCCTGGACAAGCTGAACATCATGCACCTGTCCTCGCCGGACTCCGCGATCCTGTCGGCCGTCGTCTTCAACGCGCTGATCATCATCGCGCTGGTGCCGCTGTCCCTGAAGGGCGTGCGCTACCGGCCGATGAGCGCGGACAGGATGCTGCGGCGCAACCTCGGTATCTACGGCCTCGGCGGCCTGGTCGCGCCCTTCATCGGCATCAAGATCATCGACCTGCTCATCTCTCTGATCCCCGGGATCGGGTGAAGGACATGAACAACTCCTTTGTGAACACGGCCCGGTTGCTCGGCGCGGGTCTGAGGGCGCTGCTGGTGCTGACCGTGCTCACCGGCGTCATCTATCCGCTGGCGGTCACGGGGGTGGCCCAGGCGCTGTTCCACGACAAGGCCAACGGCTCCGAGATCAAGGCGGACGGCAAGGTCGTCGGCTCGTCCCTGATCGGCCAACAGGGCTACGGCCTCGACTACTTCCAGCCCCGCCCGGCAGGCGGCCTCGGCACGAACAGCGTCAACACGCGGTACAAGCTGATCCTGTCGGGCGCCACCAACCTGTCCGCGGACAGCAAGGTGCTCCTCAAACAGGTCGAGGACGCCAAGGCCAAGGTGGTCAAGGACAACTCGGTCCCCGGCTACACGGTCGAGCCGTCCGACGTACCCGCCGACGCCGTCACCTCCTCCGGCTCCGGACTGGACCCGGCCATCTCCCCGCAGTACGCCGAACTCCAGGTCCACCGGGTCGCCGCGAAGAACGGCCTGACGGTCGACCAGGTCGAGAAGCTGGTCAAGGACCACACCACCGGCCGCACGCTCGGCTTCATCGGCGAGCCGCGGGTGAACGTCCTCGAACTCAACATCGCCCTCAAGGACCTCGTGGCGAAGAAGTGACCGCCTTACGCGATTCGCAGCGGGAGCCGGCACCTCGGTGTGCCGACTCCCGCAGGCATGACAGGAGAGGCACACACCCATGACCAGGGTGCTCGTGGTGGAGGACGACCCGCAGCTGGTTCGGGCCCTCGTCATCAACTTGCAGGCACGTCACTACGGCGTGGACGCCGCCCCCGACGGTGCCACGGCCCTCCGGCTCGCCGCCGCGCGTCAGCCCGACGTGGTGCTGCTGGACCTCGGTCTGCCCGACATGGACGGCGTCGACGTGATCAAGGGCCTGCGGGGCCGGAGCCGCGTACCGATCATGGTCCTCTCCGCCCGGCAGGCCTCCGACGAGAAGGTGGCCGCGCTCGACGCGGGCGCCGACGACTACATCACCAAGCCGTTCAGCATGGACGAGCTGCTGGCCCGGCTGCGCGCCGCCGTCCGCCGTACCGAGGACACCCCACCGCTCCCCGAGACGACGCTGGTCGAGACGGCGCACTTCACCCTCGACCTGCTGGCCAAGAAGGCCGTACGCGACGGGCGGGACGTACGGCTGACCCCGACCGAGTGGCACCTGCTGGAGATCCTGGTGACCAACCCCGGCCGGCTGATCACCCAGAAACAGCTGCTCCAGGACGTCTGGGGGGTCTCGCAGCGCAACAAGACCAACTATCTGCGGGTCTACATGGCCCAACTCCGCCGGAAGCTGGAGTCGGACCCCTCCCAGCCCCGCTATCTGATCACCGAGCCCGGTATGGGCTACCGCTTCGAGGGATGACATGGCACGCGGCAGGCTCCGGATCTACCTCGGCGCGGCACCCGGCGTCGGCAAGACGTACGCGATGCTGTCGGAGGCGCACCGCCGGATCGAGCGGGGCACCGACTGCGTCGTGGCCTTCGTCGAACACCATCACCGGCCCCGCACCCAGGTGATGCTGCACGGCCTGGAACAGGTGCCGCGCAGGGAACTCGCCTACCGGGGCGGCGTCTTCACCGAGATGGACGTGGACGCCGTGCTGCGGCGTGCCCCCGCGGTCGCCCTGGTCGACGAGCTCGCCCACACGAACGTCCCCGGGTCGCGCAACGCCAAGCGCTGGCAGGACGTGGCGGAGCTGCTCGCCGCCGGGATCGACGTGGTCTCGACCGTCAACATCCAGCACCTGGAGTCCCTGGGGGACGTGGTCGAGTCGATCACCGGGGTGCGGCAGCGGGAGACCGTCCCGGACGAGGTCGTACGGCGGGCCGACCAGATCGAGCTGGTCGACATGTCCCCGGAGGCGCTGCGCCGCCGGATGGCGCACGGCAACATCTACCAGCC